>JAWOCF010000060.1:0-8866 GCA_046483935.1 Bacteroidales bacterium | reverse complement strand
GTCTCCTTCATGATGGGGGTTTGGTTCCTGTCGATCTCCTTTGCTCAATATATCGCAGGGATCATTGCACAGTTTACTACCAAAGAGGTGACTGCCGATGGTGGAATCCTTCAACAGATTACCAAATATGTTTCGGGGCTTTCACCTGAGATAGTGGCAGAAAAAGGAGGCGGAGCATTCTCTACCCTGCTTTCTTATTCCAATGTATTCTCTACCATTGGTGTCGTTGCCATTGCCATGGCACTGCTGGCATTGATTGTTACCCCGCTGATCCGAAAGCTGATGCACGGAGAGCATTAAGAATTATCATCGTTTTATGAAGAGGCCGACCCGGGGGAATATACCGGGCCGGCCTTTTTCTTTATACACAATAACAACCCTGCAGGCATGACCCCGGGCCTGGATATCTCCTGAATCATCATAAAAAACTGCTTCAATCACCAGCAGGCCCCTGGGGCTGAAAGGACAGTCTGGCCCAGTTGTGGAGCAGCGCTTGATACCAGAGGGTTTAACCCCCTTCCAGCCTCTTGTCTGAGATCATTTATAAACGTTTTACAAACGTCTTATAAACGGCTTGAATTGTTTATGATACGTTTATGATACGTTTATGATACGTTTAAACTACGTTTGAACTACGTCTTTAATCAGCCTTCGGAATAAGGATGAATCAAAGAAAATCAGGAGTCATTCTGAGGCATGATTACCGGGAGGCAAGTTCTGGCAGGTAAGAAGCAGGCATAAAAAAGAGGCTGTCATCGTTGGGATGCAGCCTCTTTTTTATTCAGGTGAGGGATGACTACCAGCCTGGGAGGAAGTTCAGTCCCCACACTCCTTTTTGGATTCCTTTGGTATGGAAAGGCAGGGCATAGTAGGGCTCCAGGATCAGGGCCCCAAACACGTTGATGCGTATGGAAGGCCCGGTGCTGAATACCGGAAAGCGTTTGGTTGCAGAAGCCTCCGAGGGATTAAAAGTAATCTGGTCGTCATCGCCCCATGCCAGCCCGGCATCCAGAAACCAGGTCAGCTCGGTGAAAAACAGCCCGCTGTTGATCAATGCCAGGCGCTCAGGGCCGGTAAAAGGGAGCCGCACTTCCAACCCAGCCATCAACACCTTGCTACCCAGCAAATGGTCGAAGTTAAAGTCATCGAAGAAAGATTCCTCCATCCGGTTCATCGAGTTATAATCATAGCCACGAACAAAACCAGGATACCCCAGGTATAAGGGATAGAACAGATCGTTTTCGGCTTGCTTTCCATAGCGGCCCAGGTGAATGGCGCGGAAGGCGATGGTCAGGGGTCGGATGAACTGATACCTGCGGTAATCAAGTGTGGTACTCCACATGTCGACCCTGCCGAAGTATTTCTCCACATCAAAGCGATACCGTTGCCCACGAATGGGCGAGGCCATCCCAAAGTAAGAGTTGTCGCCCACGTAGGCCAGATTCAGCCGCTGAAGGTTAAAGCCCGAAGGGGCCTCCAGGCGCTCGCGGCTCTCTCCTACCTTAAACTGCCCCATGTAATAGTTGTTGATGGCATCAATCCGGAAATAATAGAATGCCAGGCTGGCCGTGAACTCCAGTCGCCGGGTAGTAGAGATGGGGTAATAAGAAAAGAAGGAAAGCTGATCTTCAAAAGTGCGCTGCAACAGCAGCTGCAGGTTATCAACCTGCACCGGACCATCAGGAGTTCCCATGGTATCGGGCACCAACCGCAGGCGGGCAAAGGGATAAGGGATGTGAGAGATCATGCCTCCCCAGCTGATCCTGCCTTTTTGATTCTGATAGCCCACCTGGCCACCGAAGTCATAGATCTCGCCATTAACTGCCACGGCAGCAAACAGCTGGTTGTCGCCTGTGATGTCGGTAAACATCATGCTTACCCCACCAGAAACTCCCGTGCCAAATCGGTTGGTGGCCATGCCCACTCCGGAGCTGCCTATAAACGACAACTCAAACTTGGGCTTGTAGGGCTTCTCTACATAGGAATCAACAGGAAAAATGTTTTCTTCGGGCTCATGCTTCAGGTTGGCATCTACGATCGGGGAGGAAGCCCGTTGGAAAGGAGGCAGGGTAGCTGCTGTCATGTCTATATCCATAGGATCGACAGGGATTCTTTCAAAATCGCCCGGCTGAGCCTTATAGATAAAATAATTCTCATCCTGATAGTGCGCATAAACCACCTCTCCGGTCTGCCGTGAGACGCTCAGGGCTGGCGCCAGATGCGTGATGCCACTGATGCCTGTATAGAAATCAGTCAGCTGATTGACCTGATGGTCCTCCAGTTCCATAAAGTACAGGTTTCGAAAACCATCCCTGTTGGAGAGGAAGTAGATACCGGTCTGCTCACTGTCGAACACCGGGTTGAGGTTATTGGCACCCGCAAACACATCAAAAACGGTGATGGCACGATTCTCATCCTGCAAGTCCATCATCGCCAGGTTAAAATTATAGTTGTTCACATCACCACGCTGGGAAGACTGTGGACGATCGGTACCAAAGACCAGATAGCGCCCGTCGGGCGAGAAAGAAGTCTGGATATACGAGAAGCGGTCGTTGGTAAGGTTTACCACCTGGCCGGTGTTCAGGTCATACCGGAACAGATCCGGACGTCCGTCTTTGAGGCCATTAAAAATCAGGGCATTCCCATCGGGCGACCAGACGGGATTATTTACCGAGGGCACCCCGGGAATAGAAATCTCACGACTTTTGGAGGGACTATCCATGTCGGCAATAACGATCTGGTTGATGCCCTTTTTCACAATTACATAGGCAACCTGGTCCCCCTCGGGCGACCATGCCGCAACAGACTCCACAAAGTTGAAGCCGTCAACATCTGTATTGCGCGAAGAGCTTGTCAGCCTGCGGATGATCTTCCCGGTTTGTGCATTGGCCAGGAACAAATCGATGGAGATCAGGTCACGTTCAGAAAAGAAGGTAAGGTATTTTCCATCGGGACTAACCGAAGGGCTGATATTAATATTACCACCATTGTCGGAAGTGATCAGCTTTTCCCCCACAGGGACAAACCGGGTGGTGTCGGTCATATACTGTTCATAATGCGATTCCAGGGAGCTTCTCCAAAGGTCGGAAACGGTACTGCTGCTCAATCCCACCACCCGCTCCAGGGCCCTCTCATAGCCAAAGCGCGCGGTTTCCCCAAACAGAGGGCCGATCAATGAATCCCCCCAGGTGCGGGCAAAAAAAGCAAGGAAAGAGTGCCCATAGCGATAGGGGTTATACCTGTTGGAGCGGGTCATTTCCTGAAGGGAAGGAAATTCATCCTCTTCCTGATGGCGGATCGCATCACGCATAATCATGGCTGTATGGGCATCCACACTGCCGATCGATAAGTATTCTGCCATGCCTTCAACCAGCCACAGCGGCAGGTTACGCAATGAGTTCAACGACAGGGAGTCATGCTCAAAAAGCTGCCTGAACTGAAACACATGCACCATCTCGTGACCGATTACATGATCCGACTGGGCATTGGTCTCAAGCACTGGCATCACCACCCTGTTGCGCAGGGCTTCGGTAACTCCCTGGGTGCCCACCCCAATGGCGCCGCTAATGGCGGTGGTTTGCTGAAAGTCGGGGTGATTGGCATACATCAGCACCGGGTTGGGTTCTGCAAAGGTGTCGGCAAAGATCTGCTGATGCCGCAGGAACCACTTCTCGTGGGTGGAAGCAATGGCCTGAATGACCGAATCATTTTTAAAATAATGATACAGCTCGAAGTTCGGGGTTTCATAAACGGTGAAATCAAAGCTCTGATAGCTGGGTTTATTGCGCCCGAAATACTGGGCCCGGGCTTCAGGAGCCAGCAGGCCCAGGGAAACAACCAACCATACAGAAATTATGATCCAGGAATAATAGGTGCGATTCTTCATCAGCTCTCCGTTTAGCAAGTTCAATGATTAAAGAAGGAAAAATTGAGAAGACAGGAAACTCCTGCTATCAGATCGTCTTCAAAAATTATTCCACAATTAAAGGGTATTATCATAAAAAAAACAAAGCAACAAAGCTTTTTGTTTATGTGAGCGGGCAATGCAAATACGGCAGGTCATCCAACCAATCAATAATGTTGCTTACCACGAAGTTAATCAGAATACAAATAAAAAACAGAATCCGGCAGAATAAAGCCATCAAATGCTGCCATTTTTCCTTCCTGCATTCCCCTCAGGAATAACAAAGCCGGTTCTGCAGCTGCAAAGCCTTAAAAAATTATATATATCTTTGTGTATATCTGTAGTTTTTCACCATCAATATAGTTGCTGCAAAAAATGATTGCCGAATGATTATTTTTTGTCAAATTTGCACAACGAAATCAATCATTTGCTATGACATCCATGGAGGAGTATTTCCGGCCTTTTCGCGAGAATATCATAGGCATCGACCAATGCTATGAGAGCCCTTACGGGACAAAAAAAATAATATATGCCGACTGGATCGCCAGCGGACGCATGTACCAGCCCATTGAACAAGCGCTCATCAGCCGCTTTGCGCCTTTTGTAGGCAACACCCACACCGAGTCGAGCGAAACAGGCATGTTGATGACCAATGCATATCATCATGCCCAGAAGCTCATCAAAGAGCATGTGAATGCCGGACCCAATGATGTGATCATCGCGGCAGGCAGTGGCATGACCACGGTGATCAATAAGTTCCAGCGGATGCTGGGGCTGCGGGTATGCGGCAAACTCAACAACAATAAATGCCTGCAGCAAGCCGAAAAGCCTGTGGTTTTCATCACCCATATGGAACATCACAGCAACCACACCTCATGGTTCGAAACCATTGCCGATATTGTGCAGCTGCAGCCCGATCCCGAATTGCTGATTGATCTTGATGAGTTGCGCGGGCAGCTGGAGAAATACAAAGATCGCAAGTTAAAGATCGGATCCTTCACGGCCTGCAGCAATGTCACGGGCATTGAGAACCCGGTGCACGCCATGGCGCGCCTGATGCATGAATACGGCGGCATCTGCCTGGTAGACTATGCAGCATCGGCTCCCTATGTAGATATCAATATGCATCCGGGCGACCCCATTGAAAAGCTCGATGCCGTGATGTTTTCCCCCCATAAATTCCTGGGAGGCCCTGCCACCCCGGGAGTGGTAGTCTTTGACTCTTCGATCTACAACAGCGAGGTGCCCGACAACCCCGGCGGGGGTACCGTTGACTGGACCAACGCCTGGGGCGAGTACAAGTACATTGATGACATTGAGGTGCGCGAGGATGGCGGCACCCCCGGCTTCCTGCAAACCATCAAGGCGGCCTTGTGTATTGATCTGAAAAACCAGATGGGTACGGCCAACATCCGTAAACGCGAGCAGGAACTGCTGAAATTGGCTTTCGATGGCCTCCTGAGCATTCCGGGGGTCAACATCCTGGCCAACAACATCCGCGAACGCCTGGCGGTGATCTCCTTTTACTTTACCGACATTCATTACAACCTGGTGGTGAAGATGCTTAACGACCGGTTTGGCATCCAGGCACGCGGGGGATGCGCTTGCGCCGGCACTTACGGGCATTTCCTGCTGGATGTTGATTATGAGCACTCCCAGCAAATCACCGACCGGATCAGCTCAGGAGACCTCTCCCAGAAGCCCGGCTGGATCAGGCTCTCGCTGCATCCCACCACTTCTGATCAGGAAGTAAGGCAGATCGTGGATGCTGTCAGGCAAATTCAGGCCAACCATCAGCAATGGGCTCAGGATTACCGCTATTTCCCGCGGCAAAATGAATTCAGGCATGTGAATGCACCCGAAAGTTACATCGTCAGAGTAAAAGACTGGTTTTCACTGCCCAGGCATCAACAAAAGGAACCTGTCAGGAACTAAACAATCGTTGCAGGTGTCCCACCTGCGTTTTCCAAAGCCGCTGGGAAAGATCCATTTCGGCGGCTTCGGCATAATCAGTAACCAACAGGGATACCCCAGTGGAGGTAGATTCATGAATCACCTGTAGTTCAAGGAACAAATCCTTATTGGGTTCTTCCAGCCACTGGAACTTCACGCCCTTGTTGTTGCTGGAATGCACCAGCCGGGCTGACTGCCGTGAGCCTTCCCATCGGAAGTAAAAGACGTCGTCCTGCACTTCAACCCCCTCAGCAAACCACTGGCACAGACCTTCCGGGGTGGAAATCAAAGTAAAGAGCAATTTTGGCGTGACTTCCAATGGAAATTCAAGAGTAAACTTTTCCATGACGTTCATGATTCAGCCTGTTTCATTTATACTATGCCCAATATACAAAAAAATGTAACCCACTAGTTCTTTTGCACTTTTTTGAATCTGTTGATATTTTTGAATCTCAGGCCTTTGCTGCTGCAATCAAATGATTACTTTTGCTGCCGAAACCAAAAACAGTTCACGTGCAGGTAAAACAATTCAGGGTATATTCACTGGCCTTGCTGGCGGTGACCTTCTGGGGATTATCATATGTATGGTACAAGGTGGTTTACGAGTATTACGATCCGGCCACTACCATGTTCCTCAGGCTTCTGATCTCTTCGGTCCTGATGGTTACCCTGGTGCGCGTACTGAAGCTGGGCCAGAAGATCGAGAAGAAAGATTACTGGCCTTTTGTCCTGCTGTCGTTCTTCTCGCCCTTCTGTTATTTCATCGGCGAAAGCTATGGCCTGCTGTATGTGTCGCCCACGGTGGCCTCGGTGGTCATTGCCACCATCCCGGTGTTTTCGCCCCTGCTGGCCTTTATCGCCTTCCGCGAGAAGGTGGCATTCATCAACATCCTGGGATTTATCATCTCTTTCTCGGGCGTGCTGATCATGGTGCTCGACAACCAATTCCGCTTCAGCGCCTCTCCCCTGGGCTTGTTCCTGTTGTTTTTTGCCGTGGGCTCGGCCCTGATCAACATCCTGTTCCTGAAAAAGCTGGCCGTCAAATACTCTTCCTTCACCATCATCTCGGTACAGAACGTGCTGGGGGCCTTGTTCTTTCTGCCTGTATTCCTGGTCACGGGCTTCAGCGATTTCATCACCATACGCCCCACCTGGGAGCTTGCCGGGGCAGTGCTGGCCCTGGCAGTATTCGGCTCCACCCTGGCCTTCATCTTTTATACTTCCTCAGTACGCGCCATCGGCATTGCACGCACGGCCATCTTCACCAACCTGATTCCGGTGGTCACGGCCATCTCCTCGTTCCTGATCCTCAAGGAGATCATCGACCTGAGCAAGATCGTCGGAATGGCCGTGGTGATCGGGGGGTTGCTGCTCACCCAGGCCAACAGCCTGCGCCAGCGGCATCAGCAACGCAAACAACAAGCTTTTGCCCAAAAAAAACCTTAAACACCATTTGATTTTAAAAATAGTTTCTTAATTTTGCACCACTCAAAACGGCGGGGTAGCTCAGGTGGTTAGAGCGTCGGATTCATAACCCGAAGGTCACGAGTTCAACTCTCGTCCCCGCTACCAAAAAACATCCCCTGCAATCACCGGTTGCAGGGGTTTGTTTTTTATAATACCCCTTCCGGGGAAAAGAAAGCTTCGCTTGTCCTCCTTTTCCGTTCCAGATCCATCTGCAAGGCACTGACAGTCTTATAATTCCGTAGAAATACTGACAATATAACCTTTAATAACTGGTTTTTTGGTTAAAGGCTTAACCCAAAACGAACCGTTATATGACTGTGATCCTGATACTGTTTTTCATGTTCCTCACCGCCTGTGCCAGTGAGGTCTCCCCTGCCGGCGAACAAGTTACTGTAGCGCCCGCCAAGACCATCGTGATCCCTGCCCCGCAGCAGGAGCCTGCCCCTGCCCCCGTGCAGGAAGCCGGTTGGGTGGAAAGCCTCAGAGAGCAGATAACACTGCTTGACGAGCAAATGCCCGGCAGCCTGGGCGTTTATATCAAGAACATGGCCGACGACCACTCCCTGAGCTACAACGCCGAAAATGACCTCTATTTCGCCTCCACCACCAAGATTCCGGTGGCCATCGCCATCCTGCAAAGGGTGAATGCCGGAGAGCTATCGCTTGATCAGAAGGTTGCCCTGAAGGAAACAGACTTTGTAGATGGCAATGGCGATGTGAAGTGGCAGAAGCCCGGCACCACCTATACGATTGCCATCCTGCTGGAAAAAATGATCCGGGAGAGCGACAACTGCTCTACCGACATGCTGATCCGGCTCATGGGACAGGAGGAGCTGAACCAACAGGTGCGTGAGCGGATGATTGCCGGGGGTATCAACCCCATCACCACCCTGCTGCAGGTGCGCTACGATGCCTTTTCAGAGATCCATCCCGGGGCCCTGAAGCTGACCAACCGCGACATCATGAACATCAACAGCACAGCCTCGCGCCAGGAACGCATGAACCGCCTGCTGCGGCTGATGGCCGTGGAGGACAGCGAGCTGAAGGTCCATTCGCTGGAAGAGGCCTTCGACCGCTATTACCGCCGGGGCTACAACTCAGGCCGCCTGGAGTCGATGGGGCTGCTGCTGGAGCGCTTCTACAACGGTGAGCTACTCTCCCCCGAACATACCGAATACCTGATGGGGGTGATGCAGAACATCACCACGGGCGACCGCCGCATCAAGGCAGGCCTGCCCTCCGGGGTGCTTTTTGCACAGAAAACCGGAACACAAATAGAAACGGCGGCCAATGCCGGCATTATCTTCCCGGCCAACAATCCTGAGGGACAGCCCATCATCGTGGTGGTCAATGCCCGCAATTTCGGCCAGCTGTCACATGCCGAAGAAGCCATGAAAAAGATTGGTGAAATGATTGGGGAGAGCTTGCTGGTGAAGTAGACCAGGGGACTTGAGACTTGGAGAGGGGGAGACTTGGAGACCTGGAGAGGGGGTGACCTGGAGAGGGGGAGATCGGGAATTTGCCCTTGGCTGTAGTCCCAAA
>JAWOCF010000183.1:0-6037 GCA_046483935.1 Bacteroidales bacterium | reverse complement strand
CTGAAGCTCAGGTTCAGATCCCGCAAAGCCATCTCCCGGAAGATGTCGAGGTTTGTTTGATTGGCCAGCTGGTTCATGGCCGGGGTATTCTGAACCTGCACGTCCGAAGAGCGCAAGGTGCCGCTACCTGCCAGGCTTGACAAAATGGGCATCAGGGAGTCTGATAGCAGGGTGTTCAGGCTCAGGGTGGCAGATATGGCGCCATTGGCATACTGACCAATGGGGGCCAGTGCCTGAATGGTATTAAACTGGTTGAAGGCTTGCTGAATGTCAAACTGTCTGACATCCATTGAAAAATCTGCCTGGGGCACTGCCTCCCGGGTGCTGTATGTCCCGTTTAGAATCAGCGATCCCCCCAACAGGTGCATCAGCATATCCTGAAGCAGCACCTGCTGGTCGACCACATGAATACGTCCCGAAGCATCCCTGATGTTCAGATCACCAAACAGGATCCTTTCAAAATCGGTATCCAATGAAAAGTCTATGTTTTCAGGCACCTGGATGACTGACAACTCCATGGGTTCATCAGCAACGGTATCCTGGGGTGTTTCTTCCATCAGCTGGTTGAGGTTGAAGAAATCTGAACGGGCCTGGAAAGTCCCTGTCAGCAACTGGTCATCCAGCAGGTAGCCCAGCATATTATCTATGCGGCCGGTAGCACTCAGGTCACTGTCGCCCATGCGCATTTCGAAAGCCCTCAGGGCAAGAAACCGGGGAGAGAACTGAAAGTCGGCAACAGCCACCTGCACTCCCTGTGCAAAATCGGGGCTTACATATTCCAGGTCATTCACCAGTAAAGAGCCTTCTGCATAAAAGTCCTGATATTGCTCGGTTTCCAGTGCCGACAGGCGGCCACGAGCCTCCAGGTCGCTGTTGATCACTCCCGAAAGGGTGACCTCTTCTCCCAGGGGATAGAAGGTATATACCTGTCCCAGGTCAATCATCCCGGAGACCATGGCATCTATCTGGGGATCGCTCACCGGGGTTGCCAGGTTCAGGCGTGCCTCAAAAGGCTGCCCTCCCATATTCATGGTGAAAACAGGAACATCTATTACCGTCAGGTCAATATCCTGGCCCGGATTGCTGATGGAGGCCACAATATTTACATCTGCGACCGCGGCCGGCAGATCAGGGTATTGAAACATGCCCTCGTCAACCACCAGGTCGATTCCAAAAGCAGGAACCTGATCATCATTATAGATTCCCTTTACAAACCCTTCCAGTTGCAGGGTGCCCGAGGTAGTGAGCTGTTCGAAATCGGTGGCATACACTGCCGGGATCAGCGAGAGGAAATGACGGAATTGTGACTCGGGAGCACCGAATGTAAAATCCATCTGAATGTCATCATCCGGCATGCCAATCATGCCGTCAAAACGCACCGGCAGCTCATTGAGCAGCAATTCGTTTTCACGAAAAGTAAAGATAAAATCTTCCAGGTCGGCATCCATTTCAGCAGTCAGTTCAACACCCACCCTGGTGAGGATCGGCATGGTTTCATAACGCAGGCTGAATTCCTCAATAGTGGCATTGCGGGTGGCCAGGGTCGTAAAATCGGCAGACAGGTCTCCTCTGAGTACCGCATTCAGACCATTGACGGTGATATAGGTGGTAAGCAGATCGTCGTGATATACAAGGTTTCCGTTGTTGATGGCAACCTTCTGCAGGGTAAGCCTGAATGGCTCCTCCTGTTCCTGGGGCTGATCATCGGGGTCGGTGGCAACAATGTCCCAGTTGGCAGTTCCTTCAGGCAATACCCGCAGCAGCAATCGTGGCTCATCCAGGGTAATGCTTTTTACCTGGTAGGGGTCATCGCCAAAGAGGCTCATCAGGTCGAAGGTCAGCGACAGCTGCCCAATGTCGGCCAGCGTATCATTTTCAAATTCGGTGATGCCCACAACCCTGATGTCATCTACTGTAACGGAAAGGTTTGGAAAGTTACGGATCAGCGACAGGCTGAAGTCTCCGAAGCTCACTTGTGCCTCCACACTTTCATCAACCTGGGTGCGCACCATTTCCACAATACGGCCTCTGAAGGCAATTGGCAGGACGATGATCAGGATCAGCAGGATGCCGAATATGATGGCAATAACTTTGGATATGGTCTTCAACATAATGATCGTTTTTTATTTTTTGGTAAAACAAGTAAAGGTCTTTTGATCCTTCTGAATATTATCTTAAAGAATAAAGTTTCAACGGAAGGATCGTTGATGAGTTCTGAGCAAACAAGGCCAGAAACCCCACTTTTTCAAATGTACGAAAAAATACAGATTATTCCTATATCTTGCATCTTTTATTTTACCCTTTTGGCTTGACCGCGGGCCAAAACCCTCAATATAATATGATGATAATCATCATACCAACTAAAAAGTGGGTTTCACTTTTTGATGCTTTGTTCAAATACTATACACCCCCTGAGCACGGTTTGCCCCAAACCATCCTGAGCAAACCTTGAATAAGACTTGGTACGGACTTGGTACGGCCCTGACTGGGAGATGACAAAGCGGATAAAAAAAACGGTTGTTTTTCGTAACGCATTGATTTTTCTTACTGTTACAAAACAAACCAATCAGTCAACATATTTTAAGACCAGGAAAACCAGAAAAAGGATGATGCGCTGCGGGAGGGATTTTTTTACCGGATTACAAAAATGAACATCAACTTTAAGGTGAAAAAGCGGAATTTTTATAAATGGTTCATTAGAAATACTTTTATGTCCCTGCAAACAAGCTGAGGGAGGCGCCACAAAAAGGATCGGCTCCGGAAAAGTCCCTGACACCCGAACCCTGCAACCGATTGCACGATATTAACCTTCTCATTTACATGCATTACCGGCAGGATTCACTAAATTTGTGATCCAAAGGGAACAAGTTGCATTGTTTTCCTGTTGTCTTTTAAAACCTTGACAGACTGGCTTCAGCCGGACAAATCTTTAAAAGCCTTGCCCGTATCAAGTCCTATACAAGGCCTATTGTATAAAAGATGTATTATAGGAGGTAAGGAAGCATTTCTTTACAAACAGGATTTTGAAACGTGAGCTACCAGGTTGTCGTGGAGCAGGCTTTGTAACCACCCGTCTATCAGTTTCAATGAACGGATAGAAATGAATTTGTAAATGATTTAACTCTTTGTAATATGAAAAAAATAAGATTACCTTATCAGTTGTTTCTGGTGGCAGTATTTCTATTGTCCTTCACTCATCTTTCATTGCAGGGACAGGTTGTCAGCGCCGATCCTCCGTTGCCATCGCCCGGCAATCCGGTGACCATTACTTTTAATGCAGCAGGCACCCCCCTGGAAGGCTATACAGGTGATGTATATGCCCATACGGGCCTGATTCTGGAAGGCAATCCTTCGTGGACTCATGTGATCGGCTCCTGGGGCAGCAATACCACCCAGCCACAGCTTACCAGGATCGCCACCGACCTGTATGAGCTGGAAATCACCCCTTCTATCCGCGAGTTTTATGATGCCAGCCCTGATGTGGTGATTCAGCAGATGGCTTTTGTTTTCCGGGCCGCTGAAGAAAGCCCTCAATCGCAGGATCTTTTTGTGGAGGTAGCCCCCGACGGCCTGGCACTGGTGATTCTTTCGCCCGAAGGAATGCAACCTATTTATGAAATTGACGACGCGGTATCTCTTCAGGCAGCAGCCAACAATGCCAGCAGCCTCACCCTGTATGTCAATGAAGATTCCATCACCAGCACCACCGGCGAACCCCTGGTGTACGAATGGATTGCTACTGATTTCGGACGGTTCGACGTGCGGTTTGTGGCCCGCGATGATCAGAATGAGCTGGAAGCAGTAACTTATTTTTATGTGCGTTCTGAAACCCCTGTGGCAGCAATGCCCGAAGGGATGATCCCCGGGGTGAACTACCTGGATGAAAGCAGTGCCACCCTGGTGTTGCACGATCCCCCTGCCTTGAAAGAGTTTGTATTCCTGATCGGCGACTTCAACAACTGGGAGCTGAGCGACGAAAGCCTGATGAACCAGACTCCTGATGGCACCCACTACTGGATTACACTCACCGGTCTGAATCCTGATACTGAGTATGCATATCAGTATTATATTGATGGGGAGCTGCGGCTGGCCGATCCTTACACACATAAGGTGCTGGATCCGGGCATGGATCAATGGATTGAAGAGTCGGTATACCCCGGACTCAAGGAATATCCTCATGGTGAAACGGAAGGCATTGTTAGTATTTTGCATACGAACTGGTCGGATTATCAGTGGACCACCACCGATTTTGCCGCTCCCCCTGCTGAGGATATGGTAATCTATGAGTTGCTGATCCGTGATTTCGTGGATACCGATGCCATAAAAACCGTCATGGACTCACTGGATTATCTGCAAAGCCTGGGAGTAAATGCCATCGAGCTGATGCCCATCAATGAATTTGAAGGAAATGACTCCTGGGGGTACAACCCTGCCTTTTATTTCGCGGCTGACAAGGCTTATGGTCCCTGGGACGATTACAAGGCCTTTGTTGATGCATGCCACCAACGGGGTATCGCCGTGATTATCGATATGGTGCTGAACCATTCATTCGGGCAGTCACCCCTGGTAAAGATGTATTTCGATCCGCAGGCCGGAACATGGGGTCAACCCATGTCCGAAAATCCCTGGTACAACGATGTCTGCCCCCATGAGCCCTGGTGCTGGGGATATGATTTTGACCATTTGAGTCCCTACACTCAGGATTTCGTTGACCGTGTCAATACCTTCTGGCTCGAGGAGCTGCAGGTTGATGGCTTTCGCTTCGACTTTACCAAAGGTTTCACCAACGTGCAAACCGGCAACCAGGGTTCAAATTATGATGCCAGCAGGATAGCCATCCTCAAGCGAATGTCGGATGAGATCTGGCAGGTGAACCCTGATGCCTATGTAATACTTGAACATTTTGCTGCCAATGACGAGGAAAAGGAACTGGCTGATTACGGCATGATGATCTGGGGCAACCTGAACCATGCTTATACTGAAGCCTCCATGGGCTGGGTTGAAACCTCCAATTTTTCGGGCGCTTCCTATCAGCAGAGAGGCTATAATAATCCACATCTGGTGGCTTATATGGAAAGCCACGACGAGGAACGCATGATGTTCAAGAACCTGGAATATGGCAACAGCACCAATCCCGAACACGATGTGAAGGAGATGGAAGTGGCGTTGGGCCGCAGTGAGCTGGCCGCAGTGTTCTTTTTTGGCATTCCGGGCCCCAAGATGATCTGGCAGTTTGGGGAGCTGGGTTACGACTATTCCATCAACAATTGCCCCGATGGCACCATAGACCCTGATTGCCGCACCTCGCGCAAACCCATCGAGTGGGATTACTATGATGACTGGCGGCGCAAGAACCTATACGACATTTACTCCTTGATGGCCAACCTGAAAACCTCGCAGGAGGTGTTTGCTACAGAGGATTTCTCCCTGGTTGCCGGTGGCCAGATGAAACGCATCCACCTGAATCACGAAACCAACAATGTTACCATCCTTGGCAACTTTGGAGTGACACAGGGAGAGATAACGCCTAACTTCCAACAAACAGGCACCTGGTACGAATATTTCACGGGTCAGGAAATATCTGTTGAAGATGTAGCTGCTCCACTGGTACTTGAACCCGGAGAATACAGACTATATTCCACAGTGGCCTTCCCCGATCACGGGTTGCCTCTCGACAACAGCCAGCCGGCAATGACAGAGCAGCTGAGGGTATATCCCAATCCTTCCGCTCAGGGCTTCTGGTTTGAAACCTCCACCCTGACAGAAGATGCCCATCTGGAGATCTTCAACATCCAGGGACAGGTAATCTGGTCAGAACGTTCAGAGACTTCTTCGGGAAGCACCCTTTACTGGAATGGGCACAGCCATCAGGGCCAGAACGCGCCACTGGGGCTCTATTTCTACCGGGTTACGGCCGGTGAGAAAACATTCTCGGGAAAGATTATGGTAAAGTAGGATTGAAGGTTGTTTAACAAAAAAGGCTATCCCCAGGGGTAGCCTTTTTTGTTTATGATGGATGCTGTCTGTTATTTTGGGG
>JAWOCF010000161.1:0-28377 GCA_046483935.1 Bacteroidales bacterium | reverse complement strand
CCCTCGGGCAGGTCGAAGGTTACGGGGGTGTTGGGGATCTGGGTGCAGGGTCCGTATTCCCCTTCCTGCATTGCCAGGGTATACAGGAAGGGCTTGAAGGTAGATCCTACCTGACGCCGTCCCTGTGTTACATGATCATACTTGAAATGGCTGTAGTTGATGCCGCCCACATAAGCTTTTACATGGCCGGTTTGTGGTTCTACAGCCATCAGGCCTGTATTTAGGAAATGCTTGTAATAACGGATGGAATCAAGGGGAGTCATCAACGTGTCAATATCGCCTTCCCAGGAGAATACCTCCATGGGGATGGGCGTGCGGAAAGCCGTGCGGATAGAGTCCTCAGAAAGGCCCTCCTGTTTCATGCTCAGGTAGCGATCCGAACGTTTCACCGAATTGTCCATCAGCTGCTTGATCTCTTCAGGGGTCAGGTCCTGGCCAAAGGGTGCATTGGTATATCCTTTCCAGTGCTTAAAGAACTCGGGTTGCAGTGTTTTGCCCATATGCTCGGCCACGGCCTCTTCAGCATATTGTTGCATGCGCGAATCAATGGTAGTATAGATCTTCAGCCCATCACGATAGATGTTGTAATCGGTGCCGTCGGGTTTCTGGCGGGTGCTGCTCCAGGCAGTCAACTCCTTGCGCAGGTATTCCCTGAAGTAGGTGGCCAGTCCGGTATGATGATCCTGAATGCTGTACTGCGACATGTCGAGGGGGAGCTGGTTCAGTGAGTCATACTGTTCGGGGCTGATATACTGATAGCGGGCCATCTGGTGCAGCACAACGGCGCGGCGCTGGATGGCCCGCTCAGGATTGCGCACAGGATGGTACCATGAAGGAGCTTTGAGCAACCCTACCAGTACAGCAGCTTCTTCCACCTTCAGGGAATCTACTGTGTTGTTGAAGTAAGTCTTTGCGGCCGACTTGATGCCGAAGGCATGGCTGCCGAAATCTACCGTGTTCAGGTACATGGCGATGATCTCGTTCTTGGTGTAGTTGCGCTCCAGCTTGGCTGCCGTCACCCATTCCTTCAGCTTGATGATCACCAGGTCGAGGGTGCCGGGGTTTTGCTGGCGCGGAAACAGGTTTTTGGCCAGCTGCTGGCTGATGGTGCTGCCCCCACCGGCGCTGCGTTGTCCTGCCAGGATGTTGCGGATGATTACCCTGAACACACTGCGGATGTCAACTCCCGAATGGCTGTGAAAACGGATATCTTCAGTAGCCAGCAGGGCATTGATCATGTTGGGGGAAATTTCATCATATTCCACATTCGAGCGGTTGTGGATGTAAAAGGTGCCCAGCAGGGCTCCGTCAGCCGAGTAAATCTCGCTGGCCAGATTGCTTTTAGGATTCTCCAGCTCCTCGAATGAAGGCATGAAGCCCCACCACCCGATGGAAATGGAAAACAACAGCAGGAATATTAACAGGATAGAGGCCAGGAAGGCGCCCCAGAAATAGATTACAGGGCGGGCTTTCCCTTTTATGGTCTTCTTGCTCATGAGGGGTTATTGACGGTTTTTATGTACTACCTAAACGAAACGGGAAACATTTTATTTTCTTTCAATACGAATCCCTATGTCAGATACGCCTTCCAGTGTTTGTTCGCGCATACCGTGCTGAAGGATGAAGGTATAGGTGCCCTGTTGGGGAAACCATACCTGGTCGCGAAACAGGAAGCGATTGGTTTTAATGGCACCGAAGCCCTTACCGATCCATTTGCCGGATGGTTCGGCCAGGGTGGCTTCGATCGTGTCCCGGAGGATGGTTCCTTCAGGAAAAGTAATATCCAGATAGAGAAACAGGTTGCGGTACTCATACCCGGTGGTGTTGCGAATATCCAGATACAGTTCATGCAGGGATGCGGTATCAGTAATCTCTGTCTGAAAAACGAGCTTCTGATTCTGGGGCCATCCCTCCGGGGGTAGCGCCTGATGCTCCTCGTAAACTACAGGGCCTTGGCAGCCAGCCCACGACAAGGCAACCACCATCAGCAACAAGGCAACATGTTTGGGATTAAAACTCATACTATCTCTGAAGTACATACTTAATTGGAAGGTGAACTCTTCCTGGTCTTTTTTTTGCGTTTCTTCTTTTTGTTGGCCGGCTTTGGTTTGTCAAAACGTGTCAAACTGTCCTCCAGATCAGGGCTGGCCTCAAAAGAACCCTGTTCTTTGGTGCTGGAAAAGTCCTGGTCAGGAACCAACTCGTCAGGATATTGTTTGCGGCGGTTCATCAGCTGGATTTCTTTCACACGTTCCACACTCAGGGTCAAGCAACTGCCTGGCAGATCACGGTAAGCGTAATTCATAGTTTTTCGCAGCACATCAGCCTTCTGGAAATAGGCTTTCCCCTTTTTGGTAATCAGCTCAATGTTGCTGTCGGGAAAATCCTTCAGGGCATCCAGGTAACAATCAGTTTCATAGTTGATGCAGCATTTCAGCTTGCTGCACTGTCCGGCCAACTTCTGGGGGTTCAGCGAGAGCTGTTGGGTGCGTGCTGCATTGGTAGAGACCGATCGGAAGTTAGTGAGCCAGGTGGCACAACACAATTCGCGGCCGCAGGATCCGATACCACCCAGACGGCTGGCCTCCTGGCGCATGCCAATCTGACGCATCTCAATGCGTACGCCGAAAGAATCAGCCAGGACCCGGATTAACTCCCGGAAATCCACCCTCTCGTCGGCGGTATAGTAAAAGATTGCTTTGGTGCGGTCACCCTGATACTCCACATCACTGATTTTCATGTCCAGTTTTAGGGAAGCAGCCAGCTGGCGGCTGCGAAACATGGTGCTATCTTCCTGTTTCACAGCTCCCACCCATTTTTCAATGTCAGATACTTTGGCTTTACGGTAAACTTTCCGAAAGTCGGTAGTTTGAAGGTTCACCTTTTTGCTCTTGAGCTGCAGTTTGACCACTTCGCCCGTGAGGGTTACAATGCCGATATCATGACCGGGGGAGGCCTCCACGGCCACAATGTCGCCGGTTTCTATTTCAAGGTCAGGGGTGGTGCGAAAAAACTCCTTGCGGCTGTTTTTGAAACGGACTTCTACAATATCGCTAAAGGGATAATTATCAGGAGGTTTTATATTGCGCAGCCAATCGTGAGCATCCAGCTTGTTGCAGGAATGCTCAAAGACCTGGGTCTGACGGGTATGCGGTTGTGGTGTGCACTTGCAGCCCCGTGAGAGAAAGTCGTGATTGTTATGTTCTTCCAATGTTGTGGTTGTTTAAAATCATTCAAAGATACAAAATTATCCTATCTGGAGGATTTGAGCAGGCCCGCCAACTTCAGAGACAGATCGGTAAACAGGATTTTGGAATTTGCATTTCGCTCTACATGAGCAATGGCCAGGCTGAACTCCTGAATGATCATCGGGGCAGTGTGCTCATTAATAAAAGGGGAGAACTTCTGCACGAACTCTTTTTCCTGTCCTTCCAGCCTGATCAGGCTGGGGGTTTGGTACATGTATAACAGACAGGTTCTGAAAACATTCAGTCCGTAATGAAGCAGTGTTTTATGTTTCTCGCGACCTGCCTTTGAGAAGCCGTCCACCCACTTGAGGATGCCTGCAATGTCGGTGGAAAAGCACAGGCGCATCCAGTCACGAAACTGGTTAAAATCCTCCAATGGCTCATTATTGGTTTGTAGCAGCCTGAGGGCTTCATTAAAATTGCCTGCGGCCTGAAAAGCGATCTGTCTGGCCTGGTCTTCGCCACAGCCATATTGAGTAAGAAGCCCCTGCTCAATTTCCTGATCGGTAAGTCGTGGAACCTTCACAAGTTGGGTGCGCGAGAGGATGGTGTTCAGAATCAGGTCTCTGTTTTCAGAAACCAGCAGAAAAATAGTGTTCTCCGGAGGCTCCTCCAGCACTTTCAATAACTTGGGAGCTGCTGCGTGAAATAGCTTCTCCACCATCCAGATAATCACAATCTTAAACGGGCTTTCATAAGTCTTCAGCCCCAGGGTACGGATAATGTCATTACAATCGTCAGCATTGATGATGGCCTGCTTGTTCTCAATGCCTATTTTTTCAAGCCATTGATAATATCTGAAATAGGTGGTTTTGAGCAGCATTTCCCGCCAGTATTTATAGAAAAGCTGGCTTCTGGGTTTCTTATCAATTTCTTTGTTGGTGGCTACCGGAAAGAAAAAGTGCAGATCGGGATGTTCCAGCTTTTTTAACTTTAAGCAGGACGGACAAGTGCCACAGGCA
This sequence comes from Bacteroidales bacterium, assembly GCA_046483935.1. Taxonomy (GTDB): domain Bacteria; phylum Bacteroidota; class Bacteroidia; order Bacteroidales; family UBA7960; genus JAWOCF01. The sequence continues at coordinate 24,167 of JAWOCF010000161.1, read as the reverse complement.
TCCTCAGGGCCTTTGTTCCGGCATTGTATATATTGGGCAAATGCCAGAGCCAAAGCCAGATTGCCACTGCCTTCAGGCCCTAAAAATAACTGGGCATGACTGAGCCGGTGATTGTTGACATTGTTGATCAGCTGTTGCTTCAGAACGTCATGTCCAATTACATCGCGAAATAACATGATTCTATTTTTTTTTGGGGATTCAAACCTACGTTTTTTTTAGTCCCAAACCCACTATTTGATGAAAAATTCCTGCCGTTGTAAGGATTGAGAGCAAGAAGCTCTGTAATCATGGTTTTGTAAAATATAAACCTAATTGAACAAAATTTAGGATTATTTTATATCTTTGTTAGTCAAAATATAAGAAAACCATGATTTGATTTATTGTCTTATCTTTGTCCCTACAAAATTATGCAACGAAATTTCTATTTCATGCTGAGACAACGAAAATCTTATCTCCTCCTCGTTGTTGTTTTCACCCTTCTGGCTACAGGATTGTTCTGGGTACATAAACTGAATACCCCTCCGGATATTGTGGCAATAGAAGAACCCATTGCAGTAGCTTCCCATCTGGAGAAAATCCGGGAGAGAGGGGTTCTGAGGGCCACCACCGATTTCAACTCTACCAATTATTTCATTTACCGGGGCGAGCCTATGGGGTTTCATCTGGAACTGCTCAGGTTGTTTGCCGCCCATATCGGGGTAGAGCTGGAGGTTTATGTATCCAATGATCTGGAAGAAAATCTGGATTGCCTGCTGGAAGAAAGAGAATGTGATCTGGTGGCTCTTGATTTGACCGTAACCCGCTCGCGTAGCCGCATGGTCAGTTTCGTGGAGCCCCACAGCCAATCGCGTCAGGTGCTGGTGCAACGTAAACCTGAGCAATGGTTCAACATGAGGGCTTCCCAAATTGAGGACGCTATGGTGCGAAGCCAGCTGGACCTTGCCGGCAAAACGGTTCATGTGCAGCGCAATTCGGCTTATCGTTCCCGACTGTTGAGTCTGATAGAAGAAATTGGGGATACCATTTATATTCAGGAAGTAGACAAGGAGGTGGAACAACTTATCGAGATGGTTTCAAATGGTGAGATTGAATACACTGTGGCCGATGAACACCTGGCACGGGTCAATCAAAATTATTATGCCAGAATCGATGTGCAGACGCCCCTGAGCTTTTACCAGAATCTGTCATGGGCGGTCAGGCCCGATTCGCCGCAGCTGCTGGAAACCCTGAACGAATGGATGCGTGATTTTAAAACGACCCATCAGTATTCTAATATTTACAATAAGTATTTTCACAATCCCCGTAGTGTCTTTCTGGCCAAGAGTGAGTATCATTCCCTTGGGGGTGGCAACATATCGGTTTTTGATCAGTTCTTTAAGACTTATTCTCCCATCATCGGATGGGACTGGCGGCTGATTGCTTCTATTGCCTACCAGGAATCAGGCTTCAACCATGATGCTGTTTCCTGGGCTGGTGCTTTCGGGCTGATGCAGCTGATGCCCTCCACGGCCGAGATTTATGAGGTTGACTCTACCTCCAGCATCCCCGACCATATTGCTGCAGGCGTGCGCTACCTGAAGTGGCTGGATGTTTTTCTTGATGAATACATTCAGGATGACCAGGAACGTGTGCGGTTTGTACTGGCTGCTTATAATGTAGGTATCGGTCATGTGCTGGATGCCCGCCGGCTGGCAGAAAAATATGACAAAGACCCCAACATCTGGAAAGACAACGTAGACTACTTTGTGTTAAATAAATCCAAACCCAAGTATTACCAGGATCCGGTGGTGCGATATGGCTATGCGCGGGGCAGCGAGCCTTATAACTATGTGTATGAAATCCTGGAGCGGTTCGAGCATTATAAGAATGCCTTTTCGGGCTGACTATTCTTCAGGGTTCTCAGCAATGTGGAGCAACTGATCTGCTTCTCTCATCTTTATCCCGCGCTATATTGCTAGTGTGCTTCCAGCCAATTATCTGCAGTATTCATCTCCACCTCAATAGGAACAGGCAGTTGTAGTGCATTTTTCATGTTCCTTTCTACCAGTGGCATCAGAATTTCCAGCTCGTCTTTACGGGCATCGAATACCAATTCATCATGCACCTGCAAGGTCATTACCGAGTGCAGATTTTTTTGCTGCATTTCACGGTAAATGTTGATCATGGCAATCTTGATCATGTCGGCAGCCGATCCCTGGATTGGGGCATTAATGGCGTTGCGCTCGGCAAAGCCCCGTACCACGCCATTGGCGCTGGTTATATCCATCACATATCGCCTGCGCCCCAGGATGGTGGTTACATACTTATTCTCACGGGCAAAGGCGATGGTGTCATCCATATATTTGCGGATGCCGGGATACTTGATAAAGTATTGCTCGATAATGTGTGCAGCATCCTGTCGGGCGATGTTCAGCCGCTCGGACAATCCGAAGGCCGAGATGCCGTAAACAATCCCGAAATTTACCGTCTTGGCATGACGTCTCATCTCTTTGGTCACTTCCTCCAGCGGCACCTCATACACCTTGGCTGCGGTGGCGGCATGAATGTCCTGACCCAGGTTGAAGGCCTCCAGCATGGCCTTATCCTGGCTTAATGCGGCAATGATGCGCAGTTCAATCTGGCTGTAGTCGGCGGCCAGCAAAGTATGATGCTCATCACGGGGCACAAAGGCCCGGCGGATCAGCCGGCCCTCTTCGGTGCGGATAGGAATGTTCTGCAGGTTGGGGTTATTGGATGACAACCTTCCGGTGGCGGCAACCGCCTGGTTGTAGGAAGTATGAATGCGCCCTGTTTTTGGGCTGATCAACCGGGGCAATGAATCAACATAAGTTGACTTGAGCTTGGTGAGCGAGCGGTACTCCAGGATCTTTCCTATTATAGGATGTTTATCTTTAAGCTTTGACAATACCTCTTCGCTGGTGCTGAACTGCTTGGTGCGGGTTCTGCGGGCCTTTTCCATGATCTTCATGTGGGTGAAAAGAATCTCCCCCAGTTGCTTGGGTGACCCAATGTTGAAGGTAATCCCTGCCAGTTCATAAATCTCTTGCTCTACCCGGGTGATGTTTTCCTGAAGCACTTCAGAATAACTGGCCAGGGCTTGCTGGTCGATCTTAATGCCTTGTTTCTCCATTTCAGCAAGCACATATGCCAGAGGCGTTTCCACCTGATCAAACAATTTCATCAATCCCTGTTCCAGCAACAGAGGTTCGAAAACCTCGCGAAGCTGCAGGGTAATATCAGCATCTTCGCAGGCATAGGCAGCCACTTTCCGGAGGTCTACCTGGCGCATGGTTTTCTGGAATTTCCCTTTTTTGCCTATCAGCTCTTCAATGCCTACCGGAGAGTAATTCAAATAGGTTTCTGCCAGAACATCCATATTATGACGCATATCAGGCTGAAGCAGGTAATGGGCCAGCATCGTGTCAAACAATCTGCCCTGAACCTCAATATGATAAACCTTGAGCACCCCAAGGTCGAACTTCAGGTTTTGCCCTGTTTTCTCAATGGCAGAATCCTCAAATGCTTTCCGGAAAGTTTCTACCAGCTGGGCAGCTTGCTGCTGATCCTCAGGCACGGGAACATACCAGGCTTCGCCTTTATGCAAACAGAAAGACATGCCCACCAGTTCACAATCATAGTTGGTCAGGCTGGTGGTCTCGGTATCAAAACAGAAAGAAGATGATTTTTCCAGTATACTGGCCAGTTGTCTTATTTGTTCGGGGGTTTCTGCAATATGATATTTTTTTTCTTCCAGCAGGGCCAGTAATTTTTTTTCTGCTGTTTCTACAGGATCCACCAGTGTCTGAGGGTCAGCAAAAAGGTCCATTTGTCCTCCGGAGGCTAATTTGGCAGGAATGGCTTCTTTTGGGATGATCTCAGGATCAGTAAATACTCTTTTGGCAAAGGAGCGGAATTCCAGCAGTTCAAACAGCGGCAGGAGCTTTTCGGGATCGGGCAGCTTGATTCTCAGATCTTCCTCATCCCACGGGATGGGGACATCAAGAAGGATGGTGGCCAGTTTCTTGGAAAGGATGGCCTGATCAGCAAACTCCTGGAGGCTTTCGCGACTGCGTTTCTCTTTCACCTGATCCAGGTTGTTGAGCAAATTTTCTATCGAGCCGAATTGGCGCACGAGCACTTTTGCTTTTTTCTCCCCGATGCCGGGTACCCCGGGGATGTTGTCGGAGGCGTCGCCCCACAACCCAAGGATGTCGATCAGTTGTTCGGGTCTTTCAATGGAATATTTCTGACAGATTTCCTGAACACCCAGAATCTCAGTGCCATTGCCCATCCTCCCGGGCTTGTACATGAAGATGTTGTCGGAAACCAGCTGCCCGAAGTCCTTGTCGGGGGTCATCATGTATACGGTGAAACCATCTTTCTCAGCTTTCTTGGCAAAAGTGCCGATAATGTCGTCAGCCTCATAGCCATCCAGCAACAGCACCGGGATGTTAAAGCCCTCCAGGAGTTGCTTGATGTAAGGCAATGAGGCAACAATGTCTTCAGGGGTGTCTTCGCGTTGTGACTTGTATGCCGCAAAATCAGTGTGCCGTTGGGTAGGGGCAATGGTGTCGAAGGCTACTCCGATATGAGTTGGTTTTTCTTTGCGGATGACCTCCGTGAGGGTGTTGGCAAACCCCAGAATGGCAGAGGTGTTCATCCCCTGGGAGTTGATTCTCGGGTTACGGCTTAAGGCATAATAGGCTCTGTATATCAGGGCCATGGCATCCAGCAGGAAAAGCTTCTTTTGTTCTGACATAGAATTAATTTTACACAAAGATAATCAAATGGAGGCAGGCATCAGGGCCTGTTTCATGGTATGTTACAGCAGGAGGGGAGGATCCGGTGAATGACAGCTTCAGCATCACTGATACTGCCGCCATCACCTTCGGATCTTCCCCTCCGCATTATATCTTCCGGAAATTATTCCTGTCCGGGGACCAGGAATTTATCACCATGGGTTTCGATAATCATTCTTAACCACCATTCAGGATACCCCGGACGCTCCACGATGGGATACTTGCCCCACTCGTTGGTCAGGAACACCCCGTTTTCCTCTTTCTTCACATTGCCGTCCATATACTTCACCATCATGAACCGGAATAAATCATCCCAGTATTCCTGGGTGTTATTGCCCATCTTGGTGGAGAAGTCGGTGATGAAGTCAATGGCCAACTCCGGATCCGTCTTGTGCAGTTCCATGGCAGCCTTGTCGATGGCAGGCACCAGGCTCAGGAACTTGCCTTCCAGGTGATCCTGTGCCTGGCGGATGTCGGGCAGCATCAGGTTGTATCTGGAATAAACGAAGTTGGAAACCTTGTTGAAAGTCCAGAATGCAGCATCATCAGAGTATTCCAGGATATGACCGTTGCCTACGGCATAACTCTCAGGAGCCCTGCGAATCCCTGAATACATGGGGACATAAACCGTCATGTTGGCATCATCAACACCAAACCACAAAAGCCCGCCAATAGGATCGGGCATGTCTTTCCTTGATTGTGAGATCCAGGAGAAGGCAGTTTGCTGGGTGGCCACCGGTCTTTCGTGGAAATACCTTTTGCCATCGACTTCCCAGGTCAGGCCACCCCAGCGGTAAGGCGCACCCCACGGACCGGCGCCCAGGTCCTTACCTTTGTCGTATTCGGTGCCCTGCAGGTAATCGCGCTTGAAGCTCATCAGGTCCTGCACCGAAAGCTTGTTCTCAGGCTTGATATAAAGGGGCATACGCTCCTCCTGGGAGTACCCCATGGCATAATCCTCATATTGATCCATATCGTCGTTCACCTTGCGGAACATGCTCCATACGCGCGCCTCGCAAAAACGGGCGCTGCTGAAATCCAGGGGGGCATATACATCCGAAAAGCTGAACTCCTGGTCGTTGCCCTTGTAATAGCCTGCTTTGCGGGCAAAGCTGATTACATCGTGTGCATAAATCACACTGATGTCGGGGTTGTGGAGCTTGTCGAAGCTCTTGCTGGAAATGGAGGTGGTTCCGTTTTCCAGGGTGAAGGTGGTGATGCGGGCATGGTTGGCATGGGCCGAGATGTATCCGTCGGGGATGCGCTGAGCCACCCATACCGCTCCTTTATTGGCATTATACTGCTGGCGGGTGCGGCGGTTTACTTTCAGGTCGGTGCCTTTGCCAATGATCTCCATGATCCATACCTCATTGGGGTCGGCAATAGAGAACGACTCCCCACTGCTGAAGTATCCGTATTCCTCAACCATCTCGCCAATGATTCTGACGGCGTCACGGGCCGTGGGAGCCCGCTGCAGGGCTACAAACATCAGCGAACCATAGTCGATCATGCCAGTAGTGTCTTCCAGCTCCGGGCGACCCCCAAAAGTGGTTTCCCCGATGGCTACTTGCTTCTCGTTTATGTATCCGACTACTGTGTAAGTGGTTGATGGGTTTGGTATTTTTGCCAGCGGTTTATGGGTGCCCCGGTCATAAGCCTGAAAGAAGGAACCCGGCTCCTGGGTGCCTCCCTTGAAGTAGTATAATTCACCATAACGGATGTGGGAGTCGGCGGCATAACTAATCATGGACGAGCCGTCAACAGAAGCTCCGGGGGTAACCAGCCAGCTGGTACATGCCATCCCAATAGAAGCTATAAACAGGAGTAAAAACGAAGAAACAAATTTTTTCATTCTGATAAAAGTTATTGTTGTTGATCAAAAAATTGAGGATTAAAAAAACGCAAAATATCTTTTTTTATTGCCACACCAGCTTAGTTGCTGATGATGTTGCCAAAGAACACCGCATTCATAAACATAGGGCTGGTGCCAAACCAGAATCCCCTGAAATTGGGGTTATGCAGGAAGCTGATTACCGCCCCACGGCCTGATCTGTCCACCAGAACTCCTGTTGAGCCATCAGGCAGATTTTCGTAGGGGCCAAACACATAGCCACTGATGAGCGATTGCTGGCGGAACATCAAAGGATTTGCAAAAGGATTTTTATCGGGTTCAGCAAAATCCAGACCAGATACATGCACCGGAACCTGTTGGCGCTGATACCCATAGCCCAGGGGGTGGGTTATATCAAGATCAGCCATAAAAATGCTTCCCGGAATACGGCGGGCTCCCATGTAATCTCTGCGGATGGCATAGGGAAGAGTCGCAGGGTCTTCCTGCTCAGGTACTTTCCGGTAGGTAATGTTTGCCAGGCCGTTGTCCGAAAGCCATTTGGCGGCCCCTCTTATTCCTACAATAACTCCACCATTTCGGACCCAACCTTTCAACTTGTCGGCGGTTGATTCGGAAATGCTGTTGTAGCGTCCGCTCACCATTACAATGGTGTTGTAACGATCCAGTTCCATGTTGTTTAACCGGCTCAGGTCAACATGAGTCACCGGGATGTTATAGTGGTTGTCCATCAGGTTCCAGACCTCGCCGGCTTCATTACTCTGCACCCCATCGCCAACCAACAGCATAATTTCAGGCTTGCGAAGGGTGCTGAAAGTGCCGCTACCCAGATCCGCGCCATTGCGGGTGAGTCCGCCAGGCACTTCATAGATTTCGATGCCGCTATCTGTGGCAACCTGTGTGAGAAGCTCAAACAACTTCTGGGGTGCCATGTCCTGGCGCTGCACCGGAATCATTACCGAGCCATTGGGGAACTCCATGATTTGCCCGTTGGCTTCAATATGAAAAGGGATGGTGGCCACTTTGGCCCTGATGCCCTCTTGCTGCAGTTGATACAATGCTTTGGGTGCATACAGATCGGTCCATTCAAACACCCATGCATAAGCCTCTGGCTGACCATAAACGGTGCCCTGGGGTGCTGAAACTTCCTGAATTTTATTGCCCGACAGGTCTCTGGCTTCTTTGGAAGAAACTCCCGCATAAGGAAGGTTAAAGGCCAGGGGCATGGTCCAGCTTGAAACGTCGTAGAACAGGCTATCTTCAAACTCTTTGGTCTGGCTGAAAATGGCTTGTATCAGCCGGTGTTCGGGTTGATCTGCAGGGACTACCCAGGCTTTGCCCGGTTCGAAAGAAAGGCCTTCCAGCTGCAAGGGACGCGCCAGCTCGAACAGGTCTATCTGGTGGCTTTGAAGAATCTTCTTAAATAAGGTGTTCTTGTTGTTATCCTTCTTATCTCCGAAAACCCATGCCTTCACCGGTTCTTTTGCTGCTTTCTCAAGGGCTGAAGCATAGAACCAGCGAAGGTGCTCCAGGAGTTTCAGGCGCAGGTGCTGAGCCGATTCAACCGTCGACAAGGAAACCACTACCTGGTTTTTAATGGTGAAGGCAAAATCAAGAATGCCGTGGTCTGTTTCCCTGCGATGGCCTCGCAGACCTGCCTGTTCGAACAGGATGCCCACGCTGCCGTTGGCATCAGGATAGGTTGAGCCCTTGCCATAATAAAAGTCATCGAAAGTTTCTTCTGTGAAATACAATGAGCCGACCTGGTCAAAGGCACGGGCATGAAAATCTCCTATTTGGCGGGTCAGATCAGTGGTTCTTTCCGGAGTCAGGGGGTTTGTGCGCGATGGGATGCCTGGCTGGAAGAAGAAAGTGGCATCAGCGCCGAATTCATGATGATCGGTATTGATGTTGGGTTTCCAGGTGTGGAAAGCAGCCACTCTGGCCCTGCTTTCGGGATGTTGCAGCGGCAGCCAGTCGCGGTTCAGGTCAAACCAGTAATGATTGGTTCTTGAGCCAGGCCATACATCGCTGAACTCCCTGTTGTTGGGATCACTCACCAAATTGTGGCTACGGTTGCGGTTCACCCAGCTGGCATAGCGGTTCTGGCCATCAGGATTCAAAGAAGGATCAATGATAATGATGGTGTTCTTTAAGGTCTCTTCTATTTCATCCCCCTGGGCAGCCAGAAAATGCCAGGCGACCACAGGGGCAGCATTATGCGAACTGGCTTCGTTGCCATGAACACCATATCCCATCATTACCACTGCCGGCATGTCAGAAATGTCAATACCGGCTGATCGGGAAGGATCGGTTAAGGCAAGGTGATTCTTTCGAAGGGCCTCCAGGTTCTTCTGATTCTCTTCAGAAGTAATCACCAGGTGATACAAGGGCCGCTTTTCATGAGAGCGGCCATACTCGTATATGCTGGCACGGGGAGAGGACGCTGCCAGCACCTCCATGTATCTGGCCAGCTGATCGTGCGAAATATGCCATTCTCCAACCTGAAACCCTAAAACAGATTCAGGAGTTGGAATTGATTTGTTGTAGGGGATGTCAGGAAGATAGTAGCTTAAATCTGCCTGTGCTGAAACCAGATTCATGGAAAACAGCAAAAAGAAGAACAGAATTGTTTTTTTCATCAGATGGTAGTTGAAAGGATTCCTATGGAATGAAGTTGTTGTTTAGGTAATAATGATCATTTTATGGAATAAAGCCAGCCATTTGGTTCTTTTTGAGCGCCTGTCAACATGTTTGAAACACACTGAAAGGACCTCTGCTTCAAAAAATAATTAACCTTCCGAAGAGTATACTGGCTGTCTTTTCGATAAACAGCCAAATAAATTCCCTCTACTGCCTGCTGGCTCCAGCCTTTGGGCCAGGGCAAAATAAGAAAAAATAAAACATGATTAACATGCCAGCCTCCATTCCTGAACATCGCAGGGCTTTCATGGAGAATCACAGGGGGTTATTGAAGTCTTCATGGATTTATTTTCATATAACATGTGTTTTCTTATTCTTTGGCATGAGATTTGATAATTAATTCACAACTAAAAAACTATTTTTTTCGCTCTTCATGTTGTTTTTGGTTTGTTGTAAGGCTGGCTCTTATGAGCCGGCCTTTTTTTTTATCAAAGGCCTGGTAGATTTATTAAAATATCCCTGAAAATAGATTCATGCCTCCTTTAGATTTCCCTGCCCTTCATCAGGTTTTCACGAATGCATAATTTCCTGCAAAAAAAAACAGCTCCGCAAAACCATCCCGCATCATGTATTCTGGAAAACGACCCAAATCAAAGTCCGGACGCAGTTAAAACAGAGCCGTAGTTGGAACGTAGTTGGAACGTAGATGGAACGTAGTTGGTACGAAAATTTTCGTTTCAACTACGTTTTAACATGGGTGAAACATGGGTTCAATCACTGCCTTGATCAAACCCTGTTGCTATTATAGGGAAATTGTTGGCCGGCGACAATAAAAAGGAGGCTGTCTGGCCTTTAGGACAGCCTCCGGAGGTTTTTTTTCACAGGTGTTAGTGAAATAATACTTCTTACAGATGCCAGATTCAGTTGGTTTCGCGGGTATTGACCAGGGTGGTGGCTTCCTGAAGGATCTTGCTCTTTTTGCCTGAAGCAATGCCCAGCTCATCAAGCGCAGCAGGCTGATCGGTAAGTTGGGTGCATAGCACGATGTCGCGGGCAAGGAGTTGTTGTTTTTGTTTGATGGTGAGCAGGGTAATGGCTGTGATGGGAAACAAGCCTGACTGTTCAATCATTTCCCTGAGGCTGTTTCCTGCCGGATAATCCCAGCTTACCAGATGTAGTCCCGCACAACGGCCATACTCCTGGGCGTCGGTCGAAAATCGGGTGTTGGTAACCACCCATCCCTGGAAGGACTTCACAGAATTGCCCGGCAACTGTTGCCAGACACTCCTGATATCCTCAAATCGTGAATTGAGATACAAGGGAACCTGTACATTGCTGATCTTTCCTTGCTGGTTATGAAATTTGCACTCCATCAGGTAATGTGAATGGTCGTGAGTGGCAACAACATCAACTTCATGGGTTACACATTTGCCCTTAAGGACTTGCCCTACCTGAACGACAAATCCCCTTTTCTTCATAATCTCACCAATAAACTGCTCGAAGGGAAAGCCTGTGGGCCCAAGCTCCATGATGGCCTTTTTCAGGCTGAAGCGTGCCGCGGTTGAACGCTGGCTTTGGCGAAGCAACCTGAAGGCCATCTGGTAGATTTCGCGGGTGGTAATGCCCTCAAAAAGATGGCCCTCCATCTGATCAATAATTTTCTGGATGTTTTGGGCAGATGCCCCCGAACGTACCAGCGATTGCCGCAGTTTTTTCTCGGAGAAAGGTTCGGTTTCTCCTGAATATTTTTTTACCAATACAGAATTTGACATTTCCATGCTGAAAATTGTGTTAAAAAAAAGCTATCCCCAACAAAGTTGAGGATAGCTTGTAAATCGGATCACAGGGTTTAGAAGACAAAAAGATCCTCCTGGCTTAGCCGGGTCACGGGGCCAAAGAGCTTTTCGAGTTCATCGAAATTTACCATGTTTTCATTGCCAAGGATTACATAGGTCTTGGGTTGTCCCTTAATGTACTGTTGGTTGAACTCAAGGACCTGATCCATGGTTATGTTAGGGATCTGTTCGTAATATACCTTGCGGATGTCATAGTCTCTGCCCATTTTTTCGGCCGCCAGGTAACTCCAGATGATTCCTGTGTCGCGAACCCTTTGGGTGCGCAGGTTCGAAAAGAGTTGATCCTGTGCCAGGCTGAATGAGGTCTGCGAATGGGGCATGTCGTTAAACAGCTCGTTAAAGGCGCTGAAGGCATCTACCACTTTATCGTTCTGGGTGGCGATAAAACTATTATTGATATAGTTTTCATCAGGATTCGAAGGCGATGAATAAGAAGACCGTGCGGTATAGGCCAGGCCTCTTTTTTCGCGCATCTCCTGGAACACAATGGCATTCATTCCACCGCCAAAGTAACTGTTGTACATAGTAATCAGGGGTACCAGCTCTTCATTATAGACCATGCCTTTCGACACGGTTTGCAGATAACTTTGCTTGGCATCATAATGGGCAAAGTACACCTTGTTTTGGGTGGTTTCCTGTGGCTCGAAGGTCAAGCCCTGAGGAATGGCATTCAGCTGTGCCGGAACCTTGTGCAGGTCTTCCACCATAGCCACCACCTCTGATACTTGCTGTGGACCATAGAATATTACCTGATGCTCATCGTTCCACATCTGCTGAAGGGTGGTGATCATATGATCGGCCGTGAGGGCATCCAGTTCTTCATTGGTAAGGGTGTACCTGGAAGGATTTTCAGGGCCATAAATAGCATAATTTACCAATGCAGAAAAATTGGCCTGCTGGTTCGACTTGCTGTCTTCCCTGCTTTTCTGGATATTGTCGACAAAGCGATCCAGCGCAGGTTGGTCTGCCTGAGCATTCCAGATCAGGTTTTCAAAGAGCTCCAGGGTCTGGGTCATATTCTCACTCAAACCGCTAATGGTGATGCGGGTTTCATCGTCTCTTACCGACACGTTATAGGAGCTGGCCAATTTGTAAAACTCATTGCTGATTTCCTCAGCGGAAAGCTGGTCAGTGCCCAGGTAGTTCATAAAACTGCCTGCCAGGGGCAGATACTTGTCATGATAGCTGCCTTTGCGCCAGAAATAAGTGACAGAGAAAGTAGGATTGGCCGTGTTGTTGGCATAGAGGATCTCCAGGTTCTGAGCGGTTTTGGCCCGGGTGATGTCTTTTTCAAAATTCAGAAAAACAGGTTCAATCTCCGGAACCTGGGTATTCTTTATTTGGGTCAGAAAAGGAGATTCTGCATCACGATTGATGTGAATAGGGGTGATGGCAGGCTTTTGAACCTGTTCGGTATCCTGGGGCTGATCCTGACGCTTATAAACGACCACATAATTGTCATCTCTGATGTGCTCATTGGCAAAAGCAATGATGTCTTCACGGGTAATGTTATTGAGTACATCCAGATAATTTACGGTTTGCTCATAAGGCACCCTTGAGAGGAAGCTCATCGCCATCGCCATAGCCCTTCCACTGGTGTTTTCAAGGCGGCGCATCTCCTGCAACTTAAGATTGTTGATGGCAGCTTCCATAATCCATTCCGGGAAGTCACCGTTTTTGAGCAGCTCCAGCTGCTGCATCAGCAGGTCTTTCACTTCATCCAGGCTTTGCCCGTTTTTGTTGCGGCCTGAGAGGGTCAGTACCGAATAGTCGCTCATGGTGCGGGCATAAGCTCCGGCGCCCAATACAGCCATGGGTTTGTTGAGGTTCTGGTCGATCAGCCCGGCCCGTCCGTTGGACAGGATCATGCTGATCATGTCAAGGTATGGGCTTTGTGAAGAGGAGGCTCCTTCAAAGCGCCATCCCATCTGGATGTTTTCGGCCTGCAGCCCAGTTACTTCCTTCACAATAGGAGCAGTAATCGGGGGCTGTTCTTCGTGAGTAAACTCCTTTAGCTCTTTGGGTTCAAGTTTTCCAAAATGCTCATCAATAAGCCGGATGGCTTCGTCAGGATCAAAATCTCCCGACATCACCACGGCCATATTGTTGGGGATATAATATTGGTCAAAGAAGTTGCGGATGTTGATCAGGGAAGGATTTTTCAGGTGCTCGGCTTCACCCAGGGTTGTTTGCAGCCCATATGGATGGCGGGGAAACAAGCCGTTTAATAAAGCCTCAGAAGCCTGCCGGCCATCATTGGTTAACGACATGTTCTTTTCTTCATAAACGGTCTCCAGCTCGGTGTGAAACAAACGTAACACCGGGTCATTAAAACGCTCTGCCTGGATCAGGGCCCATTGCTCCAACTGGTTGGAGGGGATGTTTTCCATATAAATGGTATAATCATTGGATGTTCCTGCATTGGTGCCCGTAGAACCAATGGCCGACATGAGCCTGTCGTACTCATTGGGAATAGCCAGGGTGGAGGCAATGTAGGAAATGCTGTCAATCTGATGATAGATTGCAGCGCGTTTGGCATCATCGGTTTCCACCCTGTAGATCTCGAAGAGTCTCTGAATCTCATCCAGCAAAGGTTTCTCTTCTTCCCAGTTGGCGGTACCGAAGTTGCTGGTTCCTTTAAACATCAGGTGTTCGAAATAATGGGCCAGCCCGGTGGTTTCGGCAGGATCATTTTTACTTCCTGCTCTTACGGCGACATAGGTTTGAATGCGCGGCTCTTCGTCATATACCGACAGATAGACCTTTAGTCCGTTGTCGAGGGTATATATTCGTGCCTCTAAGGGATCGCCTGGTACCGTCTCGTAGGTATAGGATTCCTGGCAGCCTTGTGCTAAAAAGAAAATCAACAGCAGCAAGGTGGTTACTCTTAAATGTGGTTTCATGCTCATTGCGAATGGTTTGGTTAGTTAAAAATCAGGAGAAGATATGAAAATTATTAATTTATTTAAAACTTAAGTAATAGGTTCGTTTTTAAGTCGTTAAATTTAGTAAAAAACATGAGCTGAAATTAAATTTTTAATAAAAAATAAGATATTTTCTAAGAACAATTGCCCTATTGTTCGGGTTTAAGAGCCATTGACTTTTAATCAGATATTTTTTTTTGTTTTGGTTAAACTATCGTTCTCATAGAATGTCAAATATTGTTGTTTTGATGATTTTACACTTCATTTAAATATTAATACATGAATAATAATTTTAGGCCTTACCTGGTTGCCCTGGTGGTATTGTTTGTTGTGGGAATCATTGCCTATCCGAAGATTTCTCCATTAATTTTTTCAGAGAATGACTCCTCTGCAGGTTTTCAATCTCCTCAGCGCCGTGTGCTGAATGTACAGGCTGAAGTACTTGCTCCCAAATATCTGGCGGAACAGATAAATAGTACGGGGACTTTACTGCCTGATGAAGACGTGGATCTTTCTTTCGAGACTTCGGGCAAGATTGTTAATATCTACTTTAAAGAAGGCACCCTGGTGAGGAAAGGTGACCTGCTGGCAAAACTCAACGACAGGCCACTTCAGGCGCAACTGTTGCGGGTTAAAGCACAACGGCAGCTGGCTGAGGATCGTGAATTCCGTCAGCGTACTTTGCTCTCGCGCGATGCCATCAGCCAGGAGAGCTATGATCAGGTGGTTACGGAGTTGCAAACGCTGGATGCCGACATTCAGTTGCTGGAAGCCCGGATTGCCGAAACAGAGCTGCGGGCACCTTTTGATGGGATGGTGGGCTTACGCTATATGAGTGAAGGTAGCTTTGCCAGCCCAAATTCCAGGATCGCCCGCCTGATCAAAACCACCCCTCTGAAGCTGGAGTTTTCTATTCCCGAGCGTTATTCGGGGGAAATTACCCAGGGCTTCCCAGTGGATTTTAGTGTCGATGGGATGGCTGAAACCTTTCGGGCCACCGTTTATGCTGTTGCCCCAAAAGTAGATGAGAGTACCCGCACCATCGTGGTGCGTGCATTGTATCCCAATAAAAATCAGGAACTAAATCCCGGACGTTTTGCCACCCTGGTGCTTCAGCTTTCCGAAACCCATGATGCCATTGCCATCCCAACCGAATCGTTGATACCTGAAATGGATGGGGACCGGGTGTTTGTGTACCGTGATGGACAGGCACATTCTATTCTGGTGCGCACCGGCTTGCGCACCGAAGCCAATATCCAGATCGTTGAAGGATTGCAGTTCGGTGATACCGTGCTGACTACAGGGGTCATGCAACTCAGGCAGGGAATGCCTGTTGAAATAGAGAACCTGGTGCAGCCCACCGCCGCTGGGCTTGATTCAATGGCTAACCCCTGAGACAAGGGTTCTCTTTGTCAATGTTAAAAAAATCTTAATAGCATTCTAATGAGTCTTTCTTCGATAAGTATTCAGCGTCCTGTGCTGGCAACAGTTTTTGTTCTGATCATCCTGATATTCGGAGCCATCGGAATGACCAATCTGGGGGTGCGTGAATTTCCCAGTGTGGATCCTCCTATTGTCTCAGTAAGGGCCAGCTATCCCGGGGCCAACTCTGATGTGATAGAAACCCAGATTACCGAACCTCTGGAGCAGGCTATCAATGGAGTTCCCGGCATTCGTACCCTGACCAGTGTGAGCCGCCAGGGCAGTAGCAATATCACCGTGGAGTTTGAATTGAGTGTGGATATGGAAACCGCTGCCAACGATGTGCGCGATAAGGTAGGCCAGGCCATGCGCCGGTTGCCCCGCGATGTGGACGCCCCGATTGTTTCAAAAGCCGATGCCGATGCCAGTCCGATCATGTTTATTACCCTGGCCAGCAACACGCGCTCGTTGCTTGAACTATCCGAACTGGCCGACCTGACCCTTAAGGAACGGTTGCAAACCATCCCGGGAGTGAGTGGGATACATATCTGGGGCGAAAAGAGGTATGCCATGCGTATGTGGCTTGACCCGGCTAAGCTGGCCGGCTATGGGCTTACTCCGCTGGATGTGCGCAATGCCATCAGTCGTGAAAATGTCGAATTACCCTCCGGAAGCATTGAAGGGTTTACTACTGAGCTGACCATCCGGACCTTAGGCCTGATGACCACACCTGTGGAGTTTAACAACCTGATCATTAAGGAAGACGAGGGGCAGGTGGTGCGTTTTAAAGACATCGGGCGTGCCGTGCTGGGCCCTGAAGATATCAGGGGTATGGTGCGCAGAGATGGTGTGCCCTCGGTAGGCAATGCCATCGTACCACAGCCCGGTTCCAACCATATTGAAATTGTCGATGAGGTGTATCGCCGTCTGGAGCACATACAGCGGGATCTGCCTGATGATGTAATGCTGGAAATCGGGTTTGACAATACTGACTATATCCGTTCTTCCATTACCGAAGTGCGTAACACTATCTTTATTGCTTTCTTTCTGGTGGTGGTGATCATCTTCCTGTTTCTACGCGACTGGCGTACCACCCTGATTCCCATCCTGGTGATCCCGGTATCATTAATCGGATCATTTTTTATCATGTACCTGGCAGGGTTTACCATTAACGTGCTGACCCTGCTTGCCATTGTGCTTGCCATTGGATTGGTGGTGGATGATGCCATCGTGATGATGGAAAACATTTATGTGAAAATTGAGCAGGGAATGACCCCTGTTCAGGCAGGGCTATCAGGTGCTAAAGAGATATTCTTTGCCATTATTGCCACCACCATCACGCTGGTGGCCGTATTCTTTCCCATCGTATTCCTGGAAGGGATGACCGGTCGGTTGTTCCGGGAATTTAGTATTGTGATTGCCGGCGCTGTGATGATTTCATCTTTTGTGGCCCTGACGTTTACCCCCATGCTCACCACCAAAATCCTGAAACAGAGAAAGGTGAAAGGACGATTTTATACCAGAACGGAAGGGTTTTTCCAGAAGCTGAATGATTATTACAAAAATTCTCTGGATGCTTTTCTCGAGCGAAGGTGGCTTGCCCTGGTGGTTCTGCTGGGCTCTGTGGTAATCATTGTGGTATTGTTCAGAGCCATTCCCTCGGAAATGGCCCCTATGGAAGACCGCTCGCAACTAACGGTAAACATCAGTGGACCTGAAGGAGCTACCTACGAATTCATGCGCGATTACGTGGATGAGATTACTGCTGTTTCTGAAGAACTTGTTCCTGAGCGAGAATCACTGGTGTCGATGGTATTTGGTTCATGGACCAATGTGCGAATCATGCTGAAGGATCCCGCCGAGCGGGATGTTTCGCAACAGCAAATTGCTGACCGGCTATCGGCTGCCGTTAGCCGCCAAACCAAGGCGCGTGCTTTTGTGATCCAGCAATCAACCTTTGGAGGCCGGCGTTCGGGAATGCCTGTGCAGTATGTGTTGCAGGCCCAGAGTATTGACAAGCTTCGGGAAGTGATTCCAGTATTTATGGATCAGGTGCATGAGAGTGATGTGTTTCAGATGGCCGATGTGAACCTGAAGTTCACCAAACCCGAGATCCAGGTGCATATTAACCGTGATAAAGCCAATCTGTTGGGGGTGTCGGCCCAGAACGTGGGGCAAACCCTTCAGCTGGCATTAAGTGGCCAACGCTTTGGCTATTTCTTTATGAATGGCAAGCAATACCAGATCCTTGGAGAACTGGAGCGCAATGATCGCAGCACCCCGCTGGACCTGAAATCTCTTTACGTGCGGAACAATGGTGGCGATATGGTTCAGTTTGACAACCTCATCTCGTTGCAGGAACAAACTGCTCCTCCTTCACTATTCCGATACAACCGTTTTGTGGCTGCTACCGTCTCAGCAGGGCTGGCACCCGGAAAGACCATCAGTGACGGACTTGACGAGATGAACCGCATTGCCGACCAGACCCTGGATGAAACGTTCCGTACTGCCCTGGCCGGTGACTCTAAAGACTATGAGGAAAGTTCCTCCAGCCTGATGTTTGCTCTTATCCTGGCCATCGTGCTGATATTCCTGGTGCTGGCCGCCCAGTTTGAAAGTTTTAAAGACCCATTTATTGTAATGATGACCGTGCCCCTTGCTATTACTGGTGCCTTACTGTTTTTGTGGTATTTCGATATTACCATCAATATCTTCAGCCAGATTGGGATCATCATGCTGATCGGCCTGGTGTCGAAAAACGGGATTCTGATGGTGGAGTTTGCCAATCAACGGAAAGAGACAGGGGTGAGCAAATCAGAGGCAATAAGGTATGCTGCCGCTGCACGTTTCCGGCCGATCCTGATGACCAGCCTGACAACCATTCTTGGGGTGTTGCCCCTGACTCTGGGCCTGGGCGAAGGCGCTCAGAGCCGTATTTCGATGGGTGTGGCGGTTATCGGTGGCCTGCTGTTATCTACCATTCTTACCCTTTATGTTATCCCTGCAATTTATTCTTATATTTCCAGTGAAAAAAAGATTTCCTCCCATGATGATAAAGCTGAAGTTGCTGTTAGTTAGTGTTGCCTTACTGATCATGTTGCCGGATTATGTGGCCTCCCAGGAGGTTGTAAGCCTTCAGGAGGCCATTCATGAGGGGCTGAAACAAAACTTCTCCCTTCAGGTGGCCCGCAACAATGAAACCATCAGTGAAAATAATGTTACTCCGGGCAATGCGGGTTATCTGCCCTCAGTGAGTCTGCGGGGTCAGCAGTCGGGCACGCTCAACAATACCTATCAGAACCTGAATGACGGAAGTGAAGTATCCGCCACAGGAATTCACAATGCCACCTCAAGTGCCAGCATCAACCTGGGATGGACTATTTTTGACGGTTTTCGTGTTCAGACTACCTATCAGCGACTGGAGTCCTTTGAGCAGTTGGGTGAATTAAATACCCGCATGGCAGTAGAAAATCTGGTGGCAAATATTGCTGCTGAATATTTCAATTACATTCAGCAAAACAACCTGCTGAACAACCTGAAGTATTCAATGGATCTTTCCAGAGAGCGGATGCGTATTGATGAAGAGCGCTACCTGATCGGATCAGGCTCCCGATTGCAGCTGTTACAGTCGGAGGTGTTTATGAATGCCGATAGTTCACGCCTGAGCAGGCAATATGAGGTAGTTCGGGCTTCCCGTATTCGTCTGAATGAACTCATGGCTGTTGAAGATGTCAACAGGATGTTTTCAGTAGCCGATACTTCTATTGTTGTCAATCCTTCGCTGTTGCTGGACAATCTGATCCAGGCTTCCCTGAAGGGGAATACATCCCTTCTGATTGCCTCCCGCAACCAAATAATTTCAGAATTTGACCGAAAAATCCTGGCCTCTGCTTCTTACCCCTATATTACCTTCAACTCCGGTTATGGGGTTTCGCATAATGTATTTGGAGCCAGTTCAATACGGAACCAGCAGACCCTTGGTGCTAATTATGGAGTCACCATTGGCATTGACCTGTTTGATGGATGGAATCAACGAAGGCGGTTGAATAATGCTGATATTGAAATTGAAAATCGTCAATTAAGATTCCGGGAAGTAGAAACAGGCCTGATGGCCGACCTTCATACCATTTACAATGGGTATCAGAATAACCTGCGGCTGCTTCAGATGGAAAATCACAACCTGGAGGTGGCCCAGGAAACCCTTGAAATTGCGATTGAACGTTATCGCCTGGGCGCCCTCTCAGGCCTGGAGCTCAGGGAAGCCCAACAGAGCCTTCTGGAAGCCGAGGAAAGGCTGTTGTCTATTCAGTATCAGGCTAAGATCGCTGAGATTTCCTTGTTGCAGATCGCTGGGAAAATCACTGAGTACCTTTAGGCTGTTTATATATCCTTCTTTAACCTATTAATGCCTGTTCTGGTTTTCCGGGGCAGGCATTTTTTTTATTCTCCGTAGCAATCAACCTGCAAACAGGCCCTGAAGTTCTTTTTTTTGAACCAAACTGCCCTTAACGGATTGTCCCTTCTAACTTTCATGTGTAATATAGCACTCTTTACTATAGCCTTTTTAGGCCATAGAAAAGCAATGATTGCTCTTCCGATGCACTTGCACCTTGAATCCTTTTATTCATCACCCTTCCCTTACTATGTTGGCATGAAGTAAACTATAACCTTATATGGAAATATGTTTATTTATTTTATTCATAATCCTTCTTATGGTTTTTTGTGCACCGTCCGTAAGGGTTATTACCTTCCGTAAAATAAGGGAATCACCAATTTTTTACTACTAAAAGAATGATTAAATTTATGGAAGAGGGCAAAATGGAGATGGAGCGAAATTTTGAGTCGTTTTATTGCTGAAGAACCTCGTCTGGAAAGTTTGCCGGATTGTAAGTCAGGCCCTTCAACCGACAGTTTTATTTTTCTTCAGCGTTTTCCATATCACCCTGATGACATCAAATAGGAGTG
Source organism: Bacteroidales bacterium (assembly GCA_046483935.1). Lineage (GTDB taxonomy): Bacteria > Bacteroidota > Bacteroidia > Bacteroidales > UBA7960 > JAWOCF01. Next base: position 3,709 of record JAWOCF010000161.1, on the reverse strand, counting down.
GGTATTTGTTTTGATCTTCTATTAAGGTGTTAAATGTGAGCGGATTAGTATTAAGTTAAAAACAGAAAAAGGATCGTTATGAGAAAAAGAATATATCTAATTAACAAGCTAATACACTATCAGATCAGAAAAAAGATGGTCCTGAGGTGGTTGCTTGAATTCTTTGAATTGTTAGCAGTGTTGATTTCTTTACCTCTTTCTTTCTATCTGACGCGTGAAATCGCCTTTTTTTATGAATTGCCGTGGAACCCCGAAGCCCTGCATTATGGGGTGTACGGCTTGCTGCTGATCCTTTTTTGGTATGCAGTCTCACAAGTCTCCCTGATGGCTATTTTTCCCAGGGCTCAGCGGTTTTTGAATGTAGTGTTTCTTTTTAGCCGGGGATATCTGATCATTTTTATGCTTTTGTTGCTGGCTGTAGTCATTCTGAACCTGCATTCGGTGCCTGTGCTGTTTATTGTGATCAACATCGGAATGGCCCTGGTATTTACCCTTACTATCCGTATCCTTACTATGTATCACGTCAGGGTTTACCGGGCCAACGGTTACAACCTTCGAAACATATTGGTAATTGGTGACAGTTGTTCGCAGACAGTCATTGATAAGTTTCTGGCGCAAAAGGACTGGGGGTTTAACATCCGGGCTATTATAAGCCGCTCGTCTGTCCTGAAAAAAAAATATGGGCGAGAGATTCCCGTGCTTCCCGGCGCGGAAAATATTACTTATATCCTGGAGAGCCAGGTAGTGGATGAAGTATTTTACTGCAAAAACAGGATCAATGAAGAAGAAATGCGCAAGATCATTTCTATCTGCGAGGAAATCGGGGTAATCTTCAGGGTGCAAACTTCCGGAGCTACCTCTATTGATCCCCAGCGTGTGGAATTGAAGACGATGAACTCATCCGGCAGCTTGACCTTGGTGGACATTCCTTCGCACCGGTTGCCTCATGATATCAAGTCTATTACCGACATTTTGTTTTCTCTGATTGCTATAATTCTTCTGGCTCCTCTTTTCCTGGTTATCGCTTTGTTGATAAAGCTGGATTCCAAAGGGCCGGTGCTTTATAAACAGGAACGCATGGGCCTTAGAGGCCGGCGGTTTAAGCTGTATAAATTCCGGACTATGGTAACCAATGCAGAGCAAATGATGGAGAAGCTCAGGGCGCAGAACGAGATGGATGGCCCGACATTTAAAATGAAAAATGACCCCCGGATTACCCCCTTAGGAAGGTTTTTGAGAAGAACCAGTCTGGACGAGTTTCCCCAGTTGTACAATGTTATCCGGGGAGAAATGTCGTTGATAGGCCCACGACCACCTCTGGAATCAGAAGTGAAACAATACAAACGCTGGCAGCTAAGAAGGCTTTCAGTAAAGCCTGGCATCACTTGCATCTGGCAGATTACTCCTCAGCGCAACGATGTGAAATTTGAGAAATGGATGCAAATGGATCTGAATTATATCGACAATTGGTCACTCTCAACAGATATTGCTTTAATTTTTAAAACCATTATGGTAATGATCTTTGCCAGTGGGCGATGAGTAAAAAGGTAAGGAATGGGTTTGATTATGATAAAAAATTACATAATTATCTTGATTAAGCGATAAAAAAATACCATTTATCTAGTAGATTTTTTATCTTTGTTTAGGTTGTATTTAAATGGTGTTATAATGAGTAAGCTTAAGAGCGTATTGTTTTTTACCTTTTTGATTGTTTCTGTCTCTTCCTGTGTTCCTGTCAGCGAGATGGCGTATGTTCAATCCCCTTATGGTACATCACCTGAAGAAATGGTTTATCAAGCCGAACCTGTTGATAATGTCATCAGGCCGGGCGATGAGATTTATATCCGTATCAGCAGCTCGGATGAAGCCCCTACCAGCTTCTCGGGCGAATGGCAGCGGGGTATACAAGACCCTACCCTGATGAGTTATACCCTGAATGAAGAAGGCACCATCAAGCTCCCTTATATCGGTAGGGTCAATCTTGTGGACATGACCCTGGACCAAGCTTCAGATACTATCGAAAATGCCTTGTCTGACTATTTGTTTATGCCCAACGTGTACATGCGGTTTGTCAATACCAAGGTTACTGTACTTGGAGAGGTCAACCGTCCGGGGGTTTATGTGTTTAATGAAAAAAATATCAACATCCTGCAAGCTTTGGGGTATGCTAACGATGTGGCTGAATTTGGCAACAGGCAGAAAGTATTGATCATCCGCCAGGAAGGTGATCGCAGGATCAAGCAATTTATCGATCTTACTGACGAAAACCTCCTGGAGTCTGAATGGTTTACCCTGAAACCTGATGACATTGTTTATGTAAGACCCCTTTCCCGTAAAAGATGGGGGATGACAACCGTGCCGTATAATCTTTTACTTACTGTGATTTCTACCGGAATCTTTGTTTATACGGTTTTATATTCCAATTAATTTGTAATGTTAATATGAAAGAATCAAATGATATTTTGGCAAACAATCTGATTAATTTGCTGAAAGGGCTATTGAAGTATTGGTATGTGCTGGCTATTTGTGCGGTCATTACTTTGTCCGCTGCTTTCCTGTATCTGAAATATGCCTCCAAAACCTATCGGATCGGGGCTTCTGTGCTTCTGCGTATAGAAGATAGTAACCCCATGTCAGCAGGTTCCAACAATATAATGAGGGCTTTTGATTTCATTGTACAGGATAAGACTTTTCAGAACGAAGTATTCTTTATCCAGTCCCTTCCCCTGATTCAGGAGGTGGTTGATGAGATGGATGTAAGAGTTTCTTATTTCCAGCAGGATAAGCGAATTCCCCGGAATCTTTCTTTCAGCTGGAAAAACATTTATCAGAATTCTCCCATTGTCGTGGTGCCCACTGAAGACCATGTGCAGCCGGTTAATATGCCCTTCTTTATTGAAATAATAGATGATAAATATTTTAATATTTATGCCTCTGGCGAGGAAGTGCCTTTGCTGGATTTAATCACAGAAAATATAATAGGGCATGCCCCGTCTCTTGAAATCACAGGACCTCATAAGTTTGGTGCCCTGGTAGAAAATGAGTATGCTTCATTCAGGGTTTTACTGAACTCCAATTATAATCCAGAAGTTTATGAAGACAAGGAGATATTTTTTCAGTTCAATAATCTTTACCAGGTAGCTGCATCCTTTAAAGGAGCATTAAGCATTGATGCCCAAGGCATAGAGTCAACAATGGCTGAGCTGGAGGTGATGACAGACAATGTGGCCATTGGGATGCACTTCCTGGAGGCGCTGATCTCAAAATATATTGAGCGTAACATGGAAGATGCCAATGTACTGGCTAATAAAACCATAGAGCATATTGATGATCAGCTGATGAATGTTTCGGATGATCTGAGTTCTTCCGAGCAGCAGCTCCAGAATCTGCGGCGTAACAATAGTGTTATGAACGTGGAAGAGAAAGCAGAAAATATTTACCAACAGCTGCAAAATTCTACCAGCCAAAGAGATGAAGCTCAGAAGAGATTAAATCATCTGGAGCAGATGAACAACTACTTTGCGGAAAACAAAGATTCATCCCAGATAATGGCTCCTTCTTCAATGGGCCTGAATGACCCCATGCTGAATAACCTGATACAGGAATTGACAGCTCTTAATGCTGAAAAACAGCGTATCATTAGCCAAAACCAGTTGAAAAACCCCCGGTTGACGACTTTGAATAACAGCATTGATAATCTCAAGGATGT
>JAWOCF010000156.1:0-3413 GCA_046483935.1 Bacteroidales bacterium | reverse complement strand
CTCCAGTCGGCAGTGAAGCCTTCATCAGTCACGATGCGGTTTTCGGGCAGGAATGAGCCTGTGAAGCTGGGGGCTTTCCATTCGGAGTCCAGATGGATTGCGGTTTCCTTTCCTAAAGGGATGAAATTCAGGAACTGACTACCCTGCAGTTGCAGGTCGAACGAAAACTCGTCGGTCGGGTTGTTGCCTTGCCCCAGAATGTCTTTTATGGTGATTCCGGAGCTGACCATCAAGGGGATGCCGGAACCGGGCACCACATTTTTCTTCTGTCCGTTCCAGTTAAAAACAACCTTTTCTTTTACTCCCCGCAGGTCGGAGATATGGATGGTCAGAAAGGCTTCCTGTGGAAAGGCTTCATAATCTTTCAAGGTGCTCAGGTGCTCTTCAATTTCTGAAAACTGCCCCGAAAAAGAGAGCCGGGAATCATAAACCACCACCTCGTAAATTCCCCGGCGTAGATTTCGGGGCGTGACAGTACCTCCGACCTCTAACCGGGAGGGCAATATGTGGGCCTGTTCGTGGATGATGATGACTTTTTCGTTCTCAATGACCTTCTTCTGTAATGGAATGGTCAGGATGGGGCCATAGACGGTCTGCCCATTGGCCCATTGGTTGCTGACCTCGCTGATGGTCTCCTGCCTGAGGTCTTCGCGCTCCTGAATCACTGATTTGATAATTGAAACCGGAATCAGTAGCAGCATCATCATGATAAAGATTGACAATAGCTTCAAGGTTACTGACCGTTTGATCGATTGGCTGAGGTTTTCCAGATAGTTTCCTGATTGTGTTTTCATAATAATAGGTGTTTAAAAGTACTTTGAATTACAAAGTTGAAGGATAAAAAAAAGAGGTTTATTTATGTGATTTTATGATCTGCTCCAGGGCTGTGAGATGTTCTTCAAAGGCCTTCCTGCCTTGTTTTGACATGAAGTAACTGGTATTGGGTTTTCGTCCTACAAAAGTTTTATTCATCCCAATATAGCCTTCCTTTTCAAGGGCCTTCAGGTGGCTGGCCAGGTTGCCGTCGGTTACCCCGAGGGTTTCCTTCAGGGCATTGAAGTCAAGGGTATCGTTCACTGCCAGGGCCGACATGATCCCTAAGCGCACCCTGCTTTCAAAAGCTTTATGTAAATTGTGGATGATGGTTTTCACTGTTCCAGTTTCAGGTGCATATAAATACCGTAAACGATGTGCATCACTCCAAACCCGATGGCCCAGAGCAGCAGCCCATAGCCGGGCAGCCAGGTAGCTATAAGACCCAGTGCCACCTGGATCATGCCCAGGTATTTCAGCTGATCATAAGTAAACTTGCTGGCATTCAGCAGGGCCAGCCCATAAAAGATCAGGGTCATGGGAGCAATCAGGCTGAAGAACCCTTTGGAAAACAGGATCAGAATGAGAATGCCGCCGGTGATCAATGGAAGCGACAGGTTGATGACCAGCCTGCGGGCCGCCTGGTTCCACAACTTCTCGCCTTTGCGGCGCGACTTTCTGTATGAAAAGAGGATGGCAGTGCCGATGGCCAGCACCAGCACTCCAAGTGCCAGTAAAAATAATCCCGTGACATTTCCGGTGATTTCTTCCCGGTTGAGCATCGAGTGCAACATGCCATTCCCGCTGGTATAAAACAGTTTCCAGGCTATCACTGCTCCCAGCAGGGCATAGATGCCTGCCATGATGCCCGACCAGCCTGTTAATGACAGGAACCGGGTGGAGCGCTCCATCATGGTGCGGATCTCTGTCAAGTCTTTGATATATTCCTGCTGCGTTTTCATAGAAAGTACTTTGTGAGGCAAAGCTAAGAAAGTTTTTGATTCTTTCTGGCGAAGAAAGAAAAAAAACGGCAGATTCTTTTATTCGATTTCTTGTCGTATTCCATGCGAGGCTGTAAGTGACCTGTGGTTGTCGGGGGCATTAATTATTGTGATAAGAAACGAAACACCTTTGAAAATCAGGGTACAAAGCTTTAAATTTGTTGTCTGATTGGATAACATTGTATGCCAACAATAATAACGTTGACAATATAAAGGTTGCAGTTAAATCCACGGTTATGAGACAAAAAATAAAAATCCCAAGGATAGTAAAAATTGAAAAGATTGCTGGACATACCATTCAATGCATGTTCAACAACGGCGAGAGCCGACTGTTGGACTTTGAAAAAATCTTTAAGCAATGGGATGTTTCGGAGAACGATTTTGAATATCCGCTTCTTGAGGTAAAAGAGTTTCAAAAGGTTAAACTCAGGAACTACACCTTGTCATGGCCAAATATTGAAATTCATGTAAAAGGCGAAAGTGGAGAATATATGGCCATGCCCTACGAAGTCGGTGCTGATGTTTTGTATCAGCTAAGTGAAGAGATTCAGGAGCCTTCCGAATTCCAGACCTTGAGATGTCAACCTTTCGGAAGATCGTAGAAGCAGGACTGGGAAAGAAGCTGAAATTGACGATCGAATAAACCAGCAAAACAAACATCTTCCAGACAATGTCAGGCAAATTGTGATGGCCTTGATGGGTTTGGTGAAACAGGCACTTCAGGAGTAATCGCCGGATCAATGACTACGACAGCGACTGGTTGACTCTTGAAGCCACTTTTATGATCTCTTCAAATTCGGCAGGAGAGAGGTCGTTGTAGAAATAGGAGACCGGGTTTACCTTGCGGCCATTGCGAACCACCTCGTAATGAAGGTGTGGTGCGGTGGAGGTGCCGGTGTTTCCCACCAGTCCTACGATTTCACCACGTACCACTTTCTGGCCTTTACGCACTTTCAGGGCGCTCATGTGGGCATAGCGGGTTTCGTACCCATAGCCATGGTCAACAATAACCATGATGCCATAGCCATGGCTGCTGCGTACGGCCGATTTGACCACCCCGTTGCCGGTGGCATAGATGGGCGTGCCGGTAGGAGCCGTGAAGTCAACGCCTTCGTGCATTCTTAGGGTCTTGTAAATAGGGTGTATACGCATGCCAAAGCCCGACACCAGCTGTTCTTTCCCTTTGGCAATAGGGATGATGGCCGGAATGGATGCCAGCATGTTGTTCTTGTTCTTGGCCAGCTCCAGCACCTCATCGTACGAGATGGACTGCACGTACAACTGGCGGGCAATCTGGTCAATGCGCTTCATGGTGGAGGAAATCAGCTCGCTGTTCTGAAATGCTTCAAAATGGGCATAGGGCTCTGTGCCACCATAGGCTGCTTCGCGCTGCATGCGCGAGATGGGCTCGGCTTCAAAAATGACCCGGTAGATATTGTCGTCGCGTTCCTGGATGTCGGACAGCACTGAGGTCATCATGTCCAGGCGGTCGTTGATCATCAACAGCTGATCCTCATACTGGCGGATCTCACGGGCAAGCATTTTTTCTTTGGGAGACTCTACGAAGGTGTATCCGATGCTCAGTATGACCACCGAAAA
>JAWOCF010000189.1:0-3036 GCA_046483935.1 Bacteroidales bacterium | reverse complement strand
CCAGTGCCTGCTTGTACAACTCCAGGACATCTTCCAGGGAAATGGTTTTGGATTGCTTTGCGTTCATCTGCTATTTTTTCTTTTCTTCCGGTTCAAAAAAATGAATCGCTTGCCTGCTGATGATAAAAACTCCATCCAGTGATTCCCTCATCAGAAGAATCAATTTGAGCCGAAAGGTAAGGTTTTCTTTTCAATGTGTTTGCGATTAAATACGTATTTTTGTAGAAACAGGTTTCTGATCCAGTGTTGTTTTATTCGTTTCTGAGGCAGAACCTGCAAGATTTACCGGCATGAAAAAAATCATGATGCGCATTTCTTTATTGGGTCTGATGCTCTTTTTTGCCCAGGGGGCCTTCCCGCAGAACTTCGGGGGTGGGTTCAAGGCAGGGGTGGCCGGCAGTGAGGTTTCGGGCGACAAGCTGGGCGGGCCCGGCAAATTTGGAATCTATGCAGGGGTATTTACCAATTTCAGCACCGGGGCCTTCTCGCACCTGCAGCTCGAGCTGATGTATATCCAGAAAGGGAGCCGCTCGGTGCCCTCCGATGACAACAACTTCTATTCGTACAAGTTTTTTCTGCATTATGTGGAAATCCCCCTGTCCTATACTTTTCAGTTTTCTACCTTCGAGCTTCCCTACATCGGATTGATGGCTGCCGAAGCCGGCCTCTCGTGGTCTTTCATGGTCGATCATTATGAAGAGGAGCTGGATCGGGTGCTGGATCTGTCGCAGGAAAAACCCTTTCACGATAGTGAATTAAACCTGTTCCTGGGGTTGTATTATCCGCTGAACGACGCCTGGGATGTCTCCCTGCGGTTTACCCAGGGTATTACGCCACTGCGTGCTCATCAGGGGCAGACCACGCTGTGGTACAACCGTGGACAATACAACTCGGTATGGGGGCTTGGCCTTTCGTTTACCTTTCTCTAATTCAGTCTGGCCTGTTTCAGGTCAGCTTCCTGCAGCGAAATGTCGCGCAGGATGCCCGAGGCCAGGGGCAGGTAGTAGGAAAAAAAGAAGCCTTTGCGAACAGCCGGATCCAGCAAGTCGGTAAACAGCAATTCCAGGTAGCGGGCGCCCTGAAGCCTGACGAAACGGCTGGGCATTTCGCCCTTGCCAAAATCACCCGCCAGGTACCAGAACCGGCCCGGGTTTTCCCGGTAGATCACGGCCGGAAAACGCAGCGGGATGCCATGTTTTTCAAGAAGCGCTTTGCCCTGCTCATTGACCGGAATCTCGTACCATGATATTACTTTACTGCGGGCATTGGTGGGGAAAGTAATCTCAAACCAACCCGGAAAGGGCACCTTCTCGGGAATCCCAAATAACTGGTACCTGGCTTCCGGGGTGATGATGTTGAAGGAAGCCTCCTTGAGGTGCCGGGGGTATTCGAGAATCACCACTGTGTTGTCTTCATGAATAAAGCCGATGCCCTGGTTTTTAAAATCCCATGGCTGCCGATGCCCTGTCTGGTAAAGGGTTACCAGCCAGGAAGGGATCTGGTGCCCGCCCCCCAGCCTTAACGAAGGGAAATACTTGCCCTGCCAGCCCTGCCATTGTAAATCCAGCAGCTGTTGTGCCTGTTCGCGGATGGCCCCGGTTGTGGGTGGACTGAAAAAATTATACTCGGCAATCACCGCTTTATCTTCCTGCAGCATCTGCCCGATAAAATCTATATCATGTTGCTGAAGCCCTCCATAGATCATGGTGTTGGGTACCGAATCAAAGTTTTGGATCTCTTCGCGATACCAGTCATGATAATATACCCCATAATTGTCGGCATAATATACCAGGTCGGTGGTGCGCACCAGCTCACGGGTAGCCTCCTGGCTGGCTCCCTCCATGTCGCGGATCAGGTAATCCCCGTTCTGTTGGGGAAAAAAACCCATCTGGTTCAGGCCCGGTTCATAACTGGTGCTGTCGTTGTTCAGGTATTTATCGTGGATAAAAATCCAGTCATATCCCTGGTGGTAATAATCCCTGGCAGGGGTAACTGTTTTATTCACCAGCAGAATGTCAAGCACCTGTGTGGGGGCTAATCTCCATGACAGGTGCAGCAGGGCGGGCGTTACCAGGAAGATTCCCAGCAGTGCAAACAGTAGCAGGTATCTTTTTTTCATGGGGTGTGTTTCAGGAAGACAATGAACATCAAATATAATAAAGTTTTGAATGGTGGTGCAAGGTGTTTTTCTTTCCTGAAAGTGGGTTGAGAGGTTGAGAGGTTTAGAGGTTGAGAAAAAAGTTCTTAACTGCTCATCCTCTCAACCTCTCAAAACCTAAACTTTTTCGGGCGCATACAAACTATCGCTCATTTCGGTCATTTCACTATTGCGAAAGGCGATCCATACATCGGGCAAGGCATCGGGGGTAACAGGCTGTGTTGTCTGCCAGGTATATTCTCCCTTGTTGCGCAGGGTTTCGGTAAAGCGGTATTCGCACCACGCCCCATCGCCCCACGAGGCCATCACCACCAGGGAGTCATTGCCGGCACCCTCGGGGCCGTTTTGCCATTGGATGAGCAGCCCCTCGGGATGGACCGATGCCGAGGCGCTTTGTGGCAGCCCCACGGGCCCCTTGCTGAGCAGCACCCTGCCGGGGTCGATCCCGATGCCGGGATAATCTCCTGCCAAAGCGTGCCGCATGTTGTAGGACTGGGCCGCCTGCAAAGCCGACCGTTCTTTAGCCTCTCCGGCAAAGGTGATCCGGATCAACCTTCCAAAGGGCTTCAGGAAGCGGTTCACCACCTGCATGCGCTGGCGCTGAGCCAGCTGCCCCTGCGACTTCCTGTCCCTGTATTTTCCTGGCTTTGTGCGCATAAAATTGCGGCCGTTCCTTTCATAAAATACCAGGTTGCCCGCACTCCCACGGACGGCGTCAAAAAGATTATCAATCTGTGCCATGTTGGTTGGTTTTAAATAATATATAACAGATACTAAAGATACGTCAAATTCACATCAAATCCACTATATATTCGCATTAAATTCGCATCAAACTCGCATCAAATTCGCGAATTCGCGAATTTGATGCGAGTTTGATG
>JAWOCF010000073.1:0-16397 GCA_046483935.1 Bacteroidales bacterium | reverse complement strand
TGAAATACCAGCATGACAGATACAACATGCTGATAATCTTAATAAATCATTGTCAGACATACCGGAAAAAATGTAAATTTGTAACCGCACCTATCAATTGCACCAGTTTTTGTTTACCAAACATACACCTCAACCTCTGCCATGAAAAAACGCGTACGCATTTTCTTGCTGATGCTTCTTCTTACAGCAACTACCCAGGCTTTTTCTCAAACCACTATCCTGATTTCTTACCACAGCAAAACCGGAAATACCCAGGCAATGGCCGAAGCTGTTTATCAGGGTGCCAGCCAGGTGGAAGGTGTTACCGTAGTGATGAAAACCGTGGAAGAAACCACCTTGCTCGATTTACTGGATGCCAGTGCCATTATTGTTGGCAGCCCGGTATATAATGCTGGGGTAGCTCCTGAGGTGGCTGAGTTTATTGCACAATGGCCCTTCGAAGAGCAGCCGCTGAAGAATAAGGTGGGTGCAGCCTTTGTGACTGCCGGTGGCATTTCGGCCGGCGAGGAGCTCACCCAGATGAGCATCCTGCAGTCTATGTTGATCTTCGGGATGATTGTTACAGGAGGTGATGAATGGACCTCACCCTTCGGGGCCTCTGCCATTGTTGGAGAGTTTCCCTTTTCGGGCCAGGGGGTCGATGATCTCTTTCTGAAAAAAGGCCGGGCCCTGGGCACAAGAGTGGCAGGGCTGGCAGTCAAACTCAATGAATAATCGCAGGCATTCGGCCAACGGATGCTGACATCCAGAAGGAAATGGGCGGAGCCACCGTTTTTCGCACCCGGCCATAGTAATCCCTTTTTTAATGAAATTATTCCGGCCTGCGGCTAAAAAACCGGTCGGCAGAAAAGGCCCCTGAACCACGGATCAACAAAAATAACAATCCCAGCAACATGGCATAATCTGTTCGTGCAGCATGCAGCATCTGCCAGAACCCCTGGTCGGCCAGCATGGGCAGTTTGGTGGTAAACAGGGCTACTGTCATTATGACCATCAGAGGGATGACCGCCAGGCGGGTTGCCAGACCTGCCAGTACCAGCAAACCACAAAATATCTCGAAGAAGCCTACAAAAACACCCAGGAACTCAGGGTTGGGAAGGCCGATGTTTTCAAAACGGCCTGCTCCCCGCAAGGCAGGAAAAAGAAATTTCTGGATGCCTTCCGAAAAAAATACTGCCCCTACCATCAGGCGGATCAAAAGGGTGCTGGCGGCATTGTCTGTTGCCATAATCTTCTTAAACATGTCTCCTTATTTTGTTGATGAATACATTGGATATAAAGATAAGGCCTTTTCCGTAATGGGGGATCCTCCCTGAAATAACATCGGGAGATTCAGGGCTTTAATTCAGAACCTGTATCTTTGCACTTGTTTTTGAAAAATAATTATATCATATGAGCTTATTAGTTGTAGGAACAGTGGCTTTCGATGAGGTGGAAACCCCATTCGGAAAAACCGGTAAGATATTGGGTGGTGCAGGAACTTATGCCGCATTGGCAGCCAGTCAGCTTACTGAAGGAATCAACCTGGTGTCGGTAGTAGGAGGGGATTTCCCCGACGAATACATGAATCTGTTGTCAAAACGCAATATTGACCTTGCAGGAGTGAAGGTAATCCCTCAGGGGAAGACGTTTTTCTGGTCGGGGAAATATCATATGGACATGAATACCCGCGATACCCTGGTGACCGACCTGAATGTACTGGCTGACTTCAATCCGGTACTTCCTGAAAAGTATCGCAGCAGCCGATACCTGATGCTGGGAAACCTCACCCCTGCCATTCAGAAGCAGGTGATCAGCCAGATGTCGCCCCGCCCCGAGCTGATCTGTATGGATACCATGAACTTCTGGATGGACACCGCGTGGGATGATCTCCTGGAGGTGATTACCATGGTCGATGTGCTGGCCATTAATGATGAAGAAGCCAGGCAGCTTTCCGGGGAGTATTCGCTGGTGAAGGCCGCCCGTAAAATCCTGGCCATGGGACCCCGCTTCCTGATTGTGAAAAAAGGAGAACACGGGGCCTTACTGTTTCATCAAAACCAGGTGTTTTATGCCCCCGCCATGCCCCTGGAAGAAGTGTTTGATCCTACAGGTGCCGGCGACACCTTTGCCGGTGGCTTTATGGGTTACATTGCCAGCTGCGGCAACGCCTCCTTCGAAACCATGAAAAATGCCCTGATCTATGGGTCGGCGATGGCTAGTTTTACCGTAGAAAAGTTTGGGACCGACCGCTTGCTGGAAGTCTCTGATCCTGAAATCAGGGTACGCCTGAAGGAGTTTGTTAACCTGGTGGCTTCCTCCCTCTGACCAGGAGGTTTCGCCCGCCAAAATCTTTTCTGAACCTGTTAGAATTTTCATGTGATTTGTTTCATAATAATTATTCGCTTTTTTCGGTGAGGTCACAGTTTTTTTTTAACTTTAGCCACTTTTTTCCGGGTACGGCCCCGTTTTTCAGCCCGAAGCCCTTATTATGAAGGGAACCGTGCCGTTCAACAATCCCTGTAAAAGTTGGTGACGATCATTGAAAATCAAGGATAATATTGTTTAACCTGTTGAGGTTGATGGTTCTCTTGCAGAGCCTCAAAGCACCTGTTGTATAAAAACCTTAAAATCAATATCTTACACATGAAAATATATCAAACGAACGAAATTAAAAACATTGCCCTGACCGGTAGTGCAAAATCCGGGAAAACGACCCTGGCTGAAGCCATGCTTTTTGAAGGGGGCGTGATTAACCGCAGAGGGTCAGTAGATGATAAAAACTCGGTTTCCGACTACCGCGAGATAGAACTGGAGCGTCAGGCCTCTGTGTTTTCAACTGTGTTGTACGCCGAATATGCCGACCATAAAATTAATATTATTGACACCCCCGGGTTTGATGATTTTATCGGTGAAGTAGTGGCCGCCCTGAAAGTGGCTGATACTGCCGTGATGGTGATAAACTCAACCAATGGGGTTGAAGTAGGAACCGAGATTACCTGGCGGCAGGTGGTCGGCCTTGAAAAACCTGCAATGTTTCTGGTGAATCAGTTGGAGCATGAGAAAGCCAATTTCGACGAAACCATCCGCCAGCTGAAAGTCCAGTTCGGCGACAAGGTGGTGCCTGTTCAATATCCTGTAAATGCAGGAATCGGTTTTGATAGCGTGATCGACGTGCTGCGCATGAAAATGTTAAAGTTCCCCGTGGGGGGGGGCAATGCCGAAGTGCTTGATATTCCTGCCCAGGAAGCTGATAAAGCCGAAGAATACCGCAACGGCATCATCGAAGCTGCTGCTGAAAGTGATGAGAGCCTCATGGAAGCCTTCTTTGAAAATGGAACCCTCTCGGAGGAGGAATTGATCAAAGGCATCAAAATGGGCGTTGTTACCCGTTCGTTGTTTCCCCTGATGTGTACTTCTGGCAAGAACAACCAGGGGGTAGCCCGTTTTATGGAGTTTGTGACAGAAAACCTGCCTTCTCCTGATGAGGTGGCCCTGGAGAAAACCACTGAAGATAAAGAACTGCCTTTTGATGCCTCCCAGCCACCTGTGGCATTGGTATTTAAGACTGCCGTTGAACCCCACCTGGGAGAAATTTCTTTCTTTAAGGTCTATAACGGCACCTTTACTGAAGCCATTGACCTGGTGAATGTGAATACCGGTGCCAAGGAAAGACTCTCGCAGCTGTTTGCTGTGGCTGGCAAAAACCGCCAGAAGATCGAAAAGGTAATGCCTGGTGATATTGCCGCTACCATCAAGTTGAAAGACACCCATACCAACAACACCCTGACCTCGTCCAAAAATCAGGACGACCAGGTGAGGCCCATCGTTTTTCCTGCACCTAAATACCGTACAGCCGCCAAAGCTACTGCCTCTTCGGATGAGGAAAAACTGGCCGGCATCCTCAAGGAAATGCATAATATTGACCCTACCCTGATCTTTGAACACTCCAAGGAACTGCGCCAGGTGATTCTTTCCGGTCAAGGAGAGATGCACCTGAATGTGGCCAAATGGATGATCGAGAACAATAACAAAGTCGGGATCGAATTTTATGCTCCCAGGATTCCCTATCGCGAAACCATCACAAAGTCGGCCAAATCGATGTACCGCCACAAAAAACAATCGGGTGGTGCAGGGCAGTTTGGAGAAGTCCATATGATGATCGAGCCACATATTGAAGGCAAACCCGATCAGACCGAGTTCCCCGTACGTCATAAAGATGAGCATGAACTGCCATGGGGCGGAAAACTGGTATTCAACAGCTGTATTGTGGGAGGATCCATTGATTCCCGCTTCATGCCTGCCATCCTTAAGGGAATCATGGAGAAAATTGAACAGGGCCCCTTAACCGGATCCTATGCCCGCGACATCGTTGTGAATATCTATGACGGCAAGATGCACCCGGTCGACTCTAACGAGATCTCCTTTAAGCTGGCCGGACGCAACGCCTTCCGCGAAGCCTTTAAAAATGCTGCCCCCAAAATTCTGGAGCCCATCTATGATGTGGAAGTCATGGTGCCTGAAGAAAAAATGGGTGATGTAATGACCGACCTGCAGGGCCGCCGTGCCATCATTATGGGGATGGATAGCGAAGGACAATATCAGAAGATCAAAGCCAAAGTCCCCCTGGCCGAAATGAACCGGTATTCTACTTCCCTGAGCTCACTCACCAGTGGACGAGCCACCTTCGGGATGAAGTTTGCTGATTACCAGCAAGTACCCATGGATGTTCAGGAAGCCCTTCTGAAAGCCTACGAAGAAGAAGAAAAAGAAGAAGAATAGCATCCTGATGTATTGCATAAAAACCCGGGCCACCAGGCCCGGGTTTTTTTTTATCCTTTTCATGGCACTACTCCCCGTAGAGAAGGAATATTCCGGGAAATTGCCGAAAATATGTTATTTCCCCACACCCGATTCATGATGATTCACAAATCTTATTATTTTTGTCATCCAAATGGCTGATTTGCCCGGCCTTTCTGAGGGATGCATCAAAACATAATATTTCCTGTTTTCATTATTTAAAAACCTCCTACCATTATGAATGACAACACATCGCAGCCCCAGGCTCCTGAAACCCAGAGCAAAGGATTTCTTCGCTGGGTGGAGCAAATGGGAAACAAGTTACCGCATCCTTTCTGGATCTTTGTCTGGATTTGCATTATCATCATTGTTCTGAGCGGCATCACGGCCTTTTTCGGGGTCAGTGCCATTGACCCGGGAACGGGCGACCTGGTGGAAGCCCAGAACCTGATGTCAGGCAACGGGTTGAGGCGTTTCCTGCAGGAGATGGTATCCAACTTTGCCACTTTTGCACCCTTCGGCCTGGTACTGGTAATGCTCATGGGGGTGTCCATTGCCGAACGCAGCGGCCTGCTCACCGTGGTGATGCGCACCATCGCCTTTTCTGTTCCCAAAAAGATTGTGCTGCCCGTGATTTTTATCATCGGGGCCTGCGGAAACATTGGTTCTGATGCCGGCATCGTGATTGTGCCTCCTATTGCTGCGCTAATCTTTGCCCAGATGG
Source organism: Bacteroidales bacterium (assembly GCA_046483935.1). Classification (GTDB taxonomy): domain Bacteria; phylum Bacteroidota; class Bacteroidia; order Bacteroidales; family UBA7960; genus JAWOCF01. Next base: position 10,894 of record JAWOCF010000073.1, on the reverse strand, counting down.
GCCTGCATCCTATTGCCGGGTTGATTGCCGGCTATGCAGGCGCTACGGCTGGTTTTACGGCCAACTTTTTTATTGCCGGTACCGATGTCCTGCTGGCGGGTATCTCCACCGAAATCACCTCTAAAATGCCTGGAAACATCATTGTAAGTGCTACCTCCAACTGGTACTTCATGATTGTTTCTACCATCATGCTGGGACTGGGCGGGGCATTCATTGCCCGAAGATATACTATACCCCGGGTACAAGGCTTCGAATACCAGAAAGATGAGGATCAGACTGTGGGCGATGTAGCCCTTACTCCCCAACAACGTAGAGGGCTGAAAAATGCCGGTATTTCTTTGCTGATCTACGTGGCGCTGATCGTGTTGCTGGTGGCGCCCGAAAATGCCCCCTTGCGCGATCAGCAAACCGGCGGGATCGTTCCTTCGCCGTTTCTCAGGGGCCTGATCCCCATCCTGTTCTTTATGTTTGCCATTCCCGGTTATTTTTATGGAAAAGCTACCGGGGCCATCAAAAAGCCCAACGACATTCTCAGGCAGATGGAGCATGGCATGAAAGAGCTGTCAGGATACATTGTGCTGATGCTGGTGGTAGCCCAGTTTATTAACCTGTTCAGCTGGTCGCGCCTCGATACCATCCTGGCCATCAATGGTGCCGAGTTTCTGCAATCTACCGGCCTCACCGGGCCGGTGATGTTCACCTTGTTTATGGTGATTGTGGCTTTGCTCAACATTTTCCTGGGTAGCGGATCGGCTAAGTGGGCAATTTTTGCCCCCATTTTTATTCCCATGCTGGCACAACTCAATTACAATCCCGCCTTCGTTCAGCTGATGTACCGTGTGGGCGACTCCATTACCAACTGTGTGACCCCGTTATACGTTTACTTCCCGTTGCTGCTGGGCTGGATCCATAAGTACAACAAGAATATCGGGATCGGCACCATTGTATCACTGCTGATTCCCTATGCAGTGATTCTCTTTGCCATCTGGGTGGTCATGCTGTTCGTATGGTACGGACTGGACCTGCCTATCGGCGTGGGCGAAGGCATCTATATTAATTAACCTGGAGGGCACAACCTTTTTGGCCCTTGCGGCTTTTTTTCGGATTCCTCATGTCAGGGACGACTATTTGCTCCCTTGCATGAGGAATCTTTTGTTGATAGATTCCCCGATCAGGTACAAAAATCGGGAAGAATTGAATCTGATTTGGTCGTTTCAATTCCCACCCATTCCCTATTCAACGTTGTATCAAACTTACATCAGATTCACATCAAATTCGCACCAAACTCGCACCAAATTTGCGAATTCGCGAATTTGATGCGAGTTTAATCCGAGTTTGATCCGAATTTGATGCGAATTTAATCAGACCGCGGTATGAGGGTTCCCGGTTACTTCGACAAGCTCAGTGACCGGGATGTTAATTAACATCCTGCACCTCGCACCCCGCACCCCTCATACCTGAAACCTGAAACCTGTCAGGGTTGTTCCCGGATCCGTTTTCCAGAGCCATGGGTTTTCATTATCTTTGATATAGTGAGAAGAATCATTTAGAAATCAGAATAAAAAAAGAACCGAATATCTGATAATTATGAATCAGGGGATAAACCGGGAGCAACCGGCAAAAGAAAACCAAAGGGGGCAGGGGGCATTTGACGAAGTGCTTAATAGCGCCACCCATGGATTGGGAGCGGTGTTGTCAGTTTTCGGGCTGATCGTGTTGCTGGTGGTTGCCTACCATACCGATCCTGATCCCTGGAAGATGGTTAGTTTTTCTGTATACGGCATCAGCCTGGTGTTGTTGTTTACTGCCTCAGCCTTATATCATGGCATCCGCGAAAAAAGAATTAAAGCGCTGCTGCAAAAGCTGGATCATTCTGCTATTTACATCCTGATAGCCGGCACATACACCCCTTTCACCCTGGTGGCCCTGCCTGGTGGCTGGGGATGGACCTTTTTCGGGATTATCTGGGGCCTTGCCCTAGCCGGTATTTTGTTTCAGGTGTTTTTTTATAAAGAACGCTACCGGATCTTATCGACGTTGCTCTACGTGGCCATGAGCTGTCTGATCATCTTTGCCATCGAGCCCCTGATCAGCAGTGTTCCTGTGGGTGCATTATACTGGTTGCTGGCGGGGGGCGTGTTTTACATCGGGGGCGTCTGGTTCTATATCCGCAAAAACAAACCCTTGAATCACGTGGTCTGGCATCTGTTTGTGCTGGCCGGTGCTGGTGCGCATTTCCTGGCGATATTTATTTACCTGCTGCCTTACTGAACAGGAATGCCCGTGAGGGCCTCCCGCAATTAGATTGCCGGAGGCCAGACACGGGCATTTGTGCAGGTTTGTTTATGGGGTATTATCTCCCGCTGCTGACAGATGCGGATCCGGATGTTCTTACATCTATCACCGGGCGCCCAATGACTGTCAGGTCACTGCTGCCAGACAGGCTGCCACTTACTTCGTCAGTAACCGACACATGGGCATCACTCGAGCCACTCATCTTCAGATGGAGGGTGCTGCATTCCAGGTTTTTCGCTTTCAGGTCGCTGGCCCCACTGAAGCGGGCTTCAGCTGTCTGAATCTGGCCTGAAAGGATTGCATCTGATGCACCACTGCATGTTATATCCAGATAGGCCACCTTCAGGTCCATTTCAATGTCGCTGGCCCCCGACGCGCGAATGACTAATTCATCTCCCCGGAGGGTGTTGGTGGCGATCATGTCACAGGCTCCGCTGGCATGAAGGGCCGAAAAGGATGGGGCAGTAATATGTACTTCCAGGCTTTTGTAACGGCGCAGGTTGACGCGGGGCCTCATGCTGATTTCCAGGACTCCTCCCTCTACGGTGGTTTCAATAAGATCTATCAGGTTGTCATCGGCTATCACTTCTACATGATATTCACTTCCCTGGGTCAGGAAAATGTTAAAGGCACCACCTGCCTTTACCCCATCAAAGCCTGTGAGCTGGCGGGTTTCTGCGACTGGATTCCGGCTACCGGTTACCTTTTGGGCCATCACCTGGCTGCCGACCATCATCAGCATCAGGGAAATGATCATAGGAAAGTTAAAGATCAGGACTTTTGTTTTCATAAGTTTGTTTGTTTAAATAAAAAAGTGACGGTTTGCTCCTGCAAAATGTTACAGCACTGATCAATTTATTATAAAAAACATTAAAATTTACATAATGCATTGATTAGCATGACAATATCGCAAAATCCTTGGGGTAGCGTCCGGAAAATGTTTATTTTTGCAGCGTCTGGTAACCCTGGGGTTTTTCCCCTGGGTCGTTGTAAGATACTGATGCTGAAACCAAAGCATTTCTTTTTTGTTTCTTACAGGGCAAATGCTGCAGACGGGCCTTCCTGATGAATGACGGCTTTCAGCCATCCGCTGAATATGAAAACAGGAATTTGGCCGTTATTCTTATGATTCTAATTTTGGCTCAAATGTTGATTATGCCTCGTACTACACTGTTTCTTTTTTTGTTATCAGGATTACTTTTTCCAGGAACAACCTTTTCACAGTCAAGCCAACCGATTCCTGTTCAGGAAATAAAAAACCCAACCAATCAGGAGGTTCCTCCTTCAACCCTTACCGCTTCAGAATATATTAGCTTTCTTCTGGAGTCCGATAGCCTGTGGAGGTCGGATGGCGACAGCCTCAGGCTGGCCCTTCAGCGGCTGATCCTGCATGTTCACGAACCTTTCGACAGCGTAGGTGTCAGGCTGGCCCGGTTTAATTACCAGGACATTGAGTTGCAGCTAACCAGCCTGGTGCATCGTGATACCTTGCCGGTTAGATGGCTCAATGATTCTACCTTTATCTTTGATACCCTGGCATTGCAGAAGGAGCCCTTTATCATTCAGGAAACCCTGGTCAGACATCTGGTGGATACCATCCCTGCAATGGTGCCCGACAGTACCTACAATGTTCCTGAACAACCTGATTTCATGGGCCAGCCGAGGGTTGCTCCCGACGATTCTACGCATCTGGCCACTGCTGACACCTTAGACCTGCTTGCCCTCAAGGTGGACTCCCTGTTGCAGGTGCGCGACACCATTACCCGGGTCTTTATTGACACCACCTACCTGGAATCTCTGAACCTTCAGTTATATAAAATAGAACAGGGACAGATCAACCCTGGGGTAGTGCCCCCGGGCAGCCGGCAAACCACTGCTTTTGTTGCTGATTCCACTGCCATGGTCTTTTCTGAATCCTTCAGGGCCATTGTGGCCAATGAGCAATCACCATTTTTTGTTGTCCCCCACATGAACATGCCTGACTCACTGGAATGGGCCGTGAACACCTTGCTGGGTTACACTCAGGAGCGTGATTCCATTCCTTTGTATATCAATGATGTTTTTGGAAAAAATGAACCATTCTGGCTGACTACCGGAAAGCAGGAAATGTACCGGTACTGGATCAGAAATGCCGCCAATGATTCAATCACTGTTTGGGTGGGAAATCCTTCAACAAACGATCTTACCCTGTTGCTGGAGGACGATGTGTATGTTGAACGCCTGGAAAAAAAAGCCGCTGATGATATCCCTATTATTTCTCTGGTGCCCCTGAAGTCTTTGGCCCGCCTGGAACCCATCAAAGAAATCCCTACCTACTGGAACTATGGCATGGCCAGTGCCTTTACCCTGAACCAGACTTATCTCTCCAACTGGGCCAGGGGGGGGGCTAATGCCTTGTCCAGCATGCTCGACGTGAATGTGAGGGCCGCATATACTAATAAGGAAGCAGAAACCCAATGGAACAGCAGCGGACGCATTCGATACGGAACCACCAAAACCGAGGAACAGGGTTTCAGAACGAGCACCGACATTCTGGAACTGAACTCCCAGTACAACCGGGTGATTCAAGGCAAGGTTGACTTCAGTACCGTGTTTTATTTTAAAACCCAGATTGCCAAAGGCTACAAGTATCCTAATGATTCGGTGGTGGTCTCAAAATTTATGAACCCCGGAACCTTTACTGTCGGGGCCGGGATTGAATACAAGCCGGATAAAGATACCAGGATCAACTTTTCAGTCCTTTCTTATAAAAACACCTTCGTGCTGGATACCTCTGGTATTGATCAAACCAAGCACGGCATTTCAGCTAACCGCATGACCCGCCCCGAAATGGGTGGTCAGCTGGTGGTGACCAGCCGGGTGACAATACTCGACGGGCTGGAGGTTTACAATTCCCTGAGGCTGTTCTCGGGGTACCTCGAAAAACCGCAGAATATTGATGTGGATTGGGAAATCAGCCTGGAGAAACAGCTTGGCTGGTACTTTACCATCAGGCCCAGCCTGCATCTTATTTATGATGATGACATCCTATTCCCGGTGCTGGGGGCCGACAATGAGCCTGTGCTGTTGCCCGATGGCAGTGAAAAGAAAGTACCCAGGTTGCAGCTAAAGCAATTTCTGGGGTTGACTCTTTCTTTTAAGCTGTAAAGACTTAATGGATCATCTGCTCCATGCTTTTCACCTTGTCACCTACGTCAAGTACTTTATATAGCTCATAAAGCCTTCTGAGAACCATCTGATCGTCTGGTTCCTGCTCCCAGACTTTATCCAGCCAGGTGAGTGAAGAACGAAAAGCTTCTGCTGATTGTTTCTTTTGTTCAAGGACCTTGCTGTTGCTGGTAATCTGTCGGGCATGCTCCTCAATTTCCACGCCTATGTTGAAATAACAGGTGGCAATATTGGTATGAATCATAAGCTCCTCAGGAGCCAGGGTTAATGCTTGCTGGTAGGCCTCAATGGCTTGGGGAAACTGATCGGTCTTTTGATAAATCAGCCCTTTGGTAAAGGGGAAAATATGATTGGTAGAATCTGATAGAGCAGCTGTATCCAGTACATTCAGGGCTGCCTGGATGTTTTTGGTTTGAAAATGAAGGTCGGCCAGCAACAACACCAGATTTTCATTATCCTCATACTTTTTAATGCCGGCGGCCATTAACTTTTCGGCAGAAAGGGTATCGCCACTTTCCAGATAGGTTGAAAAAAGCAGGTGGGTGGCATTGGTAGAGTAGTTGTAATCTTCAACCTGCGAAAGATACCGGATCGCTTTCTTGTGATTGTCTGCTTCGTAAGCTGCCAATGCAGCATTATAAATCAGGTGAGTGTCTAAAGGCATAGAAAGGATTTCGCTTTGATTGATCTCAATTGCCAGCTCGAAGGCCTGCAGTGCATCCTTATATTCCTGGTCTTTGTAACTCCTCTCGCCCATTTTCTTGAATTCATTGGTTAGCAGGATATACCTGGGTGCAAGCTGCCTGTCAAGTCGTCCATTCTGATCCAGCGAGCGGGCTTTCTCATAAGATTCAAAAGCTACAAAATACCTGTCGGGATAGAGCTTCTGTTTGGCCGGGGCCGTTTGCGCAAGCACCCCCCTGGTATACCAGGTGCGGGGCCATTGCTGGGACTCCTCGTCGTTGACCATGTCTTCAATCACATCGCGGGCCTCTTTATAATTGCCTGTTTCAATCAAATGGTTTACCGAAATAAATCTGCTCTTCTGCAGGGGGGTCAACGTCGAGCATCCCGTAAGAACGACAAGGAACAAAAAATAGATTCGCTTCATAGAAATAGTCTGTTGTATCGGTTTGGGATTATAAATAACCTGTGAATCAATATGTAAAAGGGTTTCAGGCTGTTGCAAAAATACAAAACATTAAAGGTTCGTGTAAGAAAAGACAAAGCAATCCTTCACGGGTAGATAACATCAAAAACTATGAAAAAATTGCCCTGCGAAAGAACTTCCTGCCTGGAATAATGAAAAAAAAACTTAAAAAAATTGAGGGCAAGGCACTCCTGATCAGGAATATATATTTTCAGGAAATTCAGCAAATCTGCCCTGAATGACTCCCGGGCAGGAGAGGCCGGATCGGGTAATGCAGAGAAAAGTCCGTTGAGTCATTAGTTGCTGCAAAGGCCGCCCCGGCAGGGTGGCGAGGGTGGCCTTTGCAGCGATTCTGAAGGGCTTTTTCAGCCCTGAAAGCAAAAAGTGGTACTGGGAGTTCCCCTTGAGGTTTGCGACCAATTAACCGCACTTACTCTCACCACAGGAGGTGCATGTAAGGCAACCTTCCTGATAGATTACGGTATGTGCTTTACATTTTGGGCATACCTGGCCTTCTGCCTTGGTCCCATCGGCAATGTATTTTTTCAGGGCACGCACCAGCCCGTTCTTCCAGGTGTGCAACCGGTCGCTTCTTAAATCCAGGTTGGTTACCAGGTCGACGACCGATGGCAGGGGCATGCCATGACGCAGAATCCCGGAGATCAGCTTGGCATAATTCCAGAATTCCTTGTGGAAAGAACGCGACAAGCCTTCTACGGTGACTTTATATCCGTCGCCATCGCAAAACTGAAAGTCATATCGTTTCTCGCCCTTGTCAGATACATTCTTGATGACCCAGCCTTTCTGAACATAATCAGGCAGGTAGAACCCATCGGCTTTTCCGGTGAAGATTTCGTAAGGGCGGTCATTGAGTTTGCCTACTACGGCCATCCACTTTTCTGATTCATTACTGAAGCGGATTACATCACATTCCAGGGTCTTGGGGCGCTTGGGCGCATTGGTTTCCCTGAACTCCGATTCTTTTTCCTTTTTGTTGTCTTTCACCAGCACCCCTGAGCGCGATCCGTCGCGATACACCGTGATGCCCTTGCAGCCAGTCTCCCAGCCGGTACGGTATATATCGCCCACCATCTCTTCGGTCACATCATTGGGAACATTGACCGTTACACTGATGGAGTGATCTACCCATTTCTGCACAGCTCCCTGCATGGTAACTTTTGCCAGCCAGTCGACATCGTTGGCGGTGGCTTTATGATAAGGCGATTTCTCGATGATGGCGGCCAGCGCCTCATCTTTCATCAGCTTCACCTCATCAACATCATAGTTATTTACCTGGAGCCAGTCAACAAATTTATGATGGAATACATTATATTCTTCCCAATGATCGCCCATGTCATCCACAAAATCCACCCGCACGTTCTGGTCGTTGGGATTTACTTTTCTGCGGCGTTTGTAGTTTACCATAAACACCGGTTCAATGCCCGAGGTGGTCTGGGTCATCAGCGAGACACTGCCTGTAGGGGCAATGGTGAGCAGGGCAATGTTGCGGCGTCCGTTGGCGGCCATTTGCTTATAAAGCTCGGGATCGGCCTCTGCCAGGCGGTTGATGAAAGGGTTGTTTTCTTCTCTTTTGGTGTCATACACCGGGAAACAGCCTCGCTCGCCTGCCAGGTGGGTGCTGGCACGATAAGCCTCAATAGCCAGGGTTTTGTGTATGTTTACCGAGAAATCGGTGGCCTGTGGAGTGCCATAGCGGAAGCCAAGTGCAGCCAGCATATCACCCTCGGCCGTGATGCCTATACCAGTGCGGCGGCCTTCAATACATTTCTGGCGGATCTTTTCCCACAGGTTGATCTCTACGCGTTTTACATCTCCATCTTCCGGGTCGGCCTGTATTTTCTTCAGTATATTATCAATTTTCTCCAGCTCCAGGTCAATAATGTCATCCATGATGCGCTGGGCACTGGCTACATGGTCTTTGAACAGGGGATAGTCGAATTGTGCCTTACTGGTGAAAGGCTTTTTCACGTAACTGAACAGGTTGATGGCCAGCAGCCGGCAGCTGTCGTAAGGGCACAATGGGATTTCCCCGCATGGGTTGGTTGATACCGTGGTGAAGCCCAGGTCGGCATAACAGTCGGGAACCGACTCCCTGAGGATGGTATCCCAGAACAGGATGCCCGGCTCGGCTGAGCGCCATGCATTATGAACAATCTTCTTCCATAAGGCGGAGGCATCGGTGCTTTTCTGAACCACCGGCGATTCGCTGTTGATGGGATATTGCTGGATGAAGGGTTCATTGCTGACCACTGCCTTCATGAAATCATCAGTAATTTTTACCGATACATTCGCTCCGGTTACCTTACCCTGATCCATCTTAGCGTCGATAAATCCCTCGGCATCAGGATGTTTTACCGATACCGACAACATTAATGCACCGCGGCGGCCATCCTGGGCTACTTCGCGTGTGGAGTTGGAGTAGCGCTCCATGAACGGAACCAGCCCTGTAGAAGTGAGTGCACTGTTTTTAACGGGGCTTCCTTTGGGGCGGATGTGCGACAGATCATGCCCTACGCCACCCCTTCTCTTCATCAGCTGCACCTGTTCTTCATCCACCTTCATGATGCCACCGTAGGAGTCGGCATTTCCCATGTTGCCGATCACAAAACAGTTTGACAGCGAACCGATCTGGAAAGGATTGCCGATCCCGGCCATAGGGCTTCCCTGGGGTACAATATATTTAAAATCCTTCAGGAGCTGAAAAATCTCTTCTTCACTTTTTGGGTTGGGATAATGTTTTTCGATCCTTACAATTTCACGGGCGATGCGCCGGTGCATATCGTCGGGAGTGAGTTCGTACAGATGCCCCCCGGAGTCTTTCAGGGCGTATTTGTTGGCCCAGACTCCGGCCGCCAGGCTGTCTCCTTTAAAGTATTTGGTAGATTCTTTTAGTACCTGCTCGAAGGCATATTTTGTGGTAGGAATAGTATTCATTGATTCATCTGCTGACATTGGTGGTACCTCAGAAGTTTCCATGGCCGGTTGTGGCCGTGTGCGACCTTCTATTACTTTGTTGTAAAGGTTTTCATTTGTTTCATGACCCGTTGTGGCGTCGGGAACTACCTGTACCTCTGACTTGTTTTCCATTGTCTTATGTGCTTTTAATGGTTTGTATCTTACAGAAAAACAAACCGGATTACCCGATATTTTTTATGCGAAAATGCGCTAGAAGGAAGTTGTAAAAGCGAAGATAAAAACAAATTGGGGTGTAGATTGCCGGATGTTATTAACAATGATCCAAAGTTATTAACCTTTTGCTCTAACTGATTGAATAAAAAAATAATAGCTATATTATAAGTATTTAGCATTTTATGATGATACTAAGTAATTGCTCTTCAGCGAATTACCATTGCTTGCGAAATGCTAAAGGGTTCATATGGATGAACTTAAGAAAATATGACATATCATGTATTCAAGAAATGAAAGAGTATTTTGACCTGATTTTGTTTTCGGTCTTCAGCAGTTTGGATTTACGAACCTAGTTCTTATGGATATTTAAAATTCGGGCCAGAAAGACGGAGCCGAAAAAAAGGGTGGAAAAGCTTACCGCATTTTCCACCCAGGCTTTATTGGCTTACAAATCCGTTAGTTTTCTCCAAACTCAATCAAATAAGCCTTGATGAAATCATCGATTTCGCCATCCATCACATTTTGGGTATTGGATGTTTCAACCCCGGTGCGAAGGTCTTTAACCATCTTGTAGGGATGAAAGACATAACTGCGGATCTGGGAGCCCCACTCAATCTTCTTCTTGGTGCTTTCCATGGCGTCGAGTTTTTCTCTTTGTTTACGTAGCTCTATTTCATACAGCTGCGACTTGAGCATGGTCAGTGCCTTTTCGCGGTTCTGCCCCTGTGACCGGGTTTCCTGGCATTCGATCACCAGCCCTGAAGGCTCGTGACGCAGGCGAACGGCAGTCTCCACCTTATTCACGTTTTGGCCGCCGGGGCCGCTGGAGCGGAAGGTGTCCCAGGAAATATCGGCCGGGTTGATGTCTATCTGGATGTTATCATCAATAACCGGATAAGCATATACCGAAGCAAAAGAAGTATGACGTTTGTTGGCCGAATCGAAGGGCGACAGCCTCACCAGACGGTGTACACCGCTTTCGCCTTTCAGATAACCGAAAGCATTTTCGCCCTCAAATTCAATAGAGGCACTTTTTATTCCTGCCCCATCTCCTTCCTGCATTTCCAGTACCTTGGTCTTGTAGCTGTGCCTCTCGCCCCATCGCAGGTACATGCGCATCAGCATCTCTGC
>JAWOCF010000027.1:0-3001 GCA_046483935.1 Bacteroidales bacterium | reverse complement strand
TCTTTAAACCCTGCCTGCTCCAGCTGTTTTTCCACCTGGCGGGCACTGATCCTGATGGTTGCCGGAGGCCCTGAGTCCATCTCCTCTTTCTTCCAGTCGCAGATGGCAATACGGCCTCCTTCCCTTAACAGACGTCTGCATTCGGCCAGCATCAGGGCAGGATCTTCCAGCTCATGATGAAGGTTAACCATCAGAATAAGATCAGCCACCTGATCCTGCAGCGGAACCTTGTTTTCATGCATCTCCAGGGGGGTGATGTCAGGGTAAGCGGGTACCACATTTTCCTGCATCCATTCAATCATGGTCGCTGAGATGTCGCAGGCATATATCCTGCTTTGGGGAAAGAAATCCAGGAAGGCAATGCTATAAATCCCGGTGCCTGCTCCAATATCAAGGATTACCTTCGGGTCAACAGGGCCCAGTCTGTCTTTGATAAACCATGGTGGCAGGTCTATCAAACGTTTGGGATCATTCAGCTTCTCCAGCTTTTTGGGGTCAAACTTCTTTTCTTCCATAAAGACTCTTTTTTATCAGGGAAATATCTCCTCCAGGTTTCCCTCAAATAATGCCGCCTGCACCTGGGGGGTGGTCTCGCAGGAGACATAGATCCGCCGGTGATTGCTGAAAGCGATGCCTTCGGTTTGCCAGTTTAGGGGTTCACTAATGAGCTGTTGATACTGTGCCTGGCCTGCAAAGAAATCATGGCCCTCAAAGTCAGTAAATTTCCAGAGAAAGGGAAATTGGTGATTCTGCTGATAGCCCAGCAGCAGCAGGGTTTTCGCATCAGGACTTAAGGCGGCGCCTGTAATGCGGCCTTGGGCATCAAACACCGCTTTTCGGGAGGCTGCATAAGTGCCTGGTTCTTTCGGAAGGGCATACAAGGTAGTCTGATGGTCACTGCGTTGTTTGGTAAACAGGTAGATGCTGTCGGCGGCCACCACCATGGCCTCGCAATCAAAGGCATTTTCTTCATCCAGCAGGCCTTGTTCGGGATAATGAAAAGTGATGACCTGCCCCTCCACGAAAACTTCATCCTGCTGGGTAAGCTGACGGGCATCTACTTTTACGATCTTAAGGTTGTTACGCAGGCTCAGGTTGTTGCCAAAATCGCCAATGTAGAAATGCGTGCCATCAAAGGCCAATGCTTCCTTATCAACAAAATCAATAGTACGGATCACGATGGTTTGGATGATTTTTCCTGAGGCGGTGTCCAGTCGAAAGAATTCAGGTCGGCTGTTGTCGCTCAGGGTAAACAACCCCTGTGGGGTATAGCTCAGGGCGGAAGACTCTTTCAGGGCGCCGGGCAAAGTGGCTATACGCGAAAGGGAGCCTGTGGGCACGGAGTCGGTGGTTTCTGTGCAGGCTCCTCCTGCCAGAATCAGCAACATGAGAAAAAGAACCAATATTTTCATGGTATAAAAATATACAAAACCAGGCCCAAACGAAAGCTCAGTGATTATTTTTCTTAGAATAGGATTTGCTGCTGAAAAGATACCCATAGGGATGCAGTGCCTCGACATGCAGGAAGATGATGGTAATCATACCCATCAGCGGGATGGCAAGGATCATCCCTGCCACACCCCAAATGGCATTGCCGATGATGACCACCAGGATTACAAAGAAAGGGTGTACATCAACCTTATCACCTACTATATAAGGTTGAAAAATATAACTTTCTACAAATTGGGTAACCGTAAAGGTAGCCACCACGCCAATCAGCACCCCCACCTCGCCCGAAGTAAGAAAGCCGAGACTAATGGCCAGCACGAAGCCTATAATGTTTCCAATATAGGGAATCAGGGAAAGCACGGCGGCAATCAGGCCCACCAGGATAAAGTTGCTGACGCCCGAAAGCCCCAGACCGATGGAATAAACCACCGCCAGCAAGCCCATAAGAATAAGTTTTCCCACAAGGTATTGCTGAACTACATTGGCCGATTGATAAATCACCTCGCTCACGCCATCCTTTTTCTCCTGCCGGAACAGGCTTAGCAGAAACTCCTTGAAGCGCCGGCGATAAGTGAGTAAAAAGAATATATAGATAAACGTAAGCAGGTAATTGCCTATAAAGCCAAAGATGGCACTCAGGATACTCATGGCTGTCTGGCCACTGGAACTACCCGCTGATGGAAGCAGACTGCTGCCTCCTTCCCCCGAGGATTGCAGATCGCTTTGTTCCAGGGGGGTGTGTTCCAGGGCAAACGCTTTGAGTTGATCAATGCGGGGTGCCATCTGTTCTTTGATCTGGGGCCAGTCGTCCACAAAACTCTTCACCTGGAAAGACACTAGGGCAAGGAATGCCAGGGACACCAGGAAAATCAGGAAGACATTAATCAGTGAGGCATACCCTCTCTTCATCCCTCGTTTTTCTATGCGCTGCGACAGGGGCAGCACCACCAGGGCCAGGATCACGGCAATGACCAATGGACCCAGGATGTTTTGGGTACGCGCCAGGCCTAAAAAGAAAAAATACGATCCCACAATAATCAGGGTGCCCTGTGTAAGGATTTCTTTTCCTTTCTTGTTGTTTCCGCCCATGGGTGAACTTCTTTTCGAGTTACTGATCAGAAAAAAGGGAGTTATGATTCAGGCATTGATCTGCCTGATAAGATAAACCAACAGTGGCCCGAAAGGTTTAAAACCATAATAATTAATACGATACAAGATGTAGTGCATGCATGATGAAGCCCATTGCCTCAGGAAACAGATAAAAAATTCTGCTTTGGTGCAAGCTGCAAAACGTATCTTTGCTTAAAAACAGATCATGGAGCACAACCCCCGGATCCTGCTGGATCTTGTGAAGACCCATATGCCATTCGGCAAATACAAAGGCCGGTTGCTGTGCGAGCTGCCGGTATCATACCTGGAGTGGTTTCAGCGCGAGGGGTTTCCCAAAGGGAGCCTGGGCATGCAGCACGGCGCTGCTGTACGCCCCCGTCGTCGCGCTGGCGCTGCTGACGCTGGCGATGGGCTTCGCCAGCGCGCCGTTCTTCGCGCTCGC
>JAWOCF010000284.1:0-4909 GCA_046483935.1 Bacteroidales bacterium | reverse complement strand
CGGTATTTGCCTCCTTCAGGGGCGGGAAAGGCATTGCCACCCTGGCCGGTATTATAACCATTCTGTTGCCTCTTGCCGTGTTGATTTGCCTGGGGGTTTTTTTACTGGTATTTATCCCCACACGCTATGTCTCACTAGGATCTCTCTCTGCTGCCCTGGCCTTCCCGGTGGCCGTGATCTGGATCCTGGATATCAACCTGCTGCCTGTGATTGTATTTTCCATCTTGGTGGCTATCTTTGTAGTACTTACTCATCTGAAAAACATTAAGCGCCTGCTGCATGGGCGTGAAAATAAAATCTCTTTCCGTAAAAAAGCCTGAAGCTTTGATTTCTTTTCTTTCATAAACAATGGATTGTGAAAACAAACCGGTGCCATTAATTATTGATTGCCTGCCATTTAATAATTGATTAATTTTCCTTTATTTAATTAACTTTGTTTTCGTATTGAGAAACTTTTAATCTTTATGCAACAAAACAAGCCTCTTCACATTGAACAGCAGGATAAAGATCTGAAGGGTTATCTGGAACTGTTAATTTTTAATGATCCTGTGAACACTTTTGATCATGTAATCCGCACCTTGATTGAAGTATGCGATCATACCCCTGAGCAAGCCGAACAATGTGCTTTGATCGCCCATAGTAAGGGAAAGTGCGTGGTTCGCACCGGCACCATGGAATCCCTCAAACCCATGTACCATGAAATTTTGAGGAGAAAAATAAATGCAAAGGTTGAATAAAACAAAATGAAGAATCAAATAAAAAAAGTCAGTTATGGTCCTCTGTCTCTGACATTGATGGTGATAATACTAAGTATGGCCTGTTCACGGGTGCCTCTTACGGGCCGCCGGCAGGTGAGCCTGCTGCCGGAGAGTTCGCTGGTGAGCATGGCATTGACCAACTACAATGACTTTCTTTCCGAAAATCCACCCCTTCCGGACAATGATCCCCGCCAGCAAATGGTCAGGCAAGTGGGCCGGAACATTGCAGGTGCTGTTCAACAATACATGCGCCAGAACGGTCAGGCCGACCGGGTGGAAAACTTTAACTGGGAGTTTAATGTCATTGAGGATGAGGCCAGGAACGCATGGGCCATGCCCGGAGGCAAGGTGGTGTTTTACACTGGCATCCTCCCGGTTACTGAAAATGAAACCGGAGTGGCTGTGGTGATGGCCCACGAAATTGCACATGCTGTGGCACGCCATGGCAATGAGCGAATGAGCCAGCAAATGGTACTGCAGCTGGGTGCCATGGGCCTGGATCTGGCACTGAACGAAAAACCCGAAGAGACCCGCAATATCTTCATGGCTGCTTATGGAGTAGGGGGTGCTTTGGGTTCCCTGGCCTATAGCCGTCAGCATGAGTTGGAAGCCGACAGGCTGGGAATGATCTTTATGGCCATGGCCGGGTATAATCCCAACAAGGCATTAGCTTTCTGGAGCCGCATGGCAGAGCAATCACAAGGTGGGTCACCGCCCGAACTACTGAGCACTCATCCCAGCGATGAAACCAGGATTGAAGCAGTAAAAAAACATCTTCCTGAAGCCCTTAAATATTATAATTCTCAATAAGTATTCTCTATGACCTGGTTAATTGTTGCTAGTCTGATTGTTATTGGAATCCTGTTTCTTTTGTTGGAAATCCTGGTGGTGCCTGGCACTACCATTGTCGGGCTGCTGGGCGTTGGCCTGCTGGTTTCGGGGGTAGTAATGGCCTTTATCAGCTATGGCACCACCACGGGGTTAGTTACCCTGGCAGCCAGCTTGCTGCTGAGTGTGGCAGCCATTGCTATATCTCTGAAATCCAACACCTGGAAATCTGCCATGCTCTCAACTTCCAATCTGGGAAGGGTAAATACCATGGAGGAGGGAATTGTTGTTGCCGGCGATGAGGGGGTTACCGTTTCGCGCCTGAATCCCTATGGCAAAGCCCTGATCAAGGATGAGTATTATGAAGTGGTCTCAAGGGACGCGCTGGTAAATGAAAATACACCCATCGTGGTGATAAAAGTAGAAGGGAATAAAATCATTGTTAAACCAAAAATCTAATTAGAATGGAAAGTATTGGAGTTATTATTGCCATTGCTCTGGTGAGCATCCTGGGCCTGTGGATTATATTTTATTTCATCCCTGTGGGATTGTGGTTCTCGGCCCTGGTATCGGGAGTGAGAATCAGCTTATTGCAACTGGTGCTGATGCGTTGGAGGAAAATTCCCCCGGCCGTAATCGTCAACAACATGATTGCCTCTACCAAGGCGGGTCTTGATCTGAGCCGCAATGACCTGGAAGCGCATTACCTGGCCGGAGGGCGGGTAAAGGCTGTTGTGAATGCATTGATCAGTGCCGATAAGGCCAACATCCCCCTGGATTTCAAAACCGCTACTGCCATTGACCTGGCAGGCCGCGACGTGCTGGAAGCCGTGCAGATGTCGGTAAAGCCCAAAGTAATCAACACCCCTCCTGTGGCAGCTGTTGCTAAAGATGGTATTCAGCTGATTGCCAAAGCAAGGGTCACTCTGCGTGCCAATATCAAGCAACTGGTGGGTGGTGCCGGCGAGGAAACCATCCTGGCCCGTGTGGGCGAAGGGATCGTGACTTCCATTGGTTCGGCTACCAATCATAAGATGGTGCTTGAAAACCCCGACAGCATCTCAAAAGTGGTGCTTTCCAAAGGGCTGGACTCCGGTACTGCCTACGAAATCCTTTCTATTGATATTGCAGATATCGATGTGGGTAAAAACATTGGTGCCATGCTGCAAATCGATCAGGCCAATGCCGATAAGAATATCGCACAGGCCAAAGCCGAAGAACGGCGTGCCATGGCCGTTGCTGCCGAA
Source organism: Bacteroidales bacterium (assembly GCA_046483935.1). Taxonomy (GTDB): domain Bacteria; phylum Bacteroidota; class Bacteroidia; order Bacteroidales; family UBA7960; genus JAWOCF01. Next base: position 2,076 of record JAWOCF010000284.1, on the reverse strand, counting down.
CAGGAAATGAAGGCCAAGGCACAGGAAGCCCGTGCCAAGGTGATTGAAGCCGAGGCCGAAATTCCCAAAGCCATTGCCGAGTCGTTCCGTAGCGGCAACCTGGGCATCATGGATTATTACCGGATGGAAAATATCAAAGCTGATACTTCCATGCGCGAAGGCATCAACAAGCCTTCATCAGGCAAGGGCAAATCTGGTGATTCCACCAAATAACCCTGCTGATCATTAAATAAAAGGCCGCCCCGGGACTTCCGGGGCGGCCTTTTTTGTGGGCATTCCGACAGGCTCAGCCACAGCCTCTCCTTTCATTTACGGAGCCGATTTACCTCCTGCCCGGGCTTATGTCAAGTTCTGATTAAAAACGTTGTATAGACGTCGTTCAGACGTGTTGAAACGTTTAAACTACGTCTGAACTACGTTTGAACTACGTCTGAACGACGTCTGAGCCCCGGCTTTGGGTCAGCGATGAAAGGGAGTTGTTTTAGCTGGTTATGCCTGTGGAGGACAAAAAAAAAGAGGCTGCCATTTTTTTTGGCAGCCTCTTTTCCGATCCCTCCTAATGAACGATCTTCGTTCCCTTTCGGGTGCTCATCCATAGGGGTGGGCGGTTTCTGTTGGGATCTTCCTTTTTATGTTGCGGAAAAACAAACAGGGGGATGTTTGAATGATAGGCGTACTGTTTGGTCAGCTTGCGGTGAAACAGGCTTTTGATGATATTGTATTTACGACTGACCATGGCCAGGGCATTGACATTTTTTTGTGTAATGAAATCATCAAGACCCTTTTGTATGTTCTCGCTTTCGGAAAGCGTGAAATGAAGGTCTGCATGGGGATGAATGCTGCGCACCTTTTTCTCGAACTGTCTGAGCATCTGATCATGTGAAGCATCATCATCTCTGGGTTTGACATGTACCACGCTAATCCTGGCATCGAATTTTCCGGCGATATCAATGATGTTGTTCAGCGATTCAAGATCTGTATCAGAAAAGTCAGTAGCAAAAGCCACATGATCTAATTTGGTATAGGGCATTGTTTCGGGAATCACCATCACGGCCGTTTCTCCCGAGCGGATCACCTCCCAGGTGTTGGTGGCGATAAAAAGATCGCTAACCGAACTGCTGCCATGGGTGCTCATGACAATCAAATCAAAATCTTTTTGTTGGGCAAACTCCTGGATGCTCTCACTGACAAAGCCTCCACGTTGTGCTATATGGCAGCACGGCTCTTTCTGTCCCTTGATCAGCAGGTCGCGAAACGCTTCCAGTCGTTGTTTGTTTTGTTGCTCTGCTTTCAGTACCTCATCCTGTATTACCGCACTACCCGGATGGCCCGGAGAATACAAAGGGGGATAAACAGTGGCCGGGGCGAGGGTAAAAACATGAAACAAGGTGATGCTGGCATGAAACTGCCTGGCAAGTTCTATGGCATATAGGGCGGCATTCTTTGATTGATCGGAGAAGTCAGTGGGAACCAGTATTTTTTTCATAATGGAAAGAGTCCTCTGTTTTTTAGATTTATAACCCTAAAATTCAATTATTGTTGCCGGATTGTCCGACAAGCAAAATTACCGATAATAAATTCTATTTCAAATGCTTATTTTTGCTAAAATTGATTAAACCTTTTTCTTTGGCTGTTGATTTTAAATAATTATTCTATTATATAATGAGAAGGTCATCCTGATAGTTTTAGTAGGAGGTTGCCTGGAAAGATGATTCAATGGGCGATACGGGCAGAAGCAAGGCCATATAATGAATCTCATATGATCCTTTCAAAGGCTTATAGTTCGCTCAGTTTTTACTAATTTAGCATAGAAGCAAAAATTCTTTTATTTCCCCTTCAAATAAATCAACCCTCAGTGAATCTGACAACAGAATATTCTCCCTGGTTTATCTTGCTTTGCCTGTTGGCGGGGGTGCTCTGGTCGGGATTACTCTACTACCGCAACCGGGGCAATGGGTTTTCCATCGGTGTCAGGTGGTTGCTTGCCGGATTCCGCTTTGTGGTGGTCACGGTGCTTGCCTTTCTGTTGCTGGCTCCCCTGGCAGAGCGCATGGTGCGCCATGTGGAGCAACCCCT
>JAWOCF010000036.1:0-16962 GCA_046483935.1 Bacteroidales bacterium | reverse complement strand
TCCCAGGAGCGGGAAACCGAACTGGTAAACTGGCTTTACAGCGAGATTCGCAATAATTATCACGATGTGTTCAGGGTAGAACTGGCCACCCCGGTGAGTCATTCTGATACGGTAGACCATTTCCGCAAAATGGGCCTCCACGTGGAAGGAAAATACAAAGGCCGGCTGAACCAGAAATCCGGATCTTCACGAATGGTGGTGCCCTTGTCGTGGATCAATGCCGCCTAAGAGAAAAAGTTTTTTTCTAATTCCGTTTTTTTGCCGGGGCGCTGCCTCCGGCTTTTTTATGCCCGCCTTCCAGGAATGAGTAGTGGACAACCCAGTTATGTCCATCCCCTTTTGCCTGAAACAATCAATACTATTCTCTGAGTCAAATCTATATCAAACTCGCATCAAACTCGCATCAAATTCGCATCAAATTCGCGAATTCGCGAATTTGATGCGAGTTTGATGCGAGTTTGATGCGAGTTTGATGCGAGTTTGATGTGAGTTTGATGTGAGTTTGAACCAAAGATGATAGGGCCAAGACATAAGGACCGTGTACCTGCAAATTGTCGTCAATCAGGCTAAGGCCGACTTTTGGGCTTCGCAAAATAAGAGTTGGGGCAATAAGAAGAAAGGCAATAGTTCAGCCAACACATTAACAGAAAGCTACTTGCTTCTGGCGGCTCTTGACAGGTCAATAGCATACCATACCAGGGCCGCAATGATAAGAACAAACCCCAGGCCGGTAAAAAACCCCGACCAGAAATCCTGGAACGCGGTGCCTATCCCATGGTGCAGCAGCCTGGCTACCCATAGCATCACCAGTCCGGCAATCCCTACCCAGGCTTTATAGTTTCTAAGGTTTTTCATCTTTACAATATAAAACAGCGTGTTAAATTGATTTTTATAAGCTATTTCAGAGCGCTGATAAAACCGTTACAGGCAATCAGTTTTCGGCCTGCGACTCTCTTTTCATGACATAATCCTCTACCACCCTGGGGAAAAACTGATACTCCAGCTGATGAATCTTTTGGGCCAGGCATTCGGGGGTATCATCAGATGCTACCTCCACCTTGCTTTGAAACAGAATCTGCCCCTGATCATATTGCTCGTTGACCAGGTGAATGCTGATGCCGCTATAAGCCTCGCCAGCCTGGATCACCGCCTGGTGGACTTTCATTCCATACATCCCCTTGCCTCCATACTTAGGAAGCAGGGCAGGATGAATGTTCAGAATCTTTTCAGGAAAGGCTTGTATCAAACGTGAATCAATCAGTTGCAGAAAGCCAGCCAGGATCACATAATCAACAGCGAACCGGTGGAGCACCTCCAGGGGCTGATGGCCCCCAACCCATTGGGCGCGGGAAATCACTACTGCCGGAATACCGGCCCGGGCGGCCCGTTCCAGCACCCCCGCGTGGGCATTGTTGGTAATAATCACGGCAATTTCTATCAGGGAATGGTTCCGGAAATGGTGAATAAAATTTTCTACATTGGTGCCACTGCCCGAGGCCAGCATTGCCAACCTGATTTTGCCTGAAAATTGCGCGTTTTTCATTACCTTTGGATAAATGTGTGGCAAATTTGGTTAAAATTTCCCACAAAAAGGAGAAAAACAAGCGGAATTTTGTTGCAGAAACGGCAACAAGACTAAGCTTTTAGTTGTTTATAAACAATTCACACACAACATCATGCAGAGGTATAATCAAAAATGGAGTCAAAAAAGTTGGTTTTAATGATTATAATATTTTTCTTTGCATCCTGTTAAACAAAAAAAGGAGAAACCATGTCTGACATTTCAACAAGAGTTAAAGCTATCATCGTCGATAAGCTTGGTGTAGATGAGAAAGAAGTAACCCCCGAAGCAAGTTTTACCAATGATTTGGGTGCGGATTCTTTGGACACAGTAGAACTTATCATGGAATTTGAAAAGGAATTTAACATCGCAATTCCTGATGATCAAGCAGAAAAAATCAGCACCGTAGGTGATGCTATTACTTACATTGAAAATAATAACAAGTAACCTATACGCTGAATCCGATATGATGCCCACGTGCTTACATTTTTTTAAATGCAGGCATGTGGGTATTGTGTCCAAACCAATTCAATCAATTCCCTGGTAAACCGTGCAGGAGCCCTGTGGGCACCATTACAGGCCCCTTTGAGCTAATGGCGCGTTTTATCTTTCCGCTATAATCAAAAACAATACGAATGAAACTCAGAAGAGTAGTCGTAACCGGATTAGGCGCTCTTACTCCCATTGGCAATAACGTTCCTGATTTCTGGAATGCCTTGCTCAATGGAGTTAGTGGTGCGGCCCCCATCACCCGTTTTGATGCCTCGCAATTTAAGACCAGGTTTGCCTGCGAGATCAAAAACTATGATTACACCCAGTTTTTTGATCGCAAGGAAGTGCGTAAATATGACCTGTTTACCCAATATGCTATGGTAGCAGCCGCTCAAGGGATTGCTGACGCCGGGCTGAATCCCCAGGAAGTAGATGTTGACCGGGTTGGCGTGATCTGGGGTAGTGGCATTGGGGGCATAGAAACTTTTTTAAAAGAAGTATCAGAATATGCCAAATCAGATGGTCCGCCGCGATTCAACCCGTTTTTTATCCCTAAAATGATTGCTGATATTGCCGCAGGGCACATCAGTATTAAATATGGCTTCCGGGGCCCTAACTTTACGACCACTTCAGCATGCGCTTCTGCGGCCAACGCCATTGTAGACAGCTATAACCTGATCCGGCTCAACAAAGCCGATGCCTTTATTACGGGAGGATCGGAAGCTGCCATTAATGAAGCAGGAATGGGCGGCTTCAGCGCCATGCATGCCATTTCGGTGCGTAATGACGATCCCACCACCGCATCCCGTCCGTTCGATAAAGATCGTGACGGTTTTGTGCTGGGTGAAGGGGGAGGATGTATCATCCTGGAATCATTGGAGCACGCTCAGAAAAGAGGGGCCAAGATCTATGCAGAGATGGTAGGCGGGGGCATGTCGGCCGATGCTTATCATATGACCAGCCCCCATCCCGACGGATTGGGTGCCAAAAATGTCATGAAGTACACCCTGGAAGACGGAGGCTACAGCCCTGATGAGGTAGACCATATCAACACCCATGGCACTTCAACGCCTTTGGGCGATATTGCTGAACCCAAAGCCATCGTATCACTTTTTGGGGATCATGCTTACAAAATCAGCGTCAACTCTACCAAATCTATGACCGGGCACCTGCTGGGCGCTGCGGGTGCTGCCGAAGCAATTGCCACCATTCTGGCGGTGCAAAACGACATCGTACCGCCCACCATCAACCACTTCACCGACGATCCTGATATCGACAATAAACTGGACTTCACTTATCATAAAGCCAGAGAACGCCGGGTAGACCTGGCCCTGAGCAACACCTTCGGGTTTGGCGGGCACAACGCCTGTGTGGCTTTTAAGAAGTTTATCCCTTAGATAAAGAAGTTTGCGCTTTTTACCTTCAAAGAAAAACAAAGAGGATCGGGAGCTATACCAGGCGATAAAGAATATCTTCGGGTATAGCCCCCGCAATCTTTCGCTTTACCAGCTGGCTTTCCGGCACCGTTCGGCAGCCCCTTCCCTGAATAACGGGTTCAAGAAAAGCAATGAACGCCTGGAATACCTGGGTGATGCTGTTTTGGGTTCGGTGGTGGCCGATTTCCTGTTTAAAAAGTTCCCTTTCAAAGATGAAGGCTTTCTGACGGAGATTCGCTCCCGCATTGTCAGCCGGAGCAGCCTGAATTTGCTTTCGCGCAAGCTGGGCCTGGATGCCCTGATCCAGACCAGCCGTGAAGGCAGCATCTCGGGATCTTCCATCATGGGTGATGCCTTTGAAGCTTTTATCGGGGCATTATATCTGGATAAAGGGTACTCTTTTGCGCGCGAAATCATCATCCATAAGATCATACAGACCCACCTGGATATTGAAGCCCTGCTGGAAAAAGAAACCAACTACAAGAGCCGGATCATTGAATGGGCACAGAAAGAAAAGAAAAGCTATGAGTTCAGGCTGGCCGCAGAGGAAGAGCAGGACCGCAAAGGCAGGATTTACCTGGTGCAACTGCTGGTAGAGAACAAGATCGTGAGCGAAGCCAGTGACTTTTCCATCAAAAAAGCCGAGCAAAAGGCCGCCACCAAAGCCTGGGAGATCCTGGCAGCACAGGAGGATGAGAATAAAAACTGAATGATCGCTCCCTGATCATTCGCGTTGCTGCTCCATTTCTTTTTTCTCAAAGAGTTTCACAAGAAGATGAAATACTCTTGTAGTTATTTCCTATTTTTGATTATCAAAAACAACTTAATCTTTTTTTAAGACTTAACCTCAGCCTCTGCCGCCATGACCAGGAAGATCCTTCTGGAATATAAATATGAATCCGACTTCACTGCCATCGGGATCTATAGCCCGTTGAAGGAATACCGGATGGCCTGGCTGATGAATCAACACCTGGGGTTTGACATGAAGTTACTGCCGGTTTTTCACTGGCATGCTCCTGACCGTGACCAGCAAATTCCCTGCAGGTTGTTCAGTTATGCAGATCCGCACAATTCCCTGCAGGTCTATCTGCTGAACAACCGAACTGCTGAAGGGACCCTGATTCGTAAGCCCCGCAACATCGATTACCTGTTTCTGATAAAAAACCCCGGTCAGCACATCAAAATCCAGCAAATGACCGATATGATCAGGGGCATCAATCAGGTACAAATGGCTGTACTTCTGAATGAAGCCCCCGATAAAACTGCACTGGCGCTTTATTACGACCTGGAAATGTTTCTGACTGAAGCCTGAGATATCAGTATTGAGCCGTTTACCTAAGAATGTTTGATTCCCTGCCAAACCATTTCACCGAGAACAATACTGCAATTGTAGCATAAGCCACCAGTGAAAAGAAGGTAAGCGCAAGCAGCGGCAACTGAATGGTTCCGGCCAATATTTCTTTAGTTGCCAGGGAGATATTCACAATGGGGATCACGGCGGTGATGGCAGTCAGTTCGATACCAGGCATCAGACCGATCACAGCAGGGATGATGACCAAAAAGGTAAAAGGAGTAAAAATACTCTGGGCTTCCTTAAAAGTTTTGGAATAAATGGCAATAGGAATCATGATGCCGGCAAAGAAAATGGTTAAAGGGAGCAGCATGGCAATCATCATCAGCACAAACGACAGACTTAGCATAGACTCTACTATCCCCGAAATCATTTCAGGCATCCCCGCCGTGACTTGTACCGCAAGAAATAAGCCCAGGATGGCCAGCAACGCCGACATGATGCCTGTAGCCACAATCACCATCATCTTGCCCACCATAATCTCCAGTCGTGAAACAGGGGAGGTTAGCAGGGTCTCCAGGGTTTTGCGTTCTTTTTCTCCCGTAAACAGGTCAATGGCCGGATACATGGCCCCCATGAAGCAAAACAACACAAACAGGTAAGGCAAAAAGCCTCCTGCCAGCTTGCCCACCATTTCGCGGGAACTGGCTACGTTGACCATCTGCTTGCTGACCGGATGCATAAACGCTGGCTCCAGGCCCTGGTTCATAATCCGCCGGGCCAGCAACTCCGAGGAATATCCTTCAAGTATTTGATCCAGGCGGTCCTTCATGGTAATTTTTGTGGCCGAGTAAAACACGGTTAGTTCACCGCTGCCGAGCTCATTAACCTGTTGCTCAAAACCTTCCTGAATCACGATCCCTACCTGAAGGCTGTCCTCACGCACCAATTGTTCCATCAGGGCAGGATCATCCATTTGTTGTAAATGAAGTTCAGGATTACTCTCAAGGAATGGTACCAGTGAGTTGGGCCCGTCAAGATTCACGATGCCAGTCAGCAGCCTGCGTTGCTGTTCTTTTTCAAGCACGGAGGTCTGCAAGCTATTGACGAGGGTAAATATCAAGGGGAATATCAGAATGGGAATGAGCACCATTTTAACCAGGGTACGACGGTCGCGGAAGGTTTCCAGAAATTCTTTGGATGCTATTGTAAAAATGTTTTTCATGTCAGACAGTTAAAATATTGGCATTTGTTTCCTTTTGGGTGACGATCCGGATAAACTCTTCAGTAAGATTATCAGTCATCATATTACTGCGGAATGTTTCCATGGTGTCATTATACAGAATACGGCCCTTGTGAATGATGGCCAGATCATCGCACAGCAAATCCACTTCGCTCATAATGTGTGAAGAAAAGATGACCGTTTTACCCTGCTCTTTACAATTCCTGATCAATTCGATAATGCTATTGGCGGCGATCACATCAAGCCCCGCAGTAGGCTCATCAAATACAACAATTTCGGGATCATGAATCATGGTTCGGGCAATGTTTACTTTTTGCCGCATGCCCGTGGAGAGCTTCCCGATGGGTTTTTTGGCAAAATCATGCATTTGCAGCATGTCAAACAACTCTTCACGCCGCTGTTCCATCAGGGGTCTGGGCATGTTGTTGAGCCTGGCAAAATAAGCAACCATCTCCTGAGGGGTGAGGCGTTCGTACAATCCGGTGGTGCCGGTGAGGAAGCCAATGCGGGCCCGGGCTTGCGAGGGATGGGTTTCTACATCTACCCCGCCCAATGTTACGGTTCCCGAGGTGGGTTTTAAAATGGTAGAGATAATGCGAAGGGTAGTGGTTTTGCCAGCACCATTGGGGCCCAGCAGGCTAAAGATACGGCCTGGAGTGCACTGAAAAGATATTTCATGAAGCACTTTCAGGTGGTTGTGCTTTATCCCTGCTTCAGCCTGTTGTTTTTTGGAGAGCGGAAACTCTTTGGTAAGATCTTTTACTTCTATCATTGGAGTTTAATTTTCCCCAAAGATATCATAAGCATGCAAAACAACAAGTTTTGTGTTACTTGTTAATGATCTTTTTGTTAACAGACCCTCTTCTGAAGGGTAACCCGATGCTTATTCCATTTTTTTTGCCTGATTCCAGAATACATCCATCTCCTGAAAGGACATTTTTTTCAGCTCCTTGCCCGCCTTACGGGCCTCCTGCTCCAGCAAGGTGAAGCGGCGCATAAACTTCTTATTGGTTCGTTCCAGCGCACTTTCGGGATTCACATCAATAAAACGGGCATAATTGACCAGCGAAAACAACAGGTCGCCGAACTCTTCTTCAATTCTTTTATGATCCGCCCCGCTTTCGGCTTCAACGCGCAATTCATTGAGCTCCTCCAGAACCTTATCCCACACCTGGTGGGGCTTTTCCCAATCAAAGCCCACGCCCCGCACCTTGTCCTGGATGCGGTAAGCTTTAACCAACGCAGGCAGGGAGGCAGGTACGCCGCTAAGCACATGTTTTTTCCCTTCCCTGAGTTTGATCTTTTCCCAGTTCTCCTTTACCTGCTCTTCATCGTCGGCAATTACATCACTGAAAATATGCGGGTGCCGGTTGATCAGCTTTTTATTGATTTCTTCCAGCACACTGGTAATATCGAAATGGGAATTTTCGCTGCCTATTTTTGCATAGAATACAATATGAAGCATCAGATCGCCCAACTCATTGCGTATTTCGGCAGGATCATTATCCAGAATGGCATCGGCCAGCTCGTAGGTTTCTTCAATAGTAAGGTGACGAAGACTTTCAAAAGTCTGCTTCTTATCCCAGGGACAATTGGCCCTGAGATTGTCCATAATATCCAATAGTTCCTTAAAAGCGGCAAGTCGTTTATCCATGATAATAGTTTTGAGGCAAAGGTAATAACAAAATCTCAGGGGATCCGGTCTTTAAGTATCTGCATGATCAGGTACGGTGGGCTGATCCAAACAAAACCCACCTTACCGGGGTTGAAATAATAAAGCAAAAGCACATTCCTGGCATGACTCACCCAAAACAGAAGCTGTATAAAAGAATGAAAATGATGCTGTTGTTCCTGTTCAGCATTTGGGGAATGACAGTGCAGGGGCAGGCACCTTATACCCATGTGGAAGGTGGTGCTCATCTGGGCTATATATGGCCCCATCATCCCGACCTGGACAACCTGTATTCAGGAGGCTTTCCGCTGGTGCAAATCAGCCTGGGGAGGCAAACCAGGGGCGATAAACTATGGCATCATGCTTACAACTTTCCTGAAACAGGCTTCACCCTGATGTATTCCAGTCTGGGGTATCCCCAGGTGCTGGGTCATGCCTTCGGCGCCTTTCCTCACATCAATCTTCCTCTTTATGAGCGCAACGGGATCTATTTGCAGCTTCGCTATGGCCTGGGACTCGCCTATCTGACCAATAGATACCGCGTGCCTCAAAACACCGGAAACCTGGCCATTAGTACCTCATTGAACATCATCATGAATACTGCATTGCAAGTGTCATTACCCCTTACCGGCAAGCTTTCCATCAGAGGAGGTATCAGCCTGACGCACTTTAGCAATGGCAGAATCAGAGTTCCCAATAAAGGACTTAACATTCCTTCGGTAAAATTAGATCTGGTCAGGGTTCTGCATGATCCCCGGCCTTTGCCGGAACGCCTGAAGACCCCGAAAACTTTTTCCAGATATTCCTTCCAGATATTTGGTGCGGGAGGCTACAGAACCCTATATTCAACAGGAGATAAACTTTATGCAGAATTTACCCTGAGTGCAATAGTGAGCCGTCACCTGTCAATGAAATCGTCGCTGGGTCTGGGTAGCGATTTATTTCTGAGCTTCTCCGACAAGGCGATTCTTGAACAGCAACAGCAAGAATCCATCCCCTTGTATTCCTTTTGGAAACCCGGTATACATATATCCTATGAGCTGGTATTTGGGAATTCGGCCATGATTCTGCAGCAAGGTATTTACCTTCATGCTGCTTATGCAGGAGATGGCCCGGCTTACAACCGTTTTGGCCTTCGCCATAGAATCAGCACCAGATGGTTGCTTAATCTCACCCTGAAATCGCACTTCTTCCAGGCCAACTACCTTGAATGGGGATTGGGATACCAAATCCTTTGATTTTTCTTTCCCAACCCGATACATCAGGAATAATCCTGATGGCATAACCAAAGGCTGTTAACTTTGAATGACCTACCAGTTGTGAGCAATGGTGGGTCACTGGCTGTTGTTCGATTTTATACAGTAAATGAACGGAAACGAACACTTTTTTCAAATAAGGATTTCTCTTTTATTTGTAGTTTATTGTTTATCAGCATGTTATTACTGATGGCATAGTATTGGATTGACCATTGGTGGTTCAAAACCTCCTCACTAATAATAAAGGAACACTATAATGGACAAGATTATTCCCAAAAAGAAATGGACACCCAAAAAGATCGCCACCATAGCAGGTGGGGTTGTTCTGGTATATTTTATCATTCACCTGCTGTTTTTGCGCGACAATAGCAGCCGGCTTTATGTAGACCAGGATAAAATGACCATTGCCGCTGTGGAAGCTGGCCGGTTTCAGGAATTTATCCCGGTAGACGGGGTGGTACAACCTCTGGTTACCATATATGTGGATGCCGTTTTCGGAGGCCGTGTTGAAGAAATATATGTGCGCGATGGGGCACAAGTTCAGGAAGGCGATAAAATCCTGCGCCTGTCGAATGCAGCCATTGAAATGAGCTACATGCAACAGGAGAACCAGGCGCTGGAAGTGCTTAACAACTACCAGAACACCCGCCTGAGCCTGGAGCAGAATAAGTTTAGCCTTGAACGTCAGATGACAGAGTTGGAATATCAGCTGGATCAGGCCACCACAGATTTTGATCGTAAAAAGCATTTCTACGATCAACAAGTGATCTCCCTGGAAGAATTTGAAAATGCCGAACGTGATTACATCTTCACCAAACGCAGATATGATATAGCCCGGCGCACCATCCGTCATGATTCGCTTTATACCGCAACCCAGATGGAACAGATCAAAGAATCCATCGACAGGATGCAGGAAAACATCCGGCTGTTGAACACCAACCTGGAAAATCTCATCATCCGGGCCCCCATTTCCGGTCAGTTGTCATCGTTCAGTTCTGAACGAGGAGAGACCAAAACTCAAGGGGAGAACCTGGGACAGATTGATGTGCTGGATGGTTATAAACTGCGTGCACGCATTGACGAACGCTACGTGAACCGCACCTTCATCGGGCAGATTGCTGAGTTTGATTATGCCGGGGAACGCTATCAGCTGGAAATCAGCAAGATTTACAGCAACATCACCGCAGGGGCTTTTGAAGTAGATATGATTTTCAAAGGCAAGGAGCCAGAGGGCATGCGCCGCGGGCAGACCATTCAGTTACGTCTGCAGTTTAGTGGGGTGGCCGAAGCATTGATCATTCCCCGGGGCGGCTTCTACCAGGAAACCGGCGGCAACTGGATTTATGTGCTGGATGCTACCGGCAGCCAGGCTACCAAACGCCACATCAGGGTGGGTCGTCAGAATGTGCACCATTATGAAGTCCTTGATGGGCTGCAACCCGGTGAGCGTGTCATCGTATCTTCATACGATGCCTTCGGAGGCAAAGACAAGCTAATTTTCCGATAATTCAGAAAAATAATATATAACAAATCAAAATTTCAACCTTTAACACTATCAGCCATGATCAGAACTGTTGACTTAACCAAAGTATTCCGCACCGAAGATGTGGAAACCACTGCCCTGAACAAAGTATCTTTCGAAATAAAAGAAGGTGAGTTTGTTGCCATCATGGGCCCCTCAGGATGTGGAAAATCCACCCTGTTGAATATTATGGGCTTGCTCGACAATCCCTCCGGCGGAGAGTATATTTTCCTGGAGCAGGAAGTGTCCAATTATTCTGAAAAGCAACGGGCCAACCTGCGCAAGAAAAACATTGGATTTGTGTTCCAGAACTTTAACCTCATTGATGAACTCAGCGTATTTGAGAATGTTGAGCTCCCTTTGATCTATCTGGGATACAGCGCTTCGGAAAGGAAAAAGCGGGTAGAGGAAGTTCTCGAGCAGATGCAGATCATGCACCGCAGGAACCACTTTCCACTGCAGCTCTCGGGTGGTCAACAGCAAAGGGTGGCAGTATGCCGCGCAGTAGTGGCCAAACCCCATATCATTCTTGCCGATGAGCCGACCGGGAACCTTGATTCCACTCATGGCGATGAAGTGATGAACCTGCTGGAAACACTTAATAAAAATGGTACTACCATCATTATGGTTACTCACTCCCAGAGGGATGCTTCTTATGCGCAGCGCATCATCCGTTTGTTTGATGGTCAGATCGTTACTGAAGACAAAACTACCGAATTTGTGCTGGCTTCCGCTACTACCAGCTGATAAATTGCTCCTTGATTAGTTGTTTGGTTTGGGGGCAGAGATGGTATTTCATCTTTGCCCCTTTTTATTAACCTCTGCAGGCAGTTCCCAAATTACTTACTTTCTCCTTTTCAACCATGATCAAGAACTACTTTAAAAGCGCCTGGCGCAACATGTTGCGCAGCAAACTAACTACCTCTATCAACATCTTTTGCCTGACATTAGGCATCAGTGGAGCGATCCTGATTGCCCTGTATCTGAACCATGAGTTCTCCTACGATAGCCATCACCTGAATCATGAGTCCATCTATCGCCTGGATGGAAACTATACCATTGGGGGCAATCAAAACCCTCTGGCAGTGACCGCTTTCCCTCTTGGACCTGCCCTGAAGCAGGATTTTAGCGAGGTGAAAGAATATGTGCGGTTTTTTCAGATTGGAGAAATCATGCTAAAGGTTGACGACAATGAATTCTGGGAGGACAGACTGGTGTTTACCGATTCGGTGGTTTTTGATGTCTTCACACATCAATTTGTTTATGGACAGCCCAAGGGCGCACTCTCACAGCCCAACACCGCCGTGTTGAGCAGGAAGCTTAGCGAGAAGCTGTTTGGTGCGATCAACCCGGTGGGGCAGGTATTTGAAGCAGATGGGGAAAATTTTCAGGTAACCGCCATGGTGGAAGACCTACCCGATAATACTCATTTACGGTATGATGGGATGTTATCTATCCACTCCAGCGGGAATGATTTCGCCTATTCTCTGGATCCCAACCTGTTCTGGAACATCAACACCAACTATACCTATTTGCAGATGCATCCCGGGGCCGACCTTTTCAACCTGTTAAGCACCCGCATGGATGCTTTCAATGAAAAATACATTTCCCCTGTTGGAGGGATGATCGGTGCTACTGCAGCATTTAATCCTGTTCCCCTGCGCCGTACGCACTTTACCAAAGTTCAGATGGCCCCCGAAACGGGCAGCCGGTCAAGCCTGACGATATTTACCATGGTGGCCTTGTTTCTGATCATTATTGCCGCAGTGAACTATACCAACATGGCAACAGCCAGAGCAACCAACCGGGCCAGGGAAATCGGCCTGCGTAAAGTATCGGGAGCCACCCGGAAGCAATTGATGTCCCAGTTTTTGTCTGAATCCCTTTTGATCGCCACCATATCCCTGTTGCTTTCCCTGCTATTGGTAAATATTTTCTTTCCCGGCTTCAACACATTGGCCGACAAGTCTTTCAGCTTTAGCGACCTTCTGGAAGGAAAGATGCTGGTCCAGGTGTTGTTGATAACTGCCATTACGGGCCTGGTGGCTGGCATTTATCCTGCTGTTTTTCTTAGCAGGATGCGGCCAGCTACTGTGCTGAAATCCAACATGCCTTCAGGGGGGGGCTCCGGGTTGCTGCGTAAAGTGCTGGTTGTATTCCAGTTTGTCATTTCAGTGGTTCTGATTGCCGGTACCCTGACAGTGCAGAGGCAGCTTTCCTATTTGCAGAACAAGGATCTCGGTTTCGACAAATACAACCGTATCGTAGTGAATCTCACCGGCAGGGAAGCACGCGACAGGATAGAGACCCTGGAGAATATTATCAGAAACAATCCCCTGGTATTACGTACAGCCAAAACCAGTTTGGTTCCCGGAAGGGATGGGAATATCAATGCAGTAAAAGTACAGTCAGGTGATGAGATGAAAGATGCAACCATCACCTCTTCATTTATTGACCCCGGTTTTCTGGATGTACTGGAGATTCCCCTGGTAGCGGGAAGAGGCTTCAGTGATGAGCTGCGCTCAGATGCTTCAACATCAGTCATCGTAAATGAAGCGGCCATCAGAACCTATGGCTGGCACGATGACCCTTTGGGTAAAATGATTCAATGGCAGTTTGACGAGCAGGGCAATCCCCGGCTTAATCTGCGGGTAGTGGGTGTGGTAGAAGACTTTAACTTCATGTCTCTGCATAATCCCATTGATCCCTTAATGATGCTGATTCCCGAACAACCCGTGGTTTTCTCATCCGTCGTCGTGGAATACCCGGCTGGCAAAGATCAGCAGATCAAAGCTTTTCTTGAAGAAACAGTAAAGGAATTCGACCCTGCCAGGCTTCCCAATGTTTTTTTCCTGGATCATGGCTTCAATGAGCAGTTTGCTGCCGAAGAGAAAACCGGAAAGATCTTCGGGATATTCGCTCTGGTATGTATTGCCATCTCCTTTCTGGGACTGTTTGGCCTGGCTTCCTTCACCACCTCCCAACGACGCAAAGAAGTGGGCATCCGTAAGGTGTTGGGCTCCTCAGAAGGGAAGATCCTGTTAATGTTTTATAAAGATTTTTCTATGCTGATACTGATGGCCATCCTGGTGGCAGGGCCCATTACCTGGTTACTGATGACCCGTTGGCTGCAGGATTTCGTCTACCGGATTGACATGAGCGTTCAGCCGATCGTTTATGCCGGGATTCTATCTATTGTAGTTGCCCTGGCAACGGTTAGTTACCATACTTTAATGACCTCCCGGATGAATCCAACCAGTGCAATGCGTTCGGAGTAATGGGAGGGTGATTGGCTTGGATTCAACATATGATTAAGAAAACAGAAAGTCAACTTATATGCACCTGCAACCATAAGTTTCCACTATATGAGTCATCTGCAAACAGCCTTTAGAAACATCCTCCGCAAACGCTCTGACTCCTGGATCAACATCCTGGGACTGGCCCTGGGGCTAGCCATCACATTATTGATCTGGATGCATGTGTTGTATGAAAAAAGCTACGACAGGTTCTTCGGGGACCATCACCAGGTATTCAGGGTGCAGAACAGCCTGGCCATATCTTCGGAGGAACCGGTAACACTTCCCACCACCATGTATTATTTTGCCGAAAGGGCTCTAGAACAGCATCCTGAAATTGAGCAGATGACCCGCCTGCACGCATTGTTTGTTGATCCCTCACTGCGCCTGGAAGAAAAGTCAATCCATGTGCCCTTAATAGCTGCTGTTGATTCTTCTTTTTTTAACGTCCTCCCGATGAAGTTTATTGAAGGAAACCCAGCCACAGCATTAACCCAGGCCCGTGCTGTTGTGATCACCCAAAGCGTTGCCAAAAGGCTTTTTGAAACTCCTGTTTCGGGAATGCATAAAAGCATACAGATCAACGATATCAACTATACCATTAGTGGCATTATAGAGGATGTGCCCGAAAACTCCCACCTGGCCTTCGATGGCCTGGTTTCTATGGGAAACATTCATGAAGGGGTAAAGACCTCAGGCTTTGGTTTCTATTCCTATCTGAAGCTCACCCCCCAGGCCAATATCACAGATCTGGAGCAAAGGTTAAGCATTCTTTCTGAAGAGTTGGTGCTTGCCAATCCATATTTTCACGGAGAAAGGATGCCCGTTGATACCCGCCTGATCAATATTGCCGACATTCATCTTACTTCTAACCTGATGTGGGAAATAAAAGATAACGGGAGCCTGCGCAATGTGCGGATTTTCAGCATCATGTCGGTTTTCATCCTGATGCTTGCCCTGATTAATTATATGAATATGGCTACCGCGCGCAGCTCCTTGCGCGCCAAGGAAATCGGCCTGAGAAAAGTGGCAGGGGCTTCAAGGGCCTCGCTAATCAGACAGTTCCTGATGGAGTCATTTATAATAACCTTTTTTGCCTTCCTCCTGGCCCTGTTACTGGCTGAGAATCTTACCGCTTTTTTTACGGGCCGGCTGGGGGTAGACATCCATCCCGAAGTGTTATTTACACCTGCAGGCATACTGGTCCTGCTGGCCCTGTTTATAATAACAGGGTTCATGGCGGGACTATATCCGGCATTTTACCTTTCTTCATTCAATCCGGTAACCATTCTTAAGGGGGAAATGGTAAAAGGTCGCAAGGGGCAATTCTTTCGCCGCGCACTTGTGGTGTTCCAGTTTTCCATCACCATATTCCTGATCAGTTCTTTGATTGTTATTGGCATGCAATTAAATTTCATGCTAAAGCAAGGCCTTGGGTTTGAAAAAGAAAATGTTGTGATTGCAAAAGATATCTCCAGGCCGATCCGGCAGGCTTTACCAGAGGTTGTTTTGCGGCTTGAAGCATTAGAGGATGTTCAGGTAGTTTCAGGAGCCAACTTTCTGTTTGGGCAATCAAACATTGTTGAACTAATATCAGAAACCGGAGAAACCGGCAAACAGGGTGTTACCGCAGATATCCTTTCTGTGGACGAGAAGTTCATCCCAATGATGGAGATAACCATAAGCGAAGGCCGTAATTTTCATGCCCATTCAAAGGTGGATGCAGAAGGAGCATTTTTAATTAACCAAGCCGCAGCAGCTGCCCTTGCCCTGGAAAATCCGTTAGGCAGTAAGCTGAGTGTCAATGGTGAAGGCACGGTAATCGGAGTGGTTGAAGATTTTCAATTTAAATCACTTCATAATCCCAGCAATCCGGTAGTATTTCGCTATTCGCCCAATAGCTTCCCCCAACTGTATCTGAAGATCAACCCGGGCAACTTCCTTCAGGCGCGTGAACAAATAGAACAGACCTTCAAGCACTTTGATCCTTCCTGGTTTCCTGATCTGGTTTCCCTAAACCAAAGACTGGAGTCTCAATATTCAAGTGAGCTACAGTCTGCCAATCTTCTTTCAGCAGGCTCATTGCTGGCTATTATTATATCGTTGCTGGGGGTATATGGATTGGCTGCCTTTGCCATTGAACGCAGGATCCGGGAAATAGGTATCCGAAAAATACTGGGAGCCTCCGACAATAGCCTGTTGTGGATCTTTAACAAAGAGTTTTTCGCTCTGGTGATCATCGCATTTATAATTTCTGCTCCCCTGGCATGGTGGGCCATGGAACAGTGGCTGGGCAACTTTGTGCTGCAGATACCCCTGAATGTATTCTGGTTTTTCATTCCTGCATTGATTACCCTTTTTCTAAGCACCACCATTATCACGCTGCAAACCTGGAAAGCAACAAAGGAAAATCCGGTTGAAGCAATAAAAATGATTTGAATGGAAGACATCCTGTTTTAGCCCTTCAGGAAGGCTCAGGAGCCTCAGGAGGCATTTTTATCCTCGGAGCAACTCATTGCTCCACTCAAAACAGGACCTTCAAAAGAGGCCTTAAAACGCCAGATATCCTATAGAAAAATTAAAGTGGCAGCAAACATTATAATTACAAGCAAATCAATCTTACCATGATACAACATTACATAAAAACCATCTTCCGGAATCTGAACAAGCAAAAGGTCAATTCAGGGATCAATATTCTGGGGCTTTCCCTGGGGCTGGCCATTTTTCTGCTCATCTGGATCTTTGTGCTTCATGAATTCAGCTACGACAAGTTTCTGGAAGGGCATCAGAATATTTATCGCATCCATAGCACTGCCATCCTGGGACAGAGTGAAGAGTTAACGATTCCAGCCGCCATGTTTCCCACGGGAGAAAATGCCCACCGGGAGCTACCCGAAGTGGAAAATTATGTAAGGATGTCTTCCTGGTATACCAATCCGGAGGTGATGGTTGGTGACCTGGCCCATAATGTATCATCCATTCTTTTTGCTGACTCTACTTTCTTTACCATCTTTTCTTTCGAGTTTGTTGCAGGCGACCGGCAGCGGGCCCTGAGTCATGTGAATGATATAGTGATTACTCAGTCTACGGCTGCCCGCCTGTTTGAAGTTCCGGAAGAAGCCCTCAATCAGGTGATCAATATTGAGGGAGAACCCTACCGCATCTCCGGGGTGATCAGGGATCTTCCTGAAAA
>JAWOCF010000233.1:0-4741 GCA_046483935.1 Bacteroidales bacterium | reverse complement strand
AGGAACCCGCAGCGGAAGCCAAAGCCCAGGGCGGCCGATGTTTCAGGCTCGAAGGTCAGGGAGGCATCATTGAGCTGCAGCTTCTCCATGGCGCTGCGCAGCTCTTCATATTCGTCGGTATCAACAGGGTACACTCCTGCAAACACCATGGGCTTCACATTCTCGAAGCCCTGGATCATCTCAGGGGTGGGCCGCTTCACGTGGGTGATGGTGTCACCTACTTTTACTTCGCGGGCCTCTTTAATGCCCGAGATAATATACCCTACATCGCCGGCGCTGAGTGTTTTCTTGGGCAGCTGGGTCATCTTCAGCACCCCCACTTCGTCGGCGTGATATTCTTTTTTAGTGGCCATGAACTTCACATGGTCTCCCTGGTTGATGGTGCCGTTGAATATTCTGAAATAGGCTACGATACCACGGAAGGGATTGTATACCGAATCAAAGATCAGGGCCCTCAGAGGGAGGGTGGGATCGCCCACAGGGGCAGGGATCCGGTGTATGATGGCTTCCAGGATGCTGGTGATGCCCATGCCTGTCTTGCCACTGGCGGGGATGATGTCTTCCATATCACAGCCAATCAGGTCAACGATCTGGTCGGCCACCTCTTCGGGCATGGCCCCCGGCAGGTCCATCTTGTTGAGCACCGGAATGATCACCAGGTCGTGCTCCAGGGCCAGGTACAGGTTCGAAATGGTCTGCGCCTCAATGCCCTGGGAGGCGTCAACGATCAACAGCGCACCCTCGCAGGCGGCAATCGAACGGGATACCTCGTAGCTGAAATCCACATGCCCGGGGGTGTCAATCAGGTTCAGCCGGTACTGTACCCCATCGTGCTCATAATCCATCTGGATGGCGTGGCTCTTGATGGTGATGCCCCGTTCGCGCTCCAGGTCCATGTTGTCGAGCAGCTGGTCCTGGAAATCACGGTCGGCAATGGTGTTGGTGGTTTGCAACAGCCGGTCGGCCAGGGTGCTTTTCCCATGGTCAATATGAGCGATGATACAAAAGTTGCGGATGTTATTCATTCCTGGTTATGGTCTTTAAGTGAAGCCGGGGCTCCTGAAATTGTCCTGCGGGTTCTACCCGGTCATGAGAAAGAAAACATCTGATTTACAGTCCGGTGCGGGATGCCCCGGCGCGTTCTTTCTCCTGGGGGAACCTTCAGTCATTAAGGCGTATTACTGGCCTGCAAAATTACTATTAATAACCATACAATGAACAATTTGTTTGAATTGGCGTAGAGACGCAATGCATTGCGTCTCTACAACCCGTGGAGATCTATTTCCATGTTTCGAAAAAAAGCCTGGTAAACATCATATCACCGTTTGATGTCTCGCGATAAATGGTTATATTACAGCAAATTTTATAGTATGACTTTTTCAACCTAATGCATGGGTTTTTTGGTGTATTAGTATGATTTAACAACTATAAACAACCTAATAATAGAGAAAAGTAAATAATTACAAACAATTTAAACTATAAAAAATGAAAGACAACAAATACAGGTCAATTGTGAAACTGGATTTCCAATATGCACACAGGTTTATGAATTATCCGGGAGAAGCAAGTTATCTTCATGGTCACTCGGGATTGCTAACCCTCGAAATTGAAGGAGAGTTGAACGAACACAATTATGCTTATCCGGTAAAAGAAGCTCAAAAATTGGCTTGGGAAGTGGCTGACAACTTCCACCATGCAACGATTTTTCAGGAAGGCGACCCCTTACTTGATTTAGTATTGCAAGGATATGAGCAAACAGGAATGAAAGGTACAACAAACAGATTTGGAGCCCCTGCACAAGCGCTCAACCACGAAATGGTAAAATCTTTTCCTGAAAGTAGAGTGGCTGTGAGTAAAGGCCCTTCTACCTGCGAATGGTTCTGCACAGCATTCTACGAATTGTTGAAAGACAAGTTGAATATTAAAAAAGTAGAGTTCCGTTCTTCTTCATTGAATTGTGCTTCAAAAGAATTCTAAACAGTTCGAAATTTTAACATTTAATGCTCGCTCAATCAAAGCGAGCATTTTTGTTTTTAGTTGCTAGCAACTAAAAAAAGGACGTTGCACGCAACGTCTCAGCGAGTGAACATAAAAGAGGCAGTATACCGCCACTGGCAAAATTGCCAAACCTTCATAAAAAATAATTAATTTAGCATTTCACCATTCCATCAGGCCTATGAAGACCTCCCGAGCCGTTCTGGTTATGCTTTTCTTCTGTTTTGTCAGCTTCCCGGGATACGGGCAGATCACCTTCCCAATCGATGTCCACGACGGGCAGGTGGTAGAAACCTGTACTGGTTTTTTTGCCGATAGTGGCGAAGATACCCTTTCGTTCTATGGCCCCAACGAGAATTATTCGATGGCTTTTTGCAGTGCTGACCCGCAGAATCAGGAGCTGATCTCCCTGGCTTTTAGCTTCTTTGAGCTGGGAGCCGGCGACGTGATGCTCATTTATGATGGCGACAGTGACCAGGCACCTCTGCTGGCTTCGGCTGATAATAACGACTTGCAGGACAGCACGGTATATGGCTCGGGGCAGTGCCTGTATGTCGAATTTGTTTCTTCGGCCTCCGACCAGGGCCGCGGATGGCTGGCTGAGATCAACTGCCTGTCGCTGTGCGATGCCTTTGCGGCAGCGATCACCTCGTCGGAGGAAGACTTCGACTTCTGCCCTGATGCCGGCAGCATCGCCTTTGAGGGCCGGGCCGGATACCTGCCCGATAATATTGATGACAATCCGGCAAGCTACAATTACCTGTGGCTGGTGGATGGCACTACCTATACTACCCGGCAGATCTCTCATGACTTTCCTGCTCCGGGAGCATATACCATGAACCTCACGGTGGAAGATCCGCTGACAGGATGCCTGGCTGAAGTGAGCCAGGTGGTGCGTGTGGGAACCGTTCCTTCGTTTGCCGGCACCATGGCTACGGTAGAACAGGCCTGCGCCGCAACCCCTTTTTCGTTGGTTGGCGAGGCCACTCCTTCTATCTGGTCGGGGTTTCCTACCTCGGTAACCCAAACGGCACCTGTTCCTGATGCTACCGGTGATGCCTGGGAAAGCAGCCTTACGTTCGAGATTTTTGACGCCGGCGATCAGGTGGTCTCCGCCTTGGATATTGACCGCATTTGTATCAATATGGAACATGTTTCTTTCGGGCAGCTGCAACTTGAGCTGGAATGCCCCAACGGGGGCAGGGTGATGCTCAAGGACTTCGGAGCGGGGACTGCCAACTTGGGCGAGCCGGTGGTATGGGATAATGTGACCCCGGGCATTGGTTACGACTATTGTTTTACGCCCGAACCCCAGTTGGGAACCATGCCGCAAACCACTCCGCTCTATCACGAATATACCGACCAGGCAGGCAATTACTATTTCAATGCGGCCTATTTGCCCTCGGGCAATTACACCCCCGAACAAACTCTGAATGCCCTGGCCGGATGCCCCCTGGATGGTGAATGGACCCTGAGAGTGCGCGACAATGTGCCGGGCGATAACGGGCATGTCTTTTCATGGACCCTGCTCTTCGACGAAGAGCTGTATCCCGACTCCCTGATCTTTTCCCCGCAAATCGTGGCACAGCAATGGTCACGGCAGGGTCAGCCCCTGGAAGGTAATCCCGCCGTGGTGTCAGAAACCGAACCCGGCGAGTATGAATATACTTACAGCGTGACCGACAACTTCGGTTGCAGCTTCGACACCAGCCTGGTGGTGACCATCCTGCCATTGCCCCAGGCACAGGTCATCTCCGATCCCGAAATCCCTATTTGTGAAGGCGACTCCACCCTGCTCACGGTCATTCCTTTCGAGGATGATCCACAGCACTGGGTGTACCAGTGGATGATACAGGGCGAAAATATCCCCGAAGCCACTTATGATACCCTGCTGGCCCGCCAGCCGGTTGCTTATACAGTGATGGTGCAGGATACCCTGAGCGGATGTGCTGATTTTGTGGATATCACGGTCTCTACCCAAAATTGCGACCTCACCATCCCCAATGTATTTACCCCCAATGGCGATGGCATCAACGATGTTTTCGAGGTACTGAACCTGGAACATTATCCCATGGCGCAGATTGCCATTTTTAACCGCTGGGGCAAGCGGGTGTTTGAACATTCCGATTATTTCGGCAACTGGTGGGATGGGGACGAACATCCTGCAGGGGTGTATTATTATGTGCTTACCTACATGAAGAACCAGGAGGTGATGGAGGCCCATGGGGCCGTCACCATCCTGCGATAAAGGACTGCCATCCCGGGCTGCTGTCTGCCTGAAAAAGCAGCAAAGATGTTCATTCTGAACATCTTTGTTTTTTTATCTGTCGGAAAAAACATGTTTTTTTATTTTGTTTGGCTTGTTGAATCCATTATTTTTGGGCCCGCAAGTCAGATTAAATGAATTGATAATCAATAATTAAAATCTTATGGCTCAACAAGAGGAAGAGAAAAAGGGCGTTTTCCAGAAAATCCTGGATAAAGTAGAGGTTGTTGGAAACAAGCTGCCCCAACCGGTCACTTTATTTGCAATCCTGATGGTGGTGGTGTTGCTGCTGTCGTGGGCTTTTGGAGGTATTACCGTGTTAAAGCCGGGTACGGGAGGTGAAACCGGAACGGCTGCCGACTATATCGTGGTGGAAAACCTGCTGACCAAAGAAGGAATCCAGCGCATTTTTACCAATATGGTAGATGTGTTTGCCACCTTCCCGCCCCTGGGCCTGGTGCTGGTGGTGATGCTTGGCAT
>JAWOCF010000155.1:0-8834 GCA_046483935.1 Bacteroidales bacterium | reverse complement strand
GTACTGGACAACCATGATGCTTACCACCCTGGGCTCGGCCTACTGGCCCGTCTCGCCCGAGGGAAAGACCCTGGCATTTCTGCTGGCGGTATACAGCCTGGGGGTGTTGGGTTACTTTACGGCCATGCTCTCCTCGTTCTTTATCGGCAGGGATGCCGACGATCAGAAAGCTGAAGTGGCAGGGTCGCGACAACTGGAAGATATTGCCCGGGAGATCAGGATGCTGCGGGAAGAGGTCAGGAAAATGGGAGCGCGCAAAAACGAATCCTAAGTAAGTTCTTATGAGGCTTCAGGTGCTTTTAGTGGTTAATGCTGTGGTAGGGGTGATTTCTGCACTAACTGCTATTTTGTTTACCAGGGCGGTATTGGGTTTGTATGGGGTGGAGCCCAATCCTGCTTCCCTGTTAATGGGTCAATACGCAGGGTTGGGTACTATGGCAATGGCCTTGATGGCTTGGTTCTTTAGAAAAATCGAGGATTTGGAAGCCCAAAAAGCCATCACCCTCGCTTTTCTGTTGAGTAATATCCTTGGGGTCATTATTTCGGTTCATGGAATCATGTCAGGGCTTATAAAAAACGGATGGCCTGTTGTTGCAATATATCTGTTCTTTGCAGTAAGCTATGCCTTTTTCCATTTTCGGAAAGTCAAATGAATTCTTTGTTGAAAACCTTGTGTTGATCAACCCATCTTATCTGCTTCTATTTCCGGAAAAGCACTTCATGCTAAGTTTCAGGTGATAAAAATTGTCAGAATGAAAAAAATCAGAACAGAAATCATCATTCATGCCACCGCTGAAAAGGTGTGGCAGGTTCTTACAGATTTTGAAAGTCATCCTGGTTGGAATCCTTTCATAATATCAATAAAGGGAGAGAAAAAGGTTGGTGGAAACATTACAGTTTCCTTAAAGCCTCCAGGTGGTGGCGCCATGACCTTTAAGCCAGTGGTCCTCAGGTTTGAACCTGGCCGCGAATTCAGGTGGAAGGGCACACTGGGAATGAAAGGCATCTTTGATGGGGAACACTATTTTATTCTTGAAAAGCTCAGTGACCATCAGATTAAGTTCATTCACGGAGAGAATTTTAGTGGCCTGTTGGTCTGGGTGCTGGGAAAAACCCTGCTGAAAACCAGGGAAGGCTTCCAACGGATGAATCAGGCCTTAAAAAGGGAATGTGAAAAGTAGGGACACATGGTGTGCCCCCGATCGTCCTTGCCGATCAATACACCCCCGTGAGGAAAGGATTGGTCTTTTTCTCATAGCCGATGTTGGTGGCCGGGCCATGACCGGGATACACGGTGACTTCCTCAGGCAGGGTGATGATTTTCTGCAGAATGGACTTCACCAGGGTGTCATGATCGCCCGTGGGCAGGTCGGTGCGCCCGATGCTGTTCTGAAACAACACATCTCCCGAAATCAATGCACCCGAATCTTTGTGGAAATAACACAGGCTGCCTGCAGCATGCCCGGGGGTGTGGATCACTTTAAGCTGTTGGTTGCCAAATTCCACCAGGTCGCCATCTTCCAGATACCGCTCGGGCATCACCGGCTTGTCGAGGTCGAAGCCAAAACTCTTGCCGTAGTCGCGGCTGTTTTCAAGAAATATCATGCTGTCGCGATGGGTCAGGGGCTTGAGCTTGTACTTCCTGGATACATAATTGCTACCCAGAATATGATCAATATGGCAGTGGGTGAGCAACAAAGCCTGTGGCTTCAGGTTTTTCTCTTCTATAAAAGCAGACAGTTTTTTCTGTTCATGTTTTTCATAACAGGAAGGATCAATGATGACGCACTGGTTGGTTTCATCATAAAGGATATACGTATTCGTCTGAAACGGATTAAAGGACATTACTTCTACCTGCATCATAGTCTTTGTTTTATAGGAATGGTTGATTGATAAAGGATTGTAAAATAAGACGCCGTGCTGTAAAGATACAAATAAAAATGCTGTCGTTGTTGTATTTTTAGGTAGTTTTAACACTATAAAAGTACGGTCAGGTAGTTTTGTCTTTATTTTTCATGAAGAGAAAAAAGAAGTAATTTAGCGAAAACAAAATGGGTTGATTTATGGAGTTAAAGCAACAGATCAGGGAGCTTGCAAAAGAGTACCTGGAGGATGTGATCTATTACCGCAGGCATTTTCATGCCACCCCCGAATTGTCGATGAAGGAGTTCCAGACCTCCGCATTCATTGCCGCCCGGCTCAGCGAGATGGGCATTCCTCATGAAACGGGTATTGCCACCACTGGCATTGTGGCCCTGATCAAGGGCCAGGAGCCCGACTCAGGGGTTATTGCTTTGCGTGCCGACATGGACGCCCTGCCCATTCACGAGGAAAACAGCGTGGACTACAAGTCGCACCACCCCGGGGTGATGCATGCCTGTGGCCACGACGTGCACATGGCCTCCCTGCTGGGGGTGGCCCGCATCCTGAATCAGCTGAAGCACCAATGGCGCGGCACCGTGAAACTGATCTTTCAGCCCTCCGAGGAAAAGTATCCCGGGGGCGCCAGCCTGATGATCCGCGCCGGGGTGCTGGAAAACCCTGCCCCGGCAGCCATCCTGGGCCAGCATGTGTTTCCCGGCCTGCCCGCCGGTAAGATTGGCGTGCGAAGTGGCCGTTATATGGCCTCTACCGACGAGATCTTTATCACGGTGAAGGGCAAGGGCGGCCATGCTGCAACCCCTCACATGGTGACCGACCCGGTGCTGATTGCTTCCCACCTGGTGGTGGCCCTCCAGCAGATCGTCAGCCGCAATGCACAACCTTACATGCCCACGGTGTTATCCTTCGGCAGGATCATCGGCGAGGGGCACACCAACGTCATCCCCGACCAGGTGAAGCTCGAGGGTACCGTGCGGACCTTCGATGAAGAGTGGCGCGAGAAGATCCATCATCGTATCCGCGAAATCGCAGTGTTTACGACGCAAGGCATGGGCGGGGATTGCGAGGTGGTGATCGACCGCGGATACCCCTACCTGGTGAATGACCCTGCCCTGACCCGTAACTTCCGCCAGTGGGCCACCGAATACCTGGGTGCCGAAAATGTGGAAGAACTCGACCTGTCTATGACAGCCGAAGACTTTGCCTATTACTCTCAGAGGATGCCAGCCTGTTTTTACCGCCTGGGGACCCGCAACGTGGAAAAAGGAATCACCGCCAACCTGCACTCAGCCACTTTCGATGTGGATGAGAAAGCCCTGGAAACGGGCATCGGGCTGATGGCATGGTCCGCCATCAAGCAATTAGTAGATTAGCAGATGAGCAGATTTGAGGATTAGCGGATTAGCGGATTAGCAGATTAGCAGATTGTCCTTAAAGTCCCTGTTGACCCTAATGCTCCTGAAGCCCCTGTGGCTTATTTTAAACCACCAGGAGCAGCCTGAATCCCTGAAATGGTATAGTTAGGTGCATGAAAAAAGGGCCCCTGTAAGAGCCCTTAAAACGTGTCTGGTGGCTAGATCCCACAACCTATCAATCGAACTGTCAATCAATGAATCTATCAATCTGCCAATCTGCTAATCCTCAAATCCGCTAATCTGCTAATCGTCTAATCTGCTAATCCCAAAAGGCTGTGTGCCTGCAATCACCCTTCCTGCACCATGCAGCTCGGCCCTGACGTAGTTGCCGGCCTGTGGCAGCTCATCCAGGTCGATGGTGGTTCCTTCATGAATGACCTGACCCTTCGAGATCCAGATGACCCGCTTATAGTTCGTGGCAGCAATGCTGATGGTGCCCTCATTCGAGTTCACCTCAATGTTTTCAATCACCGGGATGCCTTTCGCATCATGACCTTCAGGAGAATAGATATAATAGCTGAGCCCCTGTTCCAGACCCTTACGGGTGGCCTCGTGGGTCAGTTCGGGCAGGATCAGCACATTCCAGTTGCGGCCCAGGTGTGATGCCCCATGCATGTCGTCGTTCGAATAGCCCCACACCGGACGTGCCGGCATGGTAGCAGTCAGCACTGCGTCCCACAGCCTCCTGTCGCCCGGGTAGCGGTCGCCCTGGTTGTAAATCTCCATGCCGAACACATGATCGTTGTTGTTGTAGGTGTCGACATACCACTGCAGGGTCATGTCGTACCTTCCGGGATGGTACAGCATTATGATGCCGTCTTTCTGCTTCACCGCCCCGATGGACTCTTCCTCGGTGACGGTTTCGGGGTCTGGTTCGCCATACACATTTCTGATGTGAGCATTGAAGAAGCTGCCCATGTGATGGTGGCTCGACAGCTCATTGGCCTGTATGTCGATCATGCCCAATGCCTCAGGGTCACGATCTTCATAAGCTGAGTCCCGGTTTCTGCGCAGCAACCTATCGAACCACCCCTGGTGAGGATTCATGTCGGAAAATTCAGTCCATGGATAAGTCAGCAGGTTGTGGTCGGTGAGGGCCAGGATATGAAATCCCAGCTCATGGTAGCGGTCAACCACCTCATGAGGGCTTAAACGGCCGTCGCTGCGTGTGGTATGCACATGCAGGCTGGCTTTGTATTGCTGGTGATGTTCCCAGTTGACTTGCTGGTAAGGATTGTCAATGTCCCAACCGTCTTGCGGAGAAACAACAGCCATGCTGGTCATCATGATACCCATCATGATGACCAGTATCGCTTTGGTAAAAGCGTTGTTCACCAGCCGGTGCGTCACTTTATTGTTGGTCATAGAAGTTTTCTTTGCCTGTTTCCAGGAAATCAACAAATCGTTGTACATTCAGGTTGTAGCCATAAGGCTGGTTCAGCGGCTGCTGGTCGTGATCCATGATCACGTAGTAAGGCTGGGTGTTCACTCCGAAGCGCTCGGCCTGAAACACGCTCCACTTTTGGCCCACGGTGCGGATGGTGCGCTCGCGGCCCAGTGCCTGGGAGACAAACTGCTCCGACTCGGGTAAGTCGGTGCGGTCATCCACATAGAGTGAGATCTTTACGAAGTCGTTTCTGAGCCTCTGCAGCACCTGCGGATCGGACCATACGGTGGCTTCCATCTTACGACAGTTGGAGCAGCCCAGGCCAGTAAAATCAAGGAATACCGGTTTGCCTGCTTTTTTGGCAGCCGCCATCCCTTCTTCAAAATCAGTGAAGGTAAGCAGCCCATGTGCACTGGGCTTGACGCTGTTGCCCACGTAAATGTTTTCGCCATTGGAGGCCGCCTGAGGGGCTGCGCCCTGGCGGCTCATGTCGAAGTCCTGGGTCACAGGGCTGGGCAGGAACGAGCTGACAGCCTTCAGGGGAGCCCCCCACAGGCCCGGGATCAGGTAAAACATAAAGGCAAAGGTGGCAATAGCCAGCATCAGGCGCGGCACGCTGATATACTTCAGGTCGCTGTCGTGCGAGAATTTGATCTTGCCGATCAGGTACAGGCCCATCAGCAGGAAGATGGCGATCCACAGGGTAAGGAACACCTCACGGTCCAGGATGCCCCACTGGCCAACGGCATCAGCAGTGGCAAGAAATTTCAGCGAGAAGGCCAGCACCACAAAGCCCAGCACCACCTTCACGGCATTCATCCAGCCACCCGACTTGGGCAGTGATTTCAGGGCCGTGGGGAACACGGCAAACAGGCTGAATGGGATGGCCAGCGCCAGGCTGAAGCCCAGCATGCCAATGGCAGGCGAAAGGACGTTGCCACCCGTGGCGGCTTCCACCAGCAGGGTGCCTACGATAGGACCCGTGCACGAGAACGATACCAGCACGAATGTCAGGCCCATGAGGAATACCCCGAGGATGCCGCCCGACTGGTCGGCTTTTGAATCCAGGGCATTCGACCAGCTGGCTGGCATGGTCAATTCAAAGGCCCCGAAAAACGAAGCGGCAAAGAATATCAGCAAGGCAAAGAAAAAGATGTTGAAGCCCGGGCTGGTGGCCAGCGCGTTAAGGGTGTCGGGGCCAAAGATCATGGAGATGGCCAGCCCCAGTACCACATATGAGAAGATGATGGTAAAGCCATACATCAGGGCATCCCGCACGGCGCGTGCCCGGTTGTTGGCATTGCGCAGAAAAAAGCTTACCGTCAGGGGAATCATGGGGAACACACAAGGGGTGAGCAGTGCCAGCAGGCCACCCAGCAGCCCTTTCAGGAAGTCCCATCCCAGGCCGGTGCGCTCTTCTTCAATGGTCACCACGGGTTCTGCCTGTTGCTGGTCAGGAGCGGCTTGCTGCTGCTGCGGTTGGGCAGGGGCTGCCATACCATCCTCTGATCCTTCCAGGTTGAAGGTAAACTCAATGTAGTCGGGAGGCAGGCAGGAGGTGGCGTCGCACGACATGAAGCTCACCTCTCCGCGGATGGTCACCGGGGCGGCAGATGTTACCTCTACCACCTGGGTAAAGGTTACCGTGCCGCTAAACATGGATAGCTCCATATCGAAGTTGGGGTCGTACTTGGTTTTAGGTGCCGGAAACTGAAGCTCACCCACCGTCTGGTAGCCCGTTGCTTCCTGAAAATCAATGGAAGTAGCAATGGGCCCCCCATCAGGAAGATCGGTGCCATAAATCGACCAGCCATCATCAATGGAAGCCATAAATCGTAGTTCATAGCGGTTGTCTTCAATTTTTTCGCTGGAGAAACTCCATTGAACGGGTTCCAGGATCTGTGCACTGGCCATGGCGCTGATCAGCAACAGCCACAGGTAAAGGGTAGCTTTCTTAAGGACAGATTTGTTTCTCATGTTATATTTTAATGGTTATCGGTTTTACCGTCTTGCCCTGCAAAAACCATCAGGGTTCAATCTTAATATATAGATAATTCTTTTGCAAATTTAAAGATTTCAGGACAGCGATTCTAGCGCATACTTACTGAAAAAACTGTTTTAGTGTTTTTTGTGATTTTATAGCGGTTGTCTACTTTTATTCCTGCCACCCAAACGATGTCCTGTCCGCAGGCAAGTACCAGCACCTTTTGTTTTTGCGTCAGGGGAAGCTTGTTGTCAATCAGCAGGTCGCTCACTTTCTTGTGGCCCTTCATGCCCAGAGGGATGAGCCGGTCGCCGGGCCTCCAGGGCCTGAGCACCAGGGGGAAACGCAGCTTCTGATGGTCCAGCAGGGCCGTCCGCTCGTCATCGGGCCAGACCATGACTTCGGGTTTATCATTCAGGCTGATGTCAAAAGAAATCCCTGCCGCAACCACTCTTTTATCCTGTTCATGAACGAGGGTTTCACCTGCCGGGGCCCCTGTGCTGATGGGATAGACAATCAAAATCTCACGGTCTTTAAGCAGCCCGTGGCTGCCTGAGAAAAAACGCTTGCCCGGCTGGCTGTCAATGTGGCTGATGATTTCTTTACAAACCGGGGCGGTGAAGCCCAGGGGGTTCAGAAACTCGTAAAGATACAATCCGGGATGTGAAAGCTGCTTCAGGCGGCCGATGGCAATGAGCCACTGCCCGTGCTGCTCAGCAATGCATACCTCCCGTGCCTGTTGCACGGCCTGACTAAAGAGCTGCTCCGTGGCTTCCATTCTCTCAAAAAAACCGGCCATGGTCTGGTGCAGCGAAGGATTTATCGCTTGCATTACCGGTACCACCTGGTGGCGGATCTTGTTTCGCAGGTACTTGGTTTCCAGGTTGGAAAGATCCTGCCGGGATGCCACCTGATTTTCAGCGGCGTATTGCTCAATTTGTTGCCGTTGGGCAAACAGCAGGGGGCGGATAATGTGTTCGTTTTTGCGGGGGATGCCCGTAAGCCCCCGCAGGCCGGTGCCCCGCGAAAGATTAATCAGCAGCGTCTCGATGGAATCGTCCAGGTGATGTGCGGTGGCAATCAACTGAAAATCCTTTTCGTTTGCCATCTTATTCAGCCACTGGTAGCGAAGCTGGCGGGCGGCCATCTGGATAGAGATCCCCTGCTGGCGGCTGTAGGAGCGGGTGTCGAATGATTCTGTAAAGAAGGGTACTCCCAGCTGCCGGGCCGTTTGCTCCACCAGTTGCTGGTCGCGGTCGGCATCGCCGGGGCGCAGCATAAAATTGCAATGTGCCAGGGCCATGGGCATGCCCAGGCGGGCAAAAAGATGTGTCATCACCATCGAATCCATTCCCCCGCTCACGGCCAGAAGTACCTTTTGCCCGGCCGGTATCAGTGCATGTCGTTCTGTAAATTCCAGGAACTGTTCATAAAAACCCATGGTGGATCTTGCTTGGCATACTGGTTTAACCCAGCGAAGGTATGTAATCTTAATAAATTGCTCTCACCAGATATAGGAAGAATCCTTCCCTGGTGCTGTTAACACTGCAAAGATAAAGATTTCGTGGCTCTCAGGGAATTGATGGTAGCTCCTGGCGGAATTGCCTGATTTTTTTAATTGGTTGTAACAATTGGTCGTTTTGTCTCGTCCTAGTCTTAGAAAACAGAGAAAGGAGGTGTCCGGTAATGAACAAAGGGGGGCGAAAGCGGACAGAACCGGAGGGATAATTAAACGACAATGCTCCCTAATGCACTATAAAACAAGTAAATACGATTAATGGCACGCGATTAGTAGTCATTAAATCAAAAAGAAAACAAAAAAACTCGATCATATAAAGAATTTTCAATCATGAAAACACTTCACAACACTCAACACGACAAAAGGGGAATGACCTCCCGTAAAGGGTCCGGCTGGCTTAAAAGAGCAATGTTGTTCCTGGTAATGATTCTGTTGGGCTCGCTGGTCTCTGTTGCCGGTTACCCTCCGCAAAAACTTTCCATGCTTAGTGTGGATGGCATCACCATCATATTGCTGGTGAAACCTGATACCGCAGCCGAAGAGGTACCTGCCGAAATCGCCCGCCTGTTTCCCGATGAGCATGCCGCACGCATGGATCAGCTGATCAACAGCCAGTTCGACCTCAGCACCATGACCAAGCCAGAAGAA
>JAWOCF010000192.1:0-2500 GCA_046483935.1 Bacteroidales bacterium | reverse complement strand
ACAACCTTTCAGTCAGCCAGCAGGCCAGCCGCTTCACCTTCCCTTATGAGGACAATTCCTTTAATCTGGCCATCTCTATCTCTGTGTTTACACACATGCAGAAAAGCGAGGTGAATCAGTACCTGCAGGAAACAGCCAGGGTGGTGAAGCCTGGAAGGCGCTGCATCAGCACCTTCTTTATCATCACTCCGGAGTCCGATCAGCTCCTTGAAAACAGTGCCGATCCTTTCTTCAGATATCGCTATCAGGATTTTTACCTGCACGACGATCGGGTAAAAGATGCCAACATTGCCTTCAAATATCCGGTGATTGAGGATATGCTCCGACAGGCTGGAATGAAAATCATCGCCTTCGAACCAGGCTGGTGGGCCTCGGGCAACAAGCATAATCACAGCTCCTTTCAGGACATCCTGGTGATGGAAAAATCGTCCTGAGAAACCTTTTTCTGCTCTCACGGGTATCAAACCCCTGAAACAATCAAACCTTTTACATCTTTATTTGTTTCTCAGCTGCACTCCATATGCAATTTGCAATGAAGTATAGGAAAATTTTTTGTAATTTAGATTGATTCTAAACAACCATCATCCGTTAACATAAAAGATCTATAAATAAATGGCACAATTTGAACTGAAGATGCCCAAGATGGGCGAAAGCATCACGGAAGCAACCATCACCCGCTGGTTGAAAAATGTGGGTGACACCATCGAGCTGGATGACCCCATCCTTGAAATTGCGACCGACAAAGTGGACTCAGAAATCCCCAGCCCGGTAGAGGGTGTTCTGAAAGAACAAAAGTTTAATGAAGGCGATACCGTTGCCGTGAACACCATTATCGCCATCATCGACACCCAGGCCGATGAAGGGGAAGAGGAAGCAGAAACAGCGGCCCCCGAAGAGCAGCAGAAGCAAGAACCTGCCAAAGAAGAAAAGCAGGCGGTTGCGGCAGCCTCCTCTGAAGACCAGCCGGTATCGGAACCGAAGGAGCAAACACAGGAGCAACCGCAGGAGCAACCGCAGGAGTCGCCACAGGGCGTAAAAAGTTATGACCAGAGTGGGCGGTTTTTCTCACCCCTGGTGCGTAGCATAGCCAAAGAAGAAGGCATCTCAATGGAGGAGCTGGCCGGCATTCCCGGCACAGGCCAGAATGACAGGCTGACCAAAAACGACCTGATAGAATACCTTAAAACGCGTGGGCAGGCCAAAACAGAACCTTATGGCGGGCAGCAGGTTGAGCCGTCAGCTGCGCCCCGGCAGCCCGACAGTGGCAAGCCTGCAACTCATGTCACGGCCGTGAAGCCCCCGAAGGTAACCCCCACCGAAGGCGACCAGATCATAGAAATGGGCCGCATGCGCAAGCTCATTGCCGAGCACATGGTGATGTCGGAAGCCACCTCGGTGCACATCAACCTGTTTGCCGATGCCGACATGAGCAGGATCGTGAGCTGGCGCAATAAACATAAAGGCCTCCTGGCAAAGCGCGAGAATCAGAAGCTAACCTACACCCCTATTTTTATTGAAGCCATTGGCAAGGCCTTACGTGACTTCCCGATGGTGAACGTGTCGGTTTCTGACGATAAGATCATCGTGCGCAAGAACATCAATGTAGGGATGGCAGCTGCCACCCCCGAAGGCAACCTGATTGTGCCGGTCATAAAGAATGTGGACCATAAGAGCCTGCTGGGCATTGCTAAAGAGGTGAATGACCTGGCCACAAGAAGCCGCAACAACAAGTTGAAGCCCGATGAGATACAGGGTGGTACCTTCACCCTGACCAACTTCGGCATCTTTGGCCTCACCAGCGGTACTCCTATCATCAACCAGCCACAGGTGGCCATCCTGGGTGTGGGAGCCATCATCAAGAAACCCGTGGTGATAGAATCTGAGCATGGCGATACCATGGGCATCAGGCCCATCATGACCCTCTCGCTGGCCTGCGACCACCGCGTGGTAGATGGTGCCCTGGGGGGGCAGTTCCTGCAAAGACTGGTTCATTATCTGGAAAACTTTGATACAGATCAGACCATCTGAGATTCCCATGAGTAAGGACCAGATTCCCTGAACTGCCGGGCCTGCTGATATCATGCAAAGCCTGCTACAGAAGGAGGTGATGGAAACCATCAAGATTCATGGCAATGAGAAAGTTGTTGTATGCCATCCTGGTGCTGTTGCTGCTGATTGGGGCGCCTCTTGCGGGCGCCTGGCTGGCGGGCTATCCGCTTGACTCATTTCTTGACTTCCCCCCGCGCACCACAACCCTCACCATGGAGCATGCCGGCTTCTCATGGCTTGTCTTCATAGCCATCGTGCTGTTTGTGGCAATCGTGGTGACTCCCTTCTTTATCAGGGTATACACCTCTCATAAAAAAGAAACCACCGATGCAGTCTCCGGCCCGGGCTTTCCGGGCTGGGGATGGGCAGGGGTGGTCATCATGCTGGGAGGCTGGTTGCTGGCATGGACCCGCCTGCCCTGGATGGCTGAGCTGCAGCCCTACACCTTCAC
>JAWOCF010000143.1:0-5670 GCA_046483935.1 Bacteroidales bacterium | reverse complement strand
CAATCATTCTCCTCAACACACTCCGGGAAACAAACAGCTTCTCATGTGTTTATCCGGAAATTCAGAAACAAAAATCAAAAGAAGAACAAGCAGGACTACATACGCACGCTGAAGAAAAATAACGAAAAACTCCAGAAACAGGAAACACGCCTTAAGGAGAATGACCGTGAGTTGCGTCAGGAAAATCAGCGGATCA
This sequence comes from Bacteroidales bacterium, assembly GCA_046483935.1. Taxonomy (GTDB): domain Bacteria; phylum Bacteroidota; class Bacteroidia; order Bacteroidales; family UBA7960; genus JAWOCF01. Next base: position 5,474 of record JAWOCF010000143.1, on the reverse strand, counting down.
AGCTGGCCCTGGAAACCACTTCCACCTTGCTGCACAACCTCCCCTCGGCAGCAGTTATTGTTGATGAAAAACTGAAGGTAATTGAGTCTAACAAAAGCTTTATCAAGGTCTTGGGTGAAGATGCCGAACTGATCAATGAGGTGATTCCTGGCCTGGTTGGGGCAGATCTGAAAACGCTGCTGCCCTTTAATATTTACAACCTGTTTTCTTTCGTACTGGAGAATAATGAAAACATCGTCAGTAAAGACATGCCTTATGGCGATGATTTGCTCAATGTCAGCATCTATTCACTGAAACCCGGTAAAATTGTGGGAGCGGTGTTCCGCAATATGTACGTGGCCGAAGTGCGCCAGGAAGAAATTGTGAATCGGGTAACGGAGGTCGTAGATGAAAACCTGAAAATGGTGCAGAATATAGCATTCCTTTTGGGAGAAGGGGCCAGCAACACTGAAAAAATGCTGAATTCCATTATCGAAACCTACCAGAAGATAAAGAAACCCTGATGCCTCCTATGAGCGATAGCCCTTTTTATATTGAAGTAGCCTCTTCGCAGAAAAATCACGTCGGAGAGCGCATCTGCGGAGACACCTTTCTGTCGCAACGGGTCAAGGAAGAGAAACGTACCGTGGTGGTCCTTTCTGATGGAATGGGCCATGGGGTAAAGGCCAATATGCTCAGCACACTAACTGCCACAATGGCCCTGAATTTCACCCGCGAGCATAAAGACCCACACAAGATTACCGAAATCATCATGAATACCCTTCCGGTATGCAGCGTGCGAAAGGTGAGTTACTCAACCTTTACCATCGTGGACATTGAAGACAACGGCATCACCACCATCGTCAATTACGATAACCCCGATCCTATTATCATGAGGGGCCAGGAATTTTTTATGCCACAGTGGAATAATATTGTTTTAAATTCAGAGAAAAACAAGGGCAAGGAAATCAAGATGTGCTCCTTCCAGGCACAAAAAGAAGACCGTATTATTTTGCTGACGGATGGAGTGACCCAGTCAGGCCTGGGCAAACCCAACTTCCTGCTGGGTTGGGAGTGGGAAAATGTGACCAGGATGGTGAAAAACAGTTTATTAGAAAATGCTGGTATATCAGCCAGTAAGCTGGCAGGGAACATTGTAATAAAAGCACATGCCAATGACGGTTATCAGCCAAAAGACGACATAAGCAGTGCTGTTATTTATTTCAGGAGCCCACGTAAGCTGCTGCTTTGTTCAGGCCCGCCTTACGATAAGAACCAGGATACCCGCCTGGCCGGGGTGGTACAAAATTTCGAAGGAAAAAAGATTCTTTGTGGTGGCACTACCGCCGACATTATAGGCAGGGAACTCAATATTCCGGTAAAGGACACCCTGGAGTTTGATGATCCTGATTTACCTCCTCTATCCTATATGGAAGGAATTGACCTGGTATCCGAAGGCATCCTCACACTGAGCAAAATCGCAGGAATTTTGGAACATTTTAATCCGCAAACTGAACTGGGAAAGGGCCCCGCTGATCAGGTTGTAAAAATGTTCCTGGAAAGTGATGAGATTGATTTCCGGGTGGGTACCGCCGTAAATATAGCTCATCAGGATCCTAACTTACCGGTGGAACTGGAAATCAGAAGAACAGTAGTCAAAAAAATTGCCCGTCTGCTGGAAGAGAAGTTTCTGAAAGATGTGAAACTTCAGTTTATTTAAACAGCCATCTCTTCTTCCTGCTTCGCCCTGCTGCTAACTTTCCCGGCTAATTTTGCAGCAGATTCCAGATGCCAAAAATAACTCACTTTCAGGTTGCAGGCGTTTAAAATCCTTTCAGGGTAATATCCTCTGCACACTGATATACATCATCTGGTGTGAAAGCCCTATTGGCTAAAATGACTCACTTCTCCTATACATCATCAATACAAGGCTTCCTTTGGCCAAACAAAGTAAGACTTGTATAGGACTTGTATAGGACTTGAGAGGTGACCTCATTAAATATTTGTCCGACTGGAGGCCAGTATTCCAGCCAAAAATATGATGCTCTTCAGAAGGGAAAAAGGTAATTTTTTGATCACAGAAACGTTAATAAGGCCTGAGAGTTCCTGATGATTTAAAATAATTTAATTATTTTTTTTAATGAATAACAGACTGGATGTATTGTCTGGTAAGGGTTTTTACCTATTGGCCAGTTTTAATCCACTTATTTTTTCATTCTATCAGGTTATTTTATTTGGAAAGCGAATATAACTTTTATATCTTTGCCCGGTAAAGTATATTTTGTTTGTCCGACAAAATTGATATGTTAAACTAAGCTCCTTGCGTGAAAAAAATTTTACTCTGTGTAATTAGTTGCTTTCTGGTCATTTCCTCCTGTACTATCTCTCCAGTCTATGGCATCCTTCCCGCCTCAAGATCAGGAGTTGAGCAGACCACCGTGCAACCAGGCTTTTCGCAATTACCCTCCTTCGTTGAAAAGCATGAACTCCCCTTGTCACCTCTGTCAGGTATAGGATATGTTGAATCTGTACTCTTATCTGCCAGGACCGTCCATTCCTTTATGGTGCCACTATTTGCCCTTGCCGCCAAAGGCATCACTTCCCTTCTGGCAGCCATGCCCCTGAAAGGTTATCCGTTAATGATCATCATCGGGTTAATTCTTTTGCTGATTGGATCTTTAATCGTCTTTTGGCATCAAAATCTCTCTCAACGCCGTAACCGCAAGCACCAGAAACACTACCAGGGCTTGATGGAAGCAGCTCCTACTGCCATGCTCATCTTCCAGGATTACAGGCTCAAGTACGTCAACAAGGCTATGGAACAACTCACAGGCTATTCGGCCCAGGAGCTGCTCTCTATGGAAATCTGGCAGTTAATCCATCCTCAAAGCCTGCATGACCTGAATACCGAGAAGTGGTTCTCGGGCGAAACGGGTAAAGGAATGCGCGTGGAGTTTCAGATCAGGAATAAAAATGAGGAAGTAATATGGGTTGATTTCTCAGCCAGGCTGATTGACTTTAACAACAAGCCTGCTTTTCTGGGTGTTGCCCTGAACATCAATGATAAGAAGCAATTCGAGGCCAAACTGATTGAAGCCGAGGAACGCTACTCGCTCATTTTGCTGGCCACAAATGATGGAATATCGGATTACAGCCTGGAGTCCGACTCCCTTTATCTTTCCCTGCAGTGGAAAGAGATGCTGGGTTATCAGGAAAAGGATGTTGCTGACACCCTGGAAGCATGGATCGATCTGATTCATCCAGAGGATCACAACAAAGCCCTGAAAATGTTCAAGAAGATCAGAGAAGGGGAAATTCCAGACCTGGAAACGGAATATCGCATGCGTTGTAAGGACGGTTCTTACCGGTGGGTGCAAGTGAAGCTTTCGGTGGTATTTGACAATCAGTCAAAACCGGTCAGGGTGCTGGGAACACATTCTGATGTTACCGAAAAGAAAAAGAACGAAGAAATCCTGCGCGAGAGTGAATACCGCTACAAGAGTTTGTTTTCACAAAACTCTGTGGTGATGCTGATCATCAATCCTGACACCGGCGATATTGAAGATGCCAATGCAAGTGCATGTAGCTATTACGGGTATTCGCAACAGGAGCTGGTAAGCATGAATATTAATGATATTGACCAGACGGATTCGCAGGATGCTGACCGGGACAATGAAGAGCAGTCCCTCCAGCATTACAACGGCAGGCACATGAGGCACCGTTTGAAATCAGGGGTCATTCGTGATGTGGAAGTATATCATAGCAAAATTGAGCTTCAGGGACGCATCCTGAACCATTCCATCATCTACGATGTCACCGAAAGGAAACAGATGGAAGTAGAGTTGAAAGCTGCCAAAGAAGAAGCAGAAGTGGCCGTAACTGCCAAATCCTTGTTCATCTCAAGTGTCAGCCATGAGATTCGTACCCCCCTGAATGCTATTATAGGATTGGCCGACCTGATGGTCAATGATGAGAATATTCCTCCCGCCATGGAGGAATATTTAAGGTCTATAAAATTCTCTTCTGATCATCTGCTGGGGATTATTAATGATGTGCTTGACTTTTCCAAACTGGAAGCCGGAAAGCTGGGTGTGGATTTTACCGGATTCAACCTGCGACAACTGGTCAAAGATTCAGTTAATGCCGTGAAATTCAAGGCCGACGAAAAGAACCTTCAGCTCAGGGTGCGCCTCAATGAGAATGTCCCCGAAATGGTCCATTCAGATCCTTCCAGATTAAAGCAAATCTTACTGAACCTGCTGAGCAACTCCCTGAAATTTACCCAGGAAGGTCATATTGATGTATATGCCAAAGTGCTGCAGACCAATGGCAACAAGTGCCGGATCAGGTTTGCAGTATCTGACACAGGCATCGGTATCCCCGAGGATAAGCAAGAGAATATCTTTGAGAGTTTTTCGCAGGCCGAAGCTCATACCTTCCGCAAGTATGGCGGTACTGGCCTGGGGCTATCCATTTGTAAAAAACTAACGGGGCTGCTTGACGGCTCCATTGGGGTGAAAAGTATTGAAGGCATCGGGTCTACCTTCTGGTTTGAGATTCCAATGGAAATCAGTGATCAACCCTTAACCGGGGAAATGGAAAAAGATGGAACCTCGATGGAAGATCTGTCCGGGCTCAAAATCCTGCTGGTTGAAGATGACAACATGAACCAGTTTGTTATGGCAAGGATTCTGAAAAAATGGAAGATCGATCCCGACATCGCCAATCACGGAAAAGAAGCCTTGCAAATGCTGGAGAAAAAGCCCTATGACCTGGTACTGATGGATGTTCACATGCCTGAAATGGACGGGTATGAAGCAACCCGGGCCATCAGGCAGGGCCATGCCCGGGTGCTGAACCCACAGGTGCCGGTTATTGCACTTACGGCCGACATCACCCCCGAAACACGCACCCTGGTGAATGAATCGGGAATGAATGATTATATCAGCAAACCCTGCGATCATCAGGAGTTGATTCAAAGAATCAGGAAGTATTGTCTGGCAGCAGAACCCAAAAAGAAAAGAACTTCCTCACCAACATTATCTATTGGGGAACGTCAAAATGCCCGCAATCATATCAGGAAAGCCCTCTGGGATATTTTTGATGATGACCTGCAGGCAACCCGTTCGATGATCAGGCACTTTATCAAGCAGGTGCCTGCCAATGTTGAGCAGGCAAGACAGGCCCTGGAAGCCAGCCAGCTGGAGGAAGCCTGCCAGTACCTTCATAAGGTTAAGCCCGGATTTTCTTACCTGGGATTTCCTGAGGTGGCCAACAGGGTGGAAAAAATACAGCAACAGATTCGCACTGAGGAAGACCCCAAATCGGTGGCCCTCAGTATGAGTACTCTGGAGCAGGAGATTAGCAAGATTATCTCCATTTTGCAGGAAGTACTGATGAAACTGGAACCAGACGCCTCCAAATAAAAAGCGGTGCCTGCTGTTCTTTTCATTGTTCAGGAATAAATACTACTTTTGGCATGAATTATTTCCAAC
>JAWOCF010000116.1:0-14523 GCA_046483935.1 Bacteroidales bacterium | reverse complement strand
CTGATCAGGATTGACCGCAAAGATCTGCCTGCACTGCCTTTCGGCGATTCGGATGCTGCAAGAGTAGGAGAGTGGGTGCTGGCAGTGGGCAACCCCTTTAACCTTACTTCTACGGTTACCACAGGAATTATCAGTGCCAAAGCACGCAGTATCAACATCCTGGGAGGAGGGTCGGCCATCGAATCCTATATTCAGACCGATGCAGCCGTAAACCGAGGCAACAGCGGGGGCGCCCTGGTCAATACCCAGGGAGAGCTTATTGGCATTAATGCTGCCATCGCATCAACCACCGGAACCTTTACCGGGTACTCTTTTGCAATACCCATCAATATAGCCCGTAAGGTAATGGCTGATCTGCTTGAATATGGTGAGGTGCAGCGCGGGCTGCTCGGGGTAAACATCGTGGAGCTCAACAGCCAGATTGCCCAGGAACTGAACCTTGATATCGTGCAAGGCGTTTATATTGCAGGATATAGCACAGAAAACAGTGCGGCAGAAAAAGCGGGCCTTCAGGAAGGAGACGTCATACGCAGGATCAATGACCATCCGATCAAATCAACCGCTGAGCTTCAGGAAACCATTGGCCGGCAGCGGCCTGGTGATGAAATTCAGGTGACCTATTATCGGGATGGCCGCGAGCGTGAAACTAAAGTAATATTACAGAATATCTATGGCGAGCAAACCGCCATGTCGTTCCGGGAAGGTGCTTTCGATCAACAGCTGGGTGTCCGGCTGGAGCCACTGACCCGTAATGAACTCGTGAAACTGAATCTGGAGCATGGCATCAGAGTGAAAAGTGTGGCCAGAGGGCCCATGCAAAGTGCCGGCATCAGCGATGGCTTTATCATCACTCATGTTGACCGGCAGCCGGTCAGGTCGCCCCAGGAGCTTCATAGTTTATTAGAATCTAAAAACGGCGGGGTCCTGATTGAAGGGATTACTGCCAATGGCAACAAACAGTACTTCGGGCTGGGGCTGCGATAAATTAGGATTGTGTTTGTCCTTAATTTTTTGTACCTTTGGGGGTTTTTTCACCATAGGTCACTCCCCATCCCGGAAAGCTTAATATTCAAACCTTTATAATTTAGCATGAGACAATTAAAGATATCCAAATCCATCACCAACAGAGATACCGCGTCCCTGGATAAGTACCTTCAGGAGATTGGTAAAGTACCACTGATCTCGGCCGAGGAGGAAGTCCAGCTTGCACAGCGCATCAAGCAAGGGGACCAGGCAGCTTTGGAAAAACTCACCAAAGCCAACCTGCGTTTCGTGGTTTCTGTTGCCAAGCAATACCAGAACCAGGGGTTGAGCTTGCCGGATCTGATCAACGAAGGCAACTTAGGTTTGATCAAGGCTGCCAAGCGTTTTGATGAAACCCGTGGTTTTAAATTCATCTCGTATGCTGTGTGGTGGATCCGTCAATCTATTCTTCAGGCCCTGGCCGAACAGTCCCGTATTGTCCGTCTGCCGTTGAACCAGGTAGGCTCTTTGAACAAGATCAAAAAAGAAGCCTCCAGGCTGGAGCAAAAATTTGAACGTCCTCCTTCAACTGAAGAACTGGCTGAAGCACTGGATATCCATGTAGACAAGATCGCTGAGTCCTTCCGGATCTCAACGCATCATGTGTCGGTGGATGCCCCCCTGGTGCAGGGTGAGGATGCCAGCTTACTGGATGTTTATGTTAACCAGGATTCACCCAATGCGGATTCCAGCCTGATTCACGAATCACTGGCCCGCGAGATCCAACGCTCACTGGCTACCCTTACCGATAAGGAAAGAGATGTGATTAACCTGTACTTCGGTATCGGCATGAATCATGGTCTTACCCTCGATGAGATCGGGGCCAAGTTTGACCTCACCCGCGAGCGGGTACGTCAGATCAAGGAAAAGGCGATCCGCCGCCTGAAGCATACTTCCAGAAGTAAGCTTCTGAAAGCTTATCTGGGACAATAAGTTCAATATGTTTTTTGGATTGATAGAGAAAAAGGCATCCTGCAGGTGCCTTTTTCTTTAGGCCCCTGTCAACAATGATTGTTGTTTTATTTATCAATGAAAATTAAATTGAAGATGAGGTTTCGTTTTTTTATTGCCGCCATCCTGTTATTTGTGTTTACAGCAGCTGGGTTTGCCAGGGAAGTAAAGATCCAGGTGGTGGTTACTACCGATGTTCATGGCCGGTTGTTCTCCTACGATTTTGTGAATGATCGTCCTTTTGATGCTTCCCTGGCCAACGTGCATTACCTGCTGCAAGCGGCCCGCACGCAATCATCCAACAATATTATCCTGCTCGACAACGGCGACCTGCTGCAGGGAACCCCGGCAGCCTATTATGCCAATTTTGTGCAGGATCATAAGCGCAACCTCTTCAGCCGGGTGATGAACCTGATGAAGTATGATGCAGCCACCGTGGGCAATCATGATATTGAAGCCGGCCCCCAGGTTTACAACCGGCTACAGGAAGAGTTTGCTTTTCCTTATCTGGGTGCCAATGTGCTGGACGACCAATCCGGTGAACCTTATTTTACACCTTATACCATCATCAAACGCCAGGGGGTGAAAGTGGCTGTGCTGGGGCTTACCACCACGGGTGTGCCCAACTGGCTGCCACCCCATTTGTGGGAAGGGCTTGAGTTTCAGAGCATGGTGGAAGCTGCACGTTACTGGGTGCCATACATCCAGGAGCATGAAAAACCCGATGTGTTGATTGGCTTGTTTCATAGTGGCATGGGCCCCCGGGAGTTCGATCCTCAGAGGCCCGAACCCGACAATGCAAGTCAGTACATTGCAGCGAATGTTCCCGGGTTTGATGTGATCTTTACGGGCCACGATCACCGCGAGCGGATGGAAGTGGTGGCAAACAACCAGGGCGGAGAGGTATTGATTATGGGAGCTGCTCCTCATGCCGGGTCAGTGGCTGTGGCAGAGATTACCATGGAACAGCCCTCCAGGAAGACTTTCAGCAAGAAAAAAGTGCAGGGTGAATTGTTGTCCACAAAAGATGTGGTACCCAGTCATGAATATCTGAAAGCTTTTCAGAAAGAAGTTGACGAGATCCTTGCCTTTTCCAGTGAAACAGTAGGAACCCTGAGCAACGACATTTATTCTATCGATGCATTTTACGGGAGTGCCCCTTTTTCCGACCTGATCCACTCCGTGCAACTGGAGGTGGCCGATGCTCAGATATCTTTTACTGCCCCCCTGGCTTTTAATGAGGTGTTAAAAGCTGGCAGGCTCAGGGTACGTGACTTCTTCAAATTGTATCAGTACGAGAATTATCTGTATGCCATGGAGCTTACCGGGCAGGAGGTTCTTGATTATCTGGAATATTCATATTCATTGTGGCTCAATCATATGCAAGGTCCTGATGATCACCTGCTGCTGCTTCGCCAGGATCAGGAGGGAAACAAGACATTTGACAGTTCGGGCCGCATGATGTTGCGTCATCCTTATTTCAATTTTGATTCGGCGGCAGGCATAAAATATACGGTTGATGTTTCAAAACCTGCAGGCTCGCGCGTGCATATCCTATCTATGAGCGATGGGGCTGCTTTCGAAACCGGTAAGGTATACCGGGTGGCCATTAACTCCTACCGGGGCAGCGGTGGCGGTGGCCATCTCACCACCGGAGCTGGCTTAACGCATGAGCAGATCAGTTCAAGGATTGTGTTTACCTCCCAAAAGGACCTGCGCACCGAGTTGGTCAACTATTTCAGGCAACGCGATCAGGTAGAAGTGAAGGCCCTGAATCATTGGAAGATTACTCCCGAATTGTGGCGGGAACAAGGGCGGCAAAAAGATCGTAAAGCCTTAAAGATCGAGGTTCATTAAGGTGGTGTTCTGAGTGAATTCAAGGGGCCTCAGGGCCCCTCTTTTTTTAGTGGCCTCTATATGTCACTTCGCAGGCGGAAGCGCCTCCTGATCACCTCAGTGCCTCGTACGACCTCTATATTCATGATGTCGGAGTCCTCGCCCGAGAGGATCTCCAGTATCTGCTGCAGGCTGAGTTCCTTGTAGCCTCTTGAATTCAGTGAGATAATCAGATCTCCTGCCATGATTCCTGCTTCATAGGCCGCAGAACCCGGCCGCACATGTTGAATTTTAAAGGTCTGATATGCCGGGCCGGTAGCAATCACCTCCAGGCCGCTGAGATTAAAAATAAAAGGATCCTGAATTTTGTTGTTGGGATCCAGTACCATGCGCCCCGAGGGATAATCAATCAGCAAGTGAAAGCGGCTTAATAATCCCCCACCGATCAGGCCCTCCCAGTCAAGTTGCTGTCCGTCGTAAGTCAGGAATTGACCGTGGGGAAAGGCTATGATGGGCTCCTCAACCACCTGCTCACCGATCATTATCTTATTGATGCGCCCCACCTGGCCCATCAGGGTGCCGCTGATGCCCTTCCCAAGAAAACCTTCAAGGGTCCGGGGTGCCAGGTCAACATGATCGTCATTAATATAGAGGGGATGACTGGCCCCTAAGTCTACCAGCAGGTTGGTGGTAAGGGTGTCTCCCTGGTGCCCTATAATGTCGACGCGGGTATAGGGCTTTCCATCCACCATTTGCAGGGGTACCACCTGTGTTCTTCTTCCCATGCGGTAGGTAGGCTCCTTATAGATTCGTATCTGCCGGGAGATATAGTTGATATACACCGGAAACTGCCTGAAAAGATCATAACCAATGATGCCGTAGACCGGAAATCCAAAGATCTCCGAAAAGGCCAGGAGGCCTTCAGGCAGAACAATGAGATTCATGTTGTTGCCCGTGATGCTTCCCACCTTCAGGGCTACATCATCAGCCTTGGCTGCCTGGATTAAACCTGACCCCCCAAGCCCGTATAGATAGATGCGCTCATCCAGATCCAGCTCAAGCACCTGGGCAATGGCTGGTTCAGTAAGAATCGTTGTTCGTATGCCCGTGTCAAGGATGAAGTTCAGGGGTGGCGAATCATTGATGCTCACAGGGATAACGACCAGGTTCTGGCTGATCTCTACCGGAATACTGATATAGGAACGATTAGGAGGAAAGGAAAACCGGCCCTGCTGGCCGATAACCGGCAGAAGGGAAATAGTCAGTAGCAATATTACTGTTATGGTCTTTTTAATCATCATTATAAGCTATCAGTTGTATAAGGATGCAATGATACCATGATGATCATTGAATCCTCACCAATAGTTATAACGATTTAAGAAGGGCTTTGTTGATCCTTTTCACCAGAGAAGGGCCTGAATAAATAAAACCTGTATATACCTGTACCAGTGTTGCCCCGGCTTGTATCTTATCCAGGGCATCCTGGGGAGTCATAATGCCTCCCACCCCGATGATAGGGATGCTGCCCCCTGATTTCTGGTGAAGATAAGCGATAACCTGAGTCGATAAGTCACGGATGGGTTTCCCGCTCAATCCCCCACGGCCGATGCTTTCAACTTTTGCAGCAGGTGTTTCCAGGTTTTCCCTGCTGGTGGTGGTGTTGGTGGCAATGATACCATTTAGGCTGGTTTGCTGAATGATCTCTACCACTTCATCCAGCTGGAGGTTATTCAGGTCGGGAGCTATCTTTAGCAGCACGGGCTTGGGTGAGGGTTTCTGCTGGTTGATTTCCTGGATGGCCGAGAGTAAGGCTATGAGCTGGTCCTTGTCCTGCATTTTTGACAGCCCGGCAATGTTGGGGCAGCTAACATTGACAACAAAATAATCTACATGGTCAAACAATGCTGTGAAACATGCGCAATAATCATCAACGGCTTTTTCCTGGGGGGTATCGGTGTTTTTGCCAATGTTGCCACCAATGATGATCCGGGGTTGTTGCTTTTTCAGGTTCCTGACAAATTGCTCCACTCCCTGATTGTTGAATCCCATCCGGTTAATCAGTGCCTGATCCTGGGGCAAACGAAACAGCCGGGGCTTAGGGTTGCCTGGTTGCCCCACAGGGGTCACGGTGCCAATCTCAATGAACCCGAACCCCAGCCCCCGCAAGTGATTGTATAAATTAGCCTCCTTGTCAAAACCTGCCGCCATGCCTACAGGATTGGGAAACCGGATGCCAAATACCTCCCGCTCAAGGCGGGGGTCTGCGATGGTGTAATATTTTCTGATCAGTGATCCCAGTAAGGGAACAGGCATCATGGCCCGAAGCATGAGGCTGACAAAATGATGGATCGCCTCAGGGTCAAACCGGAACAGCAAAGGACGCAGGAGTTTCTGATACATGATGCAGGATTTAAAAAAAGTCCGGCACCGGCCGGACTTAATAATGTTTTTCAGGATGTGGTCTGATCGGTCTCTGAAGGCTCTTCCCCTTTGTCATTTTCGGGCGAGGAAGGCTGCTGCTCTTCCGGAGTCTCTTCTTCGGGAGGTGTAATCAACCCCTTTTCCAGCAACAGGTTGTACCACGAGAGCACCTTTTTGATGTCGGATACATACACTCTTTCCTGGTCATATTCAGGCAGAACGGTTTCAAAATAAGCTTTCAGCTCGGCGGCAGAAGACTTGGGATTGATGGCTGGCTTACCTTCTTCCTTCTCGTGGATTTTCCATAACACCTCTTTCAGAGGTACATCCTCGCCGTAGGTAAATAGGCTGATGTCTTCCAGTGAGCTGGTTTGATGGGAGGCAAAGATGGGCATTTTCCGGCCATCAATAAGTGATTCAACGATCAGTCCGGTTTTTGATTGGGAAACCACTGAGTACAGGCCTCCTTTTCCGGCAATGGTAAGTATTTTGCTTAAATCCATGGATTATAGTTTTCTGTTTATGATCCGGCAGGCATAGTGCCTGGCCGGCTGCAAAATTAATCATTATCCTTAAATCCTGAAAGCCTGATTCAGGAAAACATCTGAAGGTCGTGCAGCTTTTTATACATTCCGCCTTTTTCCATCAACTCCTTATGCGTGCCCTGTTCGACAATCCTGCCATTCTCCATCACACATATCAGGTCGGCATTGATGATGGTGGAAAGGCGGTGAGCCACCACGATGGCCGTACGGTTCTGCATAATGTTGTAGAGGGCTTGCTGAACCATTTTTTCGGATTCCGAATCCAGCGATGAGGTGGCCTCATCAAGGATCAGAATGGGAGGATTCAGCAGCACGGCCCGGGCAATGCTTATGCGCTGACGCTGACCTCCCGAAAGCTTACCCCCGCGCTCGCCCACGTTGGTATAATAATCCAGGGGGTAACGCTCAATAAACTCACGGGCATTGGCAATTTCTGCCGCTTTGATGACCCGCTGCTCCGAGACGTTGGTCACCCCAAAGGCAATGTTATTAAAGAAGCTTTCATTAAACAGGATGGGATCCTGATTCACATTGCCCATCAGGCTGCGCAGGTCGGCGATGCTTAGCTCGGTGATGGGGATGTCGTCAATCAGGATGGTGCCTTCGGTAGCATCATAAAAGCGGGGTATCAGATCAACAAAGGTTGATTTTCCTGCTCCTGAAGGCCCTACCAGGGCCACTTTCTGTCCTTTTTTGATGGTCAGGTTGATGTCTTTCAGCACCCACTCCTTTTCGTATTTGAAGCTCACATTCTTAAAGGTGATGTGCGAGTCAAACTCATGCTTTCTCGCCGGATTGGCAACCTCCCTGATGGGGTTTGGTGCCTGAAGGATCTCGTCAATCCTTTCGGCCGAGGCCATCCCCCTCTGTATATTGTAATAAGCCTGGGAGAAAGATTTGGAGGGGTGAATAATCTGGGAGAAAATGATCAGATAGGTGATAAAGGCCGGAGATGACAACCCCGAAGTCCCTGACAATACCATCGATCCACCATACCACATGATAATGACCACCACAAAGGTGCCCATAAATTCACTCATGGGCGAGGCCAGGTATTGACGCCGGTGCATCTTATTCATGATGCGGGTGAAGAAACTGTTCAGGCTCAGAAACCTGTTTTTCATCTTTTCCTCGGCGTTAAACGCTTTAATAATCCGGATGCCCGAAAGGGTCTCTTCCACTACCGACATGATGATGCCAAGCTTGCCCTGGCCTCGCAGGGCGGTGCTTTTCAGTGTTTTGCCAATGCGTCCGATGATTAATCCGCTTAGTGGCAGCAGCACCAACACAAAGAGGGTTAGCTGGGGGCTCATGATCATCAGGCTGGCCAGATACACGATGATGGTGATGGGCTCGCGGAACACCATCTCCAGTGAGCTGATCACGCTGATCTCTACCTGGTGCACATCGTTCGACATGCGCGAGATGATGTCGCCCTTACGTTCGCCCGAGTGATAGGAGAGGGGCAGATCCATCGATTTCTGGTAAATGTTGTTGCGCAGGTCCTTCACCACTCCATTGCGCAGTGGCGTGAGGTAATACAAGGCCAGGTATTTGAAGGCATTTCTCAGGAAACTGGTGATTATTATCAATAAGCTGATAAACAACAAGGCATAGGAAGGGCCGTAATCCTGGATGAAAATGGTGATGTAGTAGTTAAACTGGCTGGCAATGGCCTCGGTTGACAATGCAAAAGCCTGAGGTTGCTCCACTACAGGCTGGTCTTCAAAAAGAATCTGAAGAAAGGGAATGGCCATGGTGAGCGAAAACAACGAGAAAATCACCGAAAGCAGGTTGAATGACACATTGAGGATCACCTTGCTGCTGTAAGGACGAATGTATCCAAGGATTTTGAGGAAATTATTCATGGTGCTCCTGAATGTCAATCATTAATTTCTGGCAGAATGCCTGTATAGTTAAATGGGGTAATCTTTTTCAAGGCATCTTTCTGTTGGCGGGGAATCTCCAGGGTCTCAATAAAATCGTCCAGCCGCTGGCGGGTGATGGGCTGATTGTTTCGGGTCAGCTCCTTGAGTTGCTCATAAGGATTCTCTACATTGAGGCTTCTGAGGACCGTCTGGATGGCTTCGGCCACCACCACCATGTTTTTCTCCAGGTCTTGTTCAAGAGCCTGTTGGTTCAGGGTCAGTTTCCTCAGGCCCCGAAGGGTTGATTTTACTGCAATCAGCAAATGGGCCAGGGGAACGCCTGTATTTCTCAATACCGTAGAATCGGTAAGATCCCTTTGAAGGCGCGATATAGGCAGTTTGGCAGCCAGATGTTCGAACAGGGCAATGGCCACCCCTGCATTGCCTTCGGAGTTTTCAAAATCTATGGGGTTCACCTTATGGGGCATGGCCGAAGAGCCTACCTCGCCGGCTACGATCCGTTGCCTGAAATATTCCATGGAGATGTAAGTCCAGAAATCCCGGTTCATATCGATGATGATGGTGCTGATGCGTTTCAGGCAATCAAAAATGGCAGCCAGATTGTCGTAATGTTCTATCTGAGTGGTTGTCTGCGAGCGTTCCAGCCCCAGTTGTTGGGTAAAGGCATTGGCGAAGGCTACCCAGTCGGTTTGCGGATAGGCCACATGATGGGCATTGAAATTGCCGGTGGCCCCGCCAAATTTTGCGGGGTAAGGCATCTGTTTTAACTGTGCCAGCTGTTTGGCAAGCCTTTCATGAAACACCAGGATTTCCTTACCCAGAGAGGTGGGGGAGGCGGGTTGCCCGTGGGTGCGCGCCAGCATTGGGATATGAAGCCATTGGCGGGCCATTTGTTTCAATTCGTTGATCATTTCTTCCAGCGAAGGAATGATCACCTGCTGCAGGCCATCCTTCAGGGTCAGTGGCATGGCTGTGTTGTTTACGTCCTGCGAGGTTAACCCAAAATGGATAAACTCCTTGTAAGCACTCAGCCCCAGCCGGTCGAATGATTCCTTTAGGAAATATTCAA
Source organism: Bacteroidales bacterium (assembly GCA_046483935.1). GTDB lineage: Bacteria > Bacteroidota > Bacteroidia > Bacteroidales > UBA7960 > JAWOCF01. The sequence goes on along the minus strand of JAWOCF010000116.1, from coordinate 4,789 downwards.
CCGCTTTGATGTCATGGTTGGTGGTTTTCTCAATGTCCTTTACTCGTTGGGCATCCTGCAGGGAGAAATTGCGGAAGAGTTCCCGCAGGGGCTCAATCTGCTCAGTGGGAAAAGAGGCCAGCTGGGCTAAGGGGATTTGTGTCAGCGAAATGAAATATTCTACCTCTACCATGACCCGGTAACGGATCAGTGCCATTTCGGAAAAATAACCACGCAGGGGTTCAGTGGCTTTCGCATACCTGCCGTCTACGGGGGTGATGGCAGTAATATCCATGGTGCTCATAGGTTGAAAAATTTGCTCAAAGGTAAGAAAACTCTGCGTGTTACTGACCACATGATCCTGAAGGCTTTGTTTCAGCAAAAATACAAAAACTGCCTCCATCGGGTGAAGGCAGTTTAGGAAAACAATCTGTTATGTTTTTATTTCTTTTTCTTTTTGGCTTCTATCTGTTGTTGTTTTGTAATGGTTTCCATGCGCTGCTGCCACTTTGATTTCTTGACTGGTTTCTTTTTATTCTCCTGGATCTTAGCATGTAAAGCATCTTCATTCACAAATTTCTGAAACAGGAACATCTGCCCGAAGGTGATCACGTTGGCCAGGAAGTAATAATAACTAAGGCCGGCAGCATAATTGTTAAAGAATCCCATCAGCATGATGGGCATGAAGTACATCATGGTTTTCATGCCAGGCATCTGGTTGGCCGATCCCATCATCTTACTGTTCAGGTGGGTGTACATCACCGTTGAGATGGTCATCAGGATGGTAAACAAACTCACATGGTCGCCGTAGAAGGGAATCGTGAAGGGCAATTCCAGGATGGAATCATAGGTCGATAGGTCGGTAGCCCACAAAAACGATTCCTGCCTGAGCTCGATCGACGAGGGGAAGAAACGGAACAATGCAATCAGGATGGGTAGCTGCAGCAGCATCGGAATACATCCCGACATGGGGTTCACACCGGCTTTTTTGTATAACGCCATGGTAGCCTGTTGCTTTTTCATGGCATCCTCCTTCTTGGGGAATTTCTTGCCCAGTTCCTCAATCTCGGGTTTGAGTACCCGCATCTTGGCCTGCGAGATATAGGTCTTGTAGGCCACGGGCATCAATACCAGCTTGAGCAGCACGGTGAGCACCAGGATAATGATCCCATAGTTCCAGCCAAAGGTGTTCAGGAAGTTGAAAACCGGGATGACAATCAGGCGGTTGATCCAGCCGAAGATACCCCATCCAAGGGGGATCTGGCGTTCCAGCTTCATGTCGTACGAGAGCAGGGTCTGATAATGGGTGGGCCCAAAATAGAACTGCATCGGATAATAATTGTTGGACCGCGGATCGTATCCCAGGTTGATGGAGGCCGACATGGTCTTCAGAAAATCTTGATTCTCTTCGGGATAGGCTTCGCTGGACACTTCGGCATTGGGAAATCCCTGCGGGGAAATCAACGTAGAAGCAAAAAACTGCTGCTTGAAAGAGATCCATTTCAGGCTGGTAATCAGCCGCTCTGTATCATCTTTGGTCTCACTCAGGCTGGAAGGGTCTTCACCAATAAATTTGTAATAAACCGTTGAAGCATTCTGTTCGGCCGTTATGTTCTTTTCCTGACGCGGAAGATGAAGCTTCCAGTCAAGATTGATAAAGGAAGTATTGTTGGCAACCACTTGTTGCATCCCAACAAAGTTCACGTTGAAATCAACCATGTAGTCATCACCTCTCAAGCCATATTGATATTCAATATAGCTGGGTCTTTGCTCCGTATGCTGATCGGAATACACACGCATGGACAGGCTGGTGGAATCACCTTCCTGGATGCTGATCCGGGTCTGCCCTTCATAACGGGTATCTTCATAATGAGGGGTGAAGTATAGCCCTGAAGTGCTGATGCTGCGGTTGGCCGCAAAAAAGTGAAGGGCAAATTCATCATTTTCCCCGAAGAACAACATCAGGGGGTCGCCCTCCCAGGTCTGCCGGTTCTTCAATTCTGCTGAATAAACATGGCCTCCGCGGGTAGAGATTTGTAAGCGCAGCACCTCATTCTCGAGGGTGATAAATTCCTGCTGGCCCACACCGGCTGCCGCAAAGCTACCCATACGATCCTGCAGCAAGGCCCGTTGTGCATCAGTCAGCTCATCAACCGAGCGGGCCTCTGTCTCCAGGGATAAAGTGTCGTCCTGAAAATCTTCTTCCTCACGCTGCTGGGCCTGCTGGCGGGCCGTTTCGGCCGCTATGTCGCGCTGGCGGTCTACCTGGGCGATGCTGTCCTGAATTCTCCTTTGTTCGCGGATTTCTTCCTCACTGGGGGCTGTTATAATGCTATAACCAATTAAAATCCCAACAATTATTATTAATCCTATTATATTATCCCTGTTCATATGTTGTATTTATTTGCAGTTGCAAAGATAGTCTAATTGCCAGAACCTGTAAGGGTGCTGAGCATGGCAAAAATTGTTAAAAGAAATGCTGCGGCCATTCAAATTACTGCTGGCTGTAGGTTATGGCAGCTCTCACAAAATCAACAAACAGCGGATGCGGATTGGCAACCGTGCTGCTGTATTCAGGATGGAACTGCACCCCAATGAACCATGGATGATTGTTTAACTCCATAATCTCAACCAGATTTGACTGGGGATTAAACCCTACGGCTTGCATCTGATTGTTTTCAAATTGCTCAAGATACTTGTTGTTAAATTCGAAACGGTGGCGGTGGCGTTCCGAAATGCTGCTCTTTCCATAAATGGAGGCGGCTTTGCTTCCATTCTTCAGGTCGCATTCATAAGCACCCAGCCTCATGGTACCCCCTTTGGCAGATACTGTTTTCTGCTCCTCCATGATGTCGATTACCGGGTGTGGCGTATTGGCCATCATTTCGGTAGAGTGGGCCTGTGGCAGCGACAATACATTGCGTGCAAACTCAATCACGGCGCATTGCATTCCCAGGCAAATGCCAAAGAAAGGAATATTGTTGATGCGGGCGTGTTCGATGGCAGCAATCTTGCCATCAATGCCGCGGTCACCAAATCCCGGAGCCACCAGGATGCCCGACAGTCCCTGCAGCATGTCAGCGACATTTTCCTTGTTGATGTGTTCAGAATGAATCAACCGCAGGTTCACTTTACACTCATGAGTAGTGCCTGCATGAATGAGCGATTCAATGATCGATTTATAGGAATCAACCAGTTCAACATATTTGCCCACCAGGCCGATGTCTACGGTACAGACAGGGTTCTCCAGACGGTGCAGGAAGTTTTCCCACTTCTCCAGATCCGGCTCACAGTCAATGGGCATTTTCATCTTGCGCAGTACTACCTGATCAAGCTCCTCCTCGCGCATCAACACGGGGACCTTATAGATAGAATTGGTGTCGATCGATTCAATCACCGAGGTCAGGTCCACATTACAGAACAAGGCGATCTTGCTGCGGATGCTTTCATTCAAGGGCCTTTCGGTGCGGCAAACCAGCACATCAGGTTGAACCCCGTATTCCAGCATGGTCTTGACACTGTGTTGGGTGGGCTTGGTTTTCAACTCTTTGGCAGCAGCCAGGTAAGGCACCAGGGTTAGATGGATGACCAGGCACTTGTCGCCCATTTCCCACTTTAGCTGCCTGATGGCCTCAATATAGGGAAGAGATTCAATATCGCCTACAGTACCCCCGATCTCAGTGATGACAAAATCAAACTGATGATCTTCGCCCAGCAGCTTCACACTGTGCTTGATCTCATCAGTGATGTGGGGGATGACCTGCACGGTTTCGCCCAGGAAGTCACCACGGCGTTCTTTATCAATCACGGCCTGATAGATCCTGCCGGTGGTTACATTATTGGCCTGTGAGGTCGGTACATTCAGGAATCTTTCGTAATGCCCCAGGTCAAGGTCTGTTTCGGCCCCATCCTCTGTTACATAGCACTCCCCGTGCTCGTAAGGGTTTAGGGTGCCCGGGTCGATGTTGATGTAGGGATCCAGCTTTTGGATGGTTACGCTATATCCTCTGGCTTGCAATAGTTTTGCCAGCGAGGCTGAAATGATGCCTTTGCCCAATGAAGAAGTTACTCCCCCGGTGACGAAGATATACCTGGTAGATTTTTGCGGATTGGTCATGGTGATGGTTCTGTTCCGGCTTTTTGGAAGCCGTAAAATGAGTGTTAATTCCGCATGCGAAAGTAAGAAAAAGATTGCCAAATACCACTACCTGCCCGAAATTATTTTATATAAAATTCTAAAAATAAAGCAATTGCATGAATTCTTTCCCCCGAAAGAATCATTTCGGCGGGTCGGCTGCTTTATTTATTATGGTGAAAAAGCAATAGGTTGGCAATCATTTTCTTTCTGAAACTCAGGTTCTTGAATTACAATTCAGAATCCTGATCTTCTTTTTGTCCCTTGGTTACCTCTGGGATGCTTTTATTCGGTTCCGCCGTCGCCCCCTTCGAGACGCGCCCCGGGTGGCAGTGGGCGGCATCGGGAGGAACGAGGACATGACGCCAGTCGCGAAAAGCCTGGTCGGCTCCCTGGTCGGCCTCACCCTGGCATTCGCCGTCACGATGGGCTGTGGCGGCGGGTCGGTCGACTTCGTCGACGCCACGGGCGGGGATGATGGTTCGGTAGCGCTGGACGGCATGTCCGATGGCGCCGTCGGGGACGGCGAGTCGCCCCGGGACAGTGGTGCGGACACCGGCGTTAAAAAATGATGAAGCATTATTATCTGCAAAGTTAATATTATAATCAGATTGTGAAATTATCTGATAGTTTTCTTCTCTCTCACACTCAAACTAACACTGATTTAATTGGCAG
>JAWOCF010000079.1:0-4388 GCA_046483935.1 Bacteroidales bacterium | reverse complement strand
TTTGCGGAAAACAAAGATTCATCCCAGATAATGGCTCCTTCTTCAATGGGCCTGAATGACCCCATGCTGAATAACCTGATACAGGAATTGACAGCTCTTAATGCTGAAAAACAGCGTATCATTAGCCAAAACCAGTTGAAAAACCCCCGGTTGACGACTTTGAATAACAGCATTGATAATCTCAAGGATGTCATTGCTGAAAACATTCGCTTCAGCCTGCAAACGACACGGCGCGAAATTCAAGACCTGAATGCCAGTATATCCAATCTGAATGCTGAGTTTTCTTCCCTGCCGCAAACACAGCGTGAGCTGCTAGGTATTGAAAGAAGGTTTAAGCTAAACGATGCCACCTATACTTCTTTACTGGAAAAGAGGTTGCAGGCACAGATTATTAAGGCTTCAAAACTTCCCGATGCCAAAGTAATAGAACCCCCCATCTATATGGGAATTTCAAGCCCTAAAAGGTCAATTATCCTTATCCTGGCATTGATGGCTGGAATAGGAATTCCTTCCTTGATTATACTACTAAAGAAGCTGATAGACAACCGCATTGCCACCAAAGAAGATGTGGAGATGATCAGCCCTGTTCCGGTTATTGCCTCTATTCCCAACAACCGCAATTCTGAAGAAAATGTGGTTATGAACTTTCCTCGTACGCCTCTGGCAGAGGCATTTCATTCTTTGCGCAGTAATGTCGTCTATTATTTACATGGTGAAAACAAAAAGGTAATCCTGGTCACTTCTTCCATGCCTGATGAAGGAAAGTCCTTTTCTTCCATCAACCTGGCTGCCAGCTTTGCCCTGGCCAGCAGTAAAACGGTATTGGTGGAGTTCGACCTGCGCAATCCTGGTAAGTTTGCCGAAGTGTTTGGTGAGCCAGCCAGGCATGGCATCAGCTCCTATTTGATCAACAAGGCCTCCCTGGAGGATATCGTGCAGCCTACCAAACAACCCAACCTGGATGTTGTTTTCGCCGGACAGGTGCCACCCAACCCTGTTGAACTGATATCAGGAAGCAGGACACCGCAGCTGATGCAGGAACTGAAAGAAAAGTATGATTTTGTTATTGTTGATACTCCTCCCTTTGGATTGCTTACCGACTCATTCCTGTTGATGAATTATAGTGACCTGAACCTTTTCATCTCGCGCATAGGCGTAACCCGGAAAAATATTCTCAGTGCAAACCTACGTGAAGCAGAGCAAAAGAAAATCAACAAGTTATATGTTGTGGTGAATGATGTTAAGGCAGACCTTAAGAAATATGGCAAATATGTTTATCTGGAAAGGGAGCGGAAGAAAAGTAACTTCTTCAAGAAAAAAATTGCTGTTTTGTTTTCGTTCTGAACAAACTAGCCTGCCTGACAACAGATAAATTGGTTTTTTATGAGAGTGCCTTTTTTCAACATCAGTCTTGACCTAATGGACCATCAGGAAGTGTTGGACCAATGCGGCCGGTTTCTGGAGGCCCCCAGCTGTCATACGATATTTTTTTTAAATGCTCATTGTTTTAATATTGCTCAGCAACGGACAGATTATGCAGAGGCTATCGCCGAGTCAGAATTACTGCTCAATGATGGGCTGGGAATCAAGTTGGCTTCTCTGGCAGCAGGTGTGCCTTTGAAGGAGAACCTCAATGGCACGGACCTGATTCCCAGAATTCTGGGTTTAATTGCTGAGCAGAATAAAAAGGTGTTTTTTCTGGGAGGTGTTGACGGGGTGGCTCAAAATGCTGCCCGAAAGGCCAAAGCCGCATTTCCGGGATTGGAAGTGGCAGGATGGCACTCGGGATACTTCAACCAGATTCAGGAAGAGCAGCTGGTGAAGCAGATCAATGATTCAGGGGCGCAAGTGCTGGTGCTGGGCATGGGAGTGCCCCGCCAGGAGCTTTGGGCTGCACGCAACAAGGAGCTCCTTGCTAATGTGAGGATTATCATTGGTGGAGGAGCCATCCTTGACTTTATCTCAGGTCATATCTCCCGTGCACCTGGCTGGCTCAGGAAGATCAATATGGAATGGGTTTACCGTTTTTACCTGGAACCAGCAAGGATGTGGAAGAGATATACCACCGGGATTTTCCTCTTCTTTTTCCATGTAATCCGCTTATGGCCCGTCCGCAATAACCGGGTGAAGATTTCCCGGAAGACAGGTACCTCAGCCTGAAAATTGCTTTCTTTTACGCATGTTTTGCATCATGTAAAAGTTACCGCCCTTCAAACGTTTCAACAGGCTTTTCCAGAACAATCGCCGCAGTAATTTGCCTTGTGGCCTCGATAATATCCGATCCTGCCGACCCAGCATTGCTGAGAAATACCCCCACAGGTAGAACCAGGAGCCCAGCAGCAGTGGAGGCCTGACAATGTCGTGGGTAGCTTTCAGGAACAGGTACAATACATCATATCTTAATTTATAGGCTCCGATTCCTTGTCTTTTCCAGCCTTTCAGCAATGAAAACCTCCCGATCGGCCTGCGCTCCTCGTACACAATATCTCTGAGGATTGTAGTTTTAAACCCTTGCTCCATTGCAATGACATTATCCGCGCAATCCCATCCCAGATCTTCCCGTAAACCTCCCATGGCTTCCAGGCATTGGTGGCTGTAAATCTTGAAATTGCCGATGGTATGCCAGTCGGGATTGGAAGAGAAGATGATCCTCCCGTTTTGGTGGTAATAGGAAAAGGGAGAAATGATGCCATAGTTTTCTGCAGATACCCGTGAGGCCAACTTCTGGAAGAGGTCGTTTTCAAAATGAATGTCTGCATCCATCTTTACAATATAATCATAGTCCAGGCCAAGGGTGCCCAGATGCTTTTTGCCGGCATTAAAAATCCTGACAATCTTTCCTCCCAGACTGTAGCTTTGGTCACCAGGATAATGGAAGTAGTGTATTGTTGGGTATTTAGAAGCAAAATCTTTTATGATTGCAGGGGTCTGGTCAATAGAGCCGTTGTCAATTACTAACACCAGCTGAGGTTGAACGGTCTGGTTGACCAGCGAGGTTAGAATTGTTTTAAGATTGTTTTGTTCGTTTTTAGCAGGAATAACCACAACATATTTCATTTCAACAACAATTATTAAAGTTAGAATTCATTACTGGAACCCCCTGATAAATGAATGGCATTATGAGCAAGATCTGGGTCGTAATCTTTAATCGGGTGTTTTGCAACAAGAATTTTAAAAGTTAAACATTCAAAACCCCATTTTTATCTATCAATATGTTTCTGTCAGTAGTAAATTTACTAAAAATTTCTTTAAGATCTTGGTTAAATAAACTTAATAGGGTAACTTTAATCCTATAGCGAGAGAGTCTGGTTTTTGTTGAAAAACGTAAATCCTCAGCGCTTGAAATTAATTGTGTTGGCTATAAGTAATTACATATAAATGAATCATCCCAAAGTTGCTATTATTATCCCCGTGTTTAATGGATTGGAGTTTACCAGAAAATGCCTGCCGGGGCTATACGAGCTGATAGACCTTTCGGGCAAGTCTAAGGAGCAGGTCCCCATTGTAGTGGTAGATGATGGTTCTTCCGATGGTACCCATCAGTGGATCAGTGAGCATTATCCTGAAATTCACCTGTTGAAGGGTGATGGAGGCCTTTGGTGGAGTGGGGGGGTTAACAAGGGAATGAAGTTTGCCCTGGAAATATTGAAGGCCGATTATGTCCTTTGGTGGAATAATGATATCGTCCCTCAGAAGGACTACCTGACTCAACTCTTCAGCATTCTCTCAAGTGTTTCCACTCAGGTGGTCGTAGGGTCAAAGGTATTTGTGTTGAATGATAATCTGATCTGGGGAATGGGAGGACGGTTTGATCCTGTTAAAGGTACCCGATATATGTATGGCGAGCGTCAACACGACAATGCACGATATCAGAAGGCTTTTGTGGTAGACTGGCTACCCGGCATGGGCACTACCGTGCATCGCTCCGTAATTGATACCATCGGTTACCTGGACGAGCAAAATTTCCCCCAGTATCATGCAGACAGTGATTATTCGCTAAGGGCTAAATCAGCTGGTTTTCAGATAATGGTTTTTCCCGAGCTGGTTATTTTTAATGATAATACCAATACGGGTCTCTTTCATCAAAATAGTTACTCCCGGCTTTTTCAATCACTTACCAGCGTCAAATCAATCTATGGATTTAAAAAGGATTTACGGTTCCTGCAAACCCATTCAACCTCCTACAGAGCCTATCTTCCTTTTGCCAGGAAATATTTTAAATACATCGGAGGCTTCTTGAAGTGGAAAGTGTTGAATGCCTTGGGTGTAAAAAAAACAATCAATGAAAGTTAAAGCATATCTATATCCAATTACCAATCGGCTGAAAACCGGAATTTATAATCCTTATGTGGATCATTTTATGAAAGCCACAGAAGGATATATTGTCT
>JAWOCF010000042.1:0-7573 GCA_046483935.1 Bacteroidales bacterium | reverse complement strand
TTCTGCTTCAGTTCTTTCAGCTTGTGAAACCCCCGTAAAAAAAGCCATCCCCTATTTAAACAAGCCCGAAGAGGTAATCCCCGGCAAAGCTTCCTGGTATGCATCGAGCTTTGTAAGGGGCAATGAATATTGCCCGGTGTTAATCCGCTCGCGCGACGGGCGCCCGGTAAAAGTTGAAGGCAACCCCCTGTCAGAGATCACCCGGGGGGGCACTTCTGCACGGGTACAGGCTTCGGTACTCAGCCTTTACGACAATGCTTCACGGTATAAAAACCCCGTCGGCAAGGGCGAGTCCATCACCTGGCAACAGGCAGACCAGGAAATTGCCAGCCAGTTAGACACCATCCGCGAGAGCGGGGGCCGCATGGTAATGGTAGCCCCTACCCTGCTGAGCCCATCTACCATGGCACTGCTGAATCAGTTCAGGGAATCATACCCTGCCCTGGAAATCATTCATTGGGATCCCCTCTGCTATTCGGCGATCCGCCAGGCGCATCAACAATCCTTTGGAAGGTCCCTGGTGCCTGAATACCGGTTCGACAAAGCACATCTGATCATCAGCTTCAGTGCTGACTTCCTGGGCTCGTGGCTCTCACCGATAGAATATGCGCACGACTATGCGGCAGGCCGCAAACTGGATCAACAAAAAAGCATGTCGCAGCACATACACTTTGAGAGTGCCTATTCGCTGACAGGAGCCAATGCCGACGAGCGCATCCCGGTAAAGCCTTCCACCGAGAAGCAGATTCTGATGGCATTATATGATGCCGTAGCACGCGCAACAGGCAACCCAACTTTTGGTGCATCACCTGTAGCATATGATGTTGACGCCCTGGCCGGGCAGATCATAGAAAATCATTCCAGAACCCTCATGGTTTGTGGACATAATGAACCTGATATGCAGGCCCTGGTAAATGGAATTAATTATATGTCGGGAGCCTACGGCAACACCATCAGCATTGAACGCCCCTTACTGGCAGGCATGGGACAGGAAGAAGCCTTTGAGAACCTGGTGAAGGACCTGAATCAAGGGAATGTTGAGGCCATATTCTTTTACAACAGCAATCCCCTGTATAGTTATCACAATGCCAGCCAGCTGGAGGAGGGCATAAAAAAGACAGCCCTGAGCATTTCTTTTGCTGGCAGCAAAGATGAAACAGCTGCCGCATGCCAGTACATCCTTCCCGACCATCATTACCTGGAGTCGTGGAACGATGCACAATTCAAGGCAGGTCATTACAGCCTCACCCAGCCATTGATACATCCTCTTTTCGACACCCGCCAGTTTCAGGACAGCCTGCTGCGATGGAGTGGCAGTACACAGCGTTTTGATGAATTTCTGCAATCCAACTGGCAGCAAAGCATCGCAACAGACCTGGGCAGCCATCCTGACTTCCTCCATTTCTGGAGAGACATCCTTCAGAAGGGAGTCTATCAAACAGCGCCTTCTCCGGCAGAGGCCCTGAGTTTTTCAGGCACCTCGGTGGCTGAACCGATGAAAAAGCTCATGCAGTCGCTTCCCACCGAAGGTGCTGATGAATATTCGCTGGTAAACAGCATCACCATGGCCGACGGACAGGATGCCAACAACCCCTGGTTGCAGGAGTTGCCCCATCCGGTGAGCTCCGTTACCTGGGATAATTATGCAGCCATATCACCCGATCATGCCCACGACCTGGGGCTTGCCGAAGGAGCGGTCATCCGGTTGAATGATCGCCTGGAGGTACCTCTTTTGATCCAGCCGGGTCAGGCCTACGGATGCTTATCCATTGCGCTGGGGTACGGCAGGACTCATGCCGGTGTTGTTGCCGACCATACAGGCAGCAACGGCTTCAGGCTGGTCTCTGCAGAAGGTCCTGTCAGGAAATTCTCAGGGATTATTCAGTCGCTGGAACAGACAGGGGCTCACCATGAGTTTGCCCGCACCCAGACCCACTTTTCGATGGAAGGAAGGGCCATTGTGCGGGAAACCAATCTTGAGGAATATCTGAAAGACCCTGCCTCGGGCAACGAACATCATTACTATGCTGAAAAGCACAAGGCTACCCTTTATCCCGGGCAAGAGTTCCCGGGACATCATTGGGTGATGATGGTAGATCTGAATGCCTGTGTGGGATGTGGAACCTGCGTGATCTCCTGCCAGAGCGAAAACAACATTCCGGTGATTGGCAAGGAAGAGGTTCGGCGTCGACGTATCATGCACTGGATCAGGATCGACCGCTATTACTCAGGCAGCCCGGCCAACCCTAAGGTAATATTCCAGCCGCTGATGTGCCAGCATTGCGATCATGCACCCTGCGAGAACGTATGCCCGGTGGCTGCCACCCCGCACAGCTCCGAAGGCCTCAACCAGATGGCCTATAATCGCTGTGTGGGCACCAAATACTGCATCAACAACTGTCCGTATAAGGTGCGGCGTTTCAACTGGTATGCCTATGCGCAGAAAGAACAATTCAACAAGTATACTGCCACCCAGCTGGGCCGGATGGTGCTGAACCCCGATGTCACAGTGCGCGAACGCGGAGTGGTAGAGAAATGCTCGTTCTGCATCCAGCGCATTCAGGAGGCAAAAATGGAGGCTAAGATACAGGGCCGGCCGCTCACAGATGGCGAGGTGGCCCCGGCATGTGTGAGTGCCTGCCCGGCCAAAGCACTGATATTCGGCGACAGCAACAACAAAGACAGCAGGATTTCGCAAATGCTGAAAGACCCCCGCAACTATCATCTGCTGGAGGAATTGCATACCCTGCCTTCGGTGGGATACCTCACCAAGGTAAGGAATCCGTTGTCGAATGAACAGAATCAGGTATAAACCGCTAAACAGGATCTATGTCCAACCAACCAACAAATATTGCTCTGGTAAGAGGCGAAAAAAGTTTTAGCCAGATCACCGATGAATTGCTTGCGCCCCTGGAAAGGAAACCTGCTTTATGGTGGTATGGGGCCATGACTATCGGTACCCTGGCCCTGTTGTACGGGGTATGGGCTTTTTACATAACCCTCTCGCAAGGTGTGGGTAGCTGGGGGCTTACCAATAGTGTGGCCTGGGGATGGGACATCATCAACTTCGTTTGGTGGATAGGCATCGGGCATGCTGGCACTGCCTTTACCATCTTTTTCCTGATCTTCAGGCAGCGGTGGGCCGGCTCAATCAATCGCACTGCAGAAGCCATGACTGTTTTTGCAGTCATGTGCGCGGCCATGTTTCCGCTAATCCACATGGGCCGACCCTGGCTGGCTTTCTTTATCCTGCCCTATCCTTCCGACAGGCAGGTGTGGGTCAACTTTACCTCCCCCCTGTTCTGGGATGTTCTGGCCATCAGCACCTATCTGATCACCTCCATCATGCTGTGGTATCTGGGCATGGTCCCCGATCTGGCAACCATTGGCCAGCGCACCAAAAACAAGCTGGGCAAAGCCTTTTATGGCTTTTTCAGCCTGGGGTGGAATGGTTCGTTGTATACCTACAACCATTATGAAACGCTGATGAAGATACTGGGTGGGCTGGCTGCTCCCCTGGTAATCTCGGTACATACCATCGTGGCCCTTGACTTTGCAGTATCGGTCATCCCGGGATGGCATGCCACCATACTGCCCCCCTACTTCTTCGTGGGGGCCATCTTCTCAGGTTTCGCCATGGTGCTTACCATGATGATTGTTTTCAGGAAGATATTTAACCTGAGCGACTTCATCACTGAAAAGCATTTCGACAATATTGCCAACGTGCTGAAATATGGAAGTCTTGTAATTGGACTGGCTTATGCAACAGAATTATTCATGGCCTGGTATTCGGGGGTGGAGTATGAGATCTACACCTTCTTTCATGCTCGTGTGGATGGCACCTGGTCGGTTGCTTTCTGGATTATGGTAATCAGTAATGCCGTCATCCCCCAGGCTTTCTGGTTTCGCCAGGCCCGCAGGAACCTGGCCATCCTGTTTGTGATCTCCATCATAATTAATGTAGGCATGTGGTTCGAACGATATATCATTATGGTATCCTCCCTGGCACAGAGCTACCTGCCTTCCAGCTGGACGGGTTATGAGCCCACTGCCGTTGACATAGGAATATTTGTTGGGACCTTCGGGATATTTATTTGCGGGATGATGTTATTTGTCAGATATATCCCCATCATTGCTGTCAATGAGCTGAAGCCCATCTCCCGGATCCAGAAATTAAAGAACCAAAAAGACGCTGATCATGAGCGATACTAACATCATTGGAGTCTTTCACAACGAGACCTTGTTGCTTAAAGCTTTACAAAAGCTGAAAAGCCACCAGGCCAGGATCAGGGATATCTATGGCCCTTTTGCTGACCATGAGCTGTTGAAGGAATTTACTACTGAGTCAAAATTGCCCTACTTCTCACTGCTGGCGGGCATTTTTACCATCCTGAGTTCTTTTGCCGCCATATACTATATCACGGTCATCGACTACCCTCTGGTGTTTGGAGGAAAGCCCGTATTTAGCTTTCCTCCGATGGTAGTAGTGATTTATCTGCTTACCATATTGGTGACCGGAGGGTTATCTACACTGGCCTTTGTTGGTTTTGTCCGTTTGTATCCCGGCAAATCCAATCAGGAAATCCCTGTGGGAGCACTCGATGACAGGTTTTACCTGGTACTGGGGCGAAACAACAATCCTGTGGAGATCAAAGAATGGCTGCTGGAATCGGGGGCCGACGAGGTAATAGAAAAAGAGATAAAAGATAAAAAGCCAAAGCGAAATGTCTGATAATTTTAACTACCTTTCTGTCAGCAAACTGGTGCTGGGTGTCCTATTCTCAGGGTTCATCCTGATGGCTGCTTCCTGCGACCGTTCACGCATGGATAAGGGCTATGAATATTTTCCTGACATGGCACACAGTCCCTCTTATCAGACCTATTCCGAAAATCCGGCCATGGAAGACGGAAAGACCATGCGCGAACCTGTTGCAGGCACCATTCCCCGGCATCTGGTGCCCTATCCTTACCCGGCCGACGAGCAGGGACGCGACATGGCAGGACAGGTTCTTTCCAACCCACTGGAAGCAAATGAAGATATCATAGCCCAGGGAGAATCACTGTACGGTATTTTCTGCTTCAACTGCCATGGCCCCCAGGGCGACGGGAAAGGAAACCTCTTCACCAGCGGTAAATATGTCATCCCACCTGCTTCCCTGATCACCCCTGAGGCCCTGGAATATCCTTCGGGAGAGATCTATCATGTGATTACTGCAGGATGGGGAGTGATGGGGGCTCACGGTCCACTGATACAACCCGAAGAGAGATGGAAAATCATTCATTTCATTGAAACCACGCTCCAAAAAGAACCGAATTAGACAGCAATGCACCAGGCATCAATAATGAACACTAACATGGAAAAGAATTTCATCCTTCCGCGAAAAATGGTACCGGCAGCCATCATCCTGACAGCTATAGGCCTGGCAGCGGTTATCGCCGGACTGTTATCCGATCCATCCCGCACCTGGTCAAACATTCTGTTCAGCAATTTCTTTTTCCTGACCATCAGCATCGGGGCCCTGTTGTTTTACAGCATCCAGTATATCACCGGATCTGAATGGTCGGTAATTATACAACGTATTCCGCTATCCCTGGGCGCTTACCTGCCCGTGGCTGCCATTGTGATGTTGCTGATGTATTTTGGCCTGCCCCAGGTATATGAATGGGCCCATCCTGGCATCACCCAAACCGATGAGGTAATCGCCCATAAATCGGCCTTTCTGAATGTTCCTTTCTTTATGACCCGCATCCTGATCTATTTTGGACTGTGGATCTCCCTGGCAATGGTCTTGTTCAGGCTGGCTGTGCAGGAAGACCGGAACCCGGGACAGTATTATTATGAGAAATCCGCATTTTATGCCAAGGCATTCATATTTGCTGCTGCCATTTTATTTTCTTTTGCTGCCGTCGACTGGATCATGACCATCGATGCCCACTGGTATAGCACGCTGTTTGGCTTTCGCATCATGGTCACCAGTATTTATTTTGCAGTGGCAGCAATTGTCCTTATATTGTTGTTTCTGAGATCCATGGGGTATCTTCCCCA
Source organism: Bacteroidales bacterium (assembly GCA_046483935.1). Taxonomy (GTDB): domain Bacteria; phylum Bacteroidota; class Bacteroidia; order Bacteroidales; family UBA7960; genus JAWOCF01. The sequence continues at coordinate 1,527 of JAWOCF010000042.1, read as the reverse complement.
GCTCAGGGAGGCGCACCGGCATGATCTTGCCCGGTATCTGTTTCGCTTCAGCATCGTTTACGGGTACTTGTGGTTCATGCAGTTCCTCATTATCTGGTATGCCAATATTCCTGAAACAGTAATTTATTATAAACCAAGATTTCAGGGTGAATGGCAGCCATTGTTTTATGCTGATCTGTTTCTCAATTTTGTAATCCCTTTCGTGGTGCTGATGTCCGACAACCTTGGCCGCCGCAAACCGGTTTTGTTCACCATCAGCAGTTTGCTGATCATTGGCTTGTGGGTCAGTTTGTTTCAGCAGATTATGCCGGGTAGTTATGGCCCCCTGCGAATTGGCTTTATTGAAGTGGGAATGTGGTTAGGCTTCCTGGGAATATTCCTGCTGCTGACATTTTATTCCCTAAGCAGGATGGCTCTGGTGCCGGTGAACCATCCCCTGATCGGATCCAGCGTTCATCATCATCTTTAAAAAGTAAGACTATGAGAAAAATTCTTTTTTTAAACCTTTTTCTTTTGCTGGTTTTCCCCTTACGGGGACAAGACATGGAGAGGACTTTCCAGCCCGATGAACCTGAGATAGGAATCTTCGAAAGGCTCGATGAACAGGTGCCCCTCGACATCACCCTGATTGATTACGAAGGCGAGGAGGTGGAGTTGTCGCAGCTCATTGACAAGCCCACCGTGATTGCCCTGGTATATTACCGCTGCCCGGGCATCTGCAGTCCTTTTATGGAGGGAATGGCAGAGGTGGTATCGCGATCGGACCTGAAGATCGGCGAAGACTATCAGATTCTGTCAATCAGTTTTGATCCACGCGAAGGCCCGGATCTGGCCAGCATCAACCGTAACAACTACCACCACCTGGTGACCGGGGAGTTTGACCCCGAAGGATGGCGTTTCTTTGTGGCCGACAGTGCCAACATCGCCAGGATTACCCGCGCAGTCGGCTTCAAGTACAAAAGGACAGGCCTTGACTTCCTGCATACTTCTGCCATGATCTTTGTGACCGATGATGGAAAGATTACCCGCTACCTTCATGGCACCTATTTTCTGCCTGTTGACCTGAAGATGGCAGTTATCGAAACCTCCAAAGGCCGCTCGGGGCCATCCCTGAGCAGGGTGATGGCCTACTGTTACTCGTATGACCCGGCAGGCCAGCAATATGTCTTTAATGTCACCAAAGTTGCAGGCACCCTGATTTTGTTTGTTGCTGCAGTTATTTTGCTGGTGCTTATTCTGATCAGACCCAAAAAACAGACCACTACCTAATACTTATAACCTGAAAAATATGTCAGAAGAATTTTCAGAAAAACAGGAAAGTTATCTTGAACACAAGGGCAAGTACCGGGGCATCCTGGCATGGATTCTGTCTACCGACCACAAGCGCATCGGATTGTTGTACCTCTACACCATGCTGCTTTTCTTCTCGGTAGCTGCCATCCTGGGTTTGCTGATGAAGACCCAGCTGATTGCCCCGGGCCATACCCTCATGGGCCCGCAAACCTACAATGGCCTGTTCACCCTGCA
>JAWOCF010000272.1:0-3323 GCA_046483935.1 Bacteroidales bacterium | reverse complement strand
AGATCAATGCCCAGGGCAACCCCCATAAACACCCTGGTGTTATAGGTCTGGCGGTCGACCACTACCTGATAATCCTCACGGGTGTTGCCGAAAGCGATGTTGAAGTAGGTGTTGAACATTATCTTTTCTACATGATATTCCAGGGCCAGGCCTACTTCGGGACGGGTGCCCAATGTCATCATTTCACCGGTTGGCTTCCAGATACCCCCCGAGAAACTAAGGAAGCGTTTGGGACGACTGGCAACCTCCTGATATAATGAATCCAGCCGGCTGCGTAAGCAATCCGTCTTTTTGCATCTGAAGGGCCGTCCTGAAGTTGTTGGAGTAGTATTCCAGAAAAAACCGCTCTGTCTCTGAGAGGTCCTCATAACGTTTCAGGTCTTCAGCCAGCTGCCTGGTAAAGGCATTGAAGCCGGGGTTCACGGGATAGAACTCCCAGCCCGAATAGTCATAATAATAATTCTGGTATTCGCCCATATCCTGTGCTGCCTGGTAATCGTCAAGCAGCATGAGGATATTTTCAGGATACCACTCTTCGTAAAAAGTGTTGGTGGCAATCATATGCAGCGTCAGAAAACGCATCATCGGCTCCTGCATCCCGCAATGGCTCTCCCAGTAGCGCATCAGGGCATGAATGGTGTCATGTTGCTGTTTTTCATAAAACTCCTCCAGCAACATGGTGGTGGTAAATGCAATCTCTCTGCAGGAGATGGAGCGTTCTACGATCAGCTGCTCTACCTGAATCTCCTGTGCCCGGCTTTGCCCGGGAAACAAAAGAAGCATGAAAACCAGCAAAGAGGATAAAGCAATCCTTGAAAAATAAATGGCAACCTTCCGGGCAAACATGATCTTTCGTATTTGGGGTTTATGATCTTTTAACAAAAATCAGACCATAATGTATGTCCTATAATTAGGATCTTAAAAAAACCAAGAGGCTCGTCTGACTGATAAAATATGTAGCAATATGAATAGTTTCAGTTGATATCTTCGGAAAATTCTGTTACTTTGCAGATACTAAACCAAAAACCCAACAAACAGATGAAGAAACTCTTTTTGCCTTTTCTGGCCATCATCCTTATGGCAGCCTGCGCTCAGGAGCAGCCACAGCAAGCCACCATCAGCGGCACGGTGGAAAATCCAACCAGCGAAACCCTCGAAATCTTTTACTATAAAGACTTTATTGCCAACACCCAGGAAAAAGTGGAGGTGACTCTTGATGAGAATAACTCTTTTTCGGCCACCCTTCCCCTGACCGAAGGCCAGATGGTTTACCTGCGCATGCCCAGGCTGAATGTGCAGCTGTACCTTCAACCCGGTGCTGAAGTGAATGTGGTGGCAGATGCTGCCAACGCTGATGCCATCCCTGAGGTCGGCGGCGAACAGGCCCTGGAAAGCCGGTTTATGGTAAATTACGACCCCCTTCAGAGCCAGTACAACCGTATGATCGTGCTCAACAAGGCTGGTGAAATGACTCCTGTTGAATTCATCAACTATATGGATGAGGTGTACCAGGAAAAAATGGACTTCCTGCTATCGGAGGAATACCAGCAGCTGGATGCAGATTTTGTTAACCACATGCAGACCAACTTCCTTTACGAGAAGTATGGCCTGTTGCTGGAATACCCCAGGGCCTATGCACAAATGAATCAGGAGGATGAGCTTGAATTGCCCGAAGGATATTATAGCTTCCTTGAAGCAGAGGATTTGTTTTCGGATGAATACACCAGTTCACGGGCTTACATCTCCTTCATGAACAACTACATGGCTTATCAGCGCCAGAACATGGAGCCACAGAATGAGGAATTGTCTTATTATGAAGCACAATATCAACTGACCAAAGAACTTTTTTCCGGAAAATCGCGCGATCTGATGTTGTCGCAGGTGATGATGTCATTGCTGAATTTCGCCGACTTTCAGGTAGCCCAGGAATTATATGCTAATTATCAGTCAGTAGTCAATACCCCCGAATACAAGCAGGTGGTGGAAGAGGAGTATCAGACGGTACTGGCTCTGGCACCTGGTCAGCCTGCCCCTGATTTCACCCTCACCAATATTGATGGTGAGCCTGTTTCTTTGAGTGACTTCGAAGGCAAGGTGGTCTATCTTGATTTCTGGGCCAGCTGGTGTGGCCCCTGCATGCGCGAGATGCCTCATGCCAAAGAGCTGAAAGAACGGCTTGCAGGTGAGGAAGACCTGGTGTATCTTTATATCTCTGTAGATACTGACGAAGAAGCATGGCGCAAAACGGTGGCCCAGCATGAAATTACCGGGGTGCATGTCAATGTACCTGGATTCGGTCATGAGGTGCCTGCCGGTTATAACCTCAAAGGAGTGCCTACCTTTTACCTGATCGGCCGCGACGGAATGATCATCGACAACCGTCCGCCCCGTCCCAGCAGTGAGAAAATTGACCAGGTACTTCTCGATGCCTTGCAACAGTCATAAACCTGAAAAAGAAGAATTAGGATGAAAAACCTGCTTATAATCTTTCTGGCAATCTTTCTGGCTGCCTGCAGCCAGACCCCAGAAAACAGCAACCTGGTGCGCATCAGCGGAACCATTGAAAACGCCGGTGATCAGCCCGTGGAGTTTGTATTCTACCGCGATTATACCAACAACCACAAGGAGATTATCTCTCTGGAAACAGATGCTGACAATCAGTTCACCGTGGAATTCGAAATGAAAGAGCCTGCCATGGGTACCTTACGCCACGGCCGCGCCAGCATCAGGCTGTTTCTTGAGCCCGGCGACGAGCTGGTATTGAATGCCGACGCCGCCAATTTGCTGGAAAGCCTCGCCCTGGAAGGACCGGCAGCGGCCTCCAACAACTTCCTGGTGGCCTATCAGCGGGAAGTGGAGCCCGGCTACTCGTCAAGCTTCTTCAACAATGCCGCCAAGGATCATGATGCCGTGGCCTTTGTTGCGCTGATGGATGAAGTGACCGCTAAAAAGCTGGAATCACTGGAGAAGCATCCTCAGGCAGAGGAGCTTTCCGAAGCCTTTAAGCACCACTTTGTTACCGAAGTTCATTACGACAAATACAACCGGCTGCTGGGCTATGCAGCCAGCCACCAGCGTTTCAACCAGCTGGAGGAGCCTCCGGCATTGCCTGATGGTTATTTTGACTTCCTGGATCAGGCCATTCATGCCGATGTCAAGTGTCTGAACAGCGAAACCTGTGCAGCCTTCCTGATGGCCTATCTGAACCATCAGGCCGCCCTGCAGCCCGATCTTTTTGATGAGCAGGCCTCGCCCAATGAAACGGGTTATCTGCTGGCCAGGGAGAACCTCACCGGACCTGCTTCCGAGTATGTGCAGCTGAT
>JAWOCF010000259.1:0-9306 GCA_046483935.1 Bacteroidales bacterium | reverse complement strand
ATCCGCGCCCTGGCCACCCCCGAAGGATTGATCAGGATTGATAATAAATTTCAGTAAGAGAACTTCTAGATAAATACTTGTTAACCATTGTTCATGATGTCAGAAATTAGAAAAATCCTTGTTATGGTGGTCCTGCTGATGGGATTCACCACCGTATGGGCCCAGAGTGACACCTTATTCCTTGAAAAGGAAGAGGCCATTGCCCTGGCCCTTGAAAACAACCCTTCCCTGCAGGCTGCTTCCCTGGAGCGTGCCCGTGCACAGGCCCGTCTGAATGAAACCAGGGGCAACCTGCTTCCTTCGCTCAATGCCACCGGTTCTTACACCCGCAACCTCAAGAAGCAGGTAATCTTTTTTCCGGAAGAGATGGCCGGCATGTTCGGAGGCTCTACCGCCCTTGAGGTAGGTAGCGACAACTCCTTTATGGGCGGGCTGCAACTGGCCATGCCCCTGTATAATCCGGCCATCTATGCCAATGTGGATGCTGCCCGCACCCAGCAGGACATCGCCAGCCAGGACTACAGCACCCAGATCCTTGAGCTGACCTGGAATGTGCAGCAGGCCTGGTACGATGTGCTGCTGGCCGGTGAGTCGCTCGAGGTGGTTGAATCCAGCTTCAACAATGCCAGCGGGAACCTGGAGAATATCCGCCAGATGTACCGCCAGGGCCTGGTGGCCGAATACGACCTGATCAGGGCCCAGGTGCAAACCGAGAATTTACGCCCCGACCTGCTGCAGGCACAAAACATGTACGACATGAGCCTGAACTTCCTGAAGATCCTGCTGGGCATGGACGAGCAGCAGCCAATCGTGGTACAGGGCAGCCTGCTGGAAAGCTCCGAGCAGATGCTGGAAGACTTCAGCATCCTGGGTGCTGAGCGTTCATTACAGCAAAACCCTCAGGTGGTCAGCCTTGGGCTGCAACATGACCTGATGCTGAAACAGGCCGATGTGGTGAAAGCCAGCGGATTGCCTTCGGTGGGTGCCGTGAGTAACTTTATGTATCTCACCGAAGCCAACAACTTTGACATTGGCGGGTACAACTGGGTAAACACTGCCTCGGCCGGGCTGCAGCTGAGCATTCCGATCTTCAGGGGGCGCACGGTGCACAACCAGGTGAAACAGATACAGATCGGGGCACAGCAGCTGAAAATCCAGCAGGAGTATCTGCAGGACAACCTGAGCATCGAGCTGGAAAACGCCCTGCAGAGCATGAATGTGGCCATGGAAAAAGCCAGCCATGCACGGTTGAATGTTGAGCTGGCAGAACGCGGGTACAATATAGCCCGGGTGCGTTACGACTCAGGCCAGGGCACCTTGCTTGAAATCAACGACTCGGATACAGCCCTGCGGGTGGCACGCTTCAACCTCTTACAGGCCAAGCATGAGCTGCTCTCGGCCAGGATCCGTTACGACAGGTTTGTCGGGGATCAATAATCGGAAATGACCATCACTGAAAAACAAAAAAGACGACATTAACATCCATAATTACAACATCTCATGAAAGCATTCAACATTCAACACATCTTCTTCGTGATCCTGGGGCTGGCTTTGGCCTCCTGCAACACCACAGCCACCAACAACGAAGCCAAAGGGCCCGTGCAGGTGCGGGTTGAGCAGACCGCCATTCAGGAAGTAGAACAGACCCTTGACTTTACCGGGGTGGTGCAGCCTTTCGAGGAAGCACACATTGCCCCGGCAGTGCCCGGACGCATCGACAGGATCCTGGTCGATGTAGGCGACAAAGTGTCGAAAGGACAGTTGCTGGTGAATATGGACCGCACCCAGCTGTTTCAGGCTCAGGTGCAACTGGATAACCTGGAAAAAGAACTGGCCCGCATGGACACCTTGCTTCAGGCAGGTGCCGTGACCCAGCAGGGCTACGATCAGCTGAAAACACAGGTCGATGTCGCCCGGAGCAACATCCGCAACCTGGCTACCCATACCGAGATCCGGTCACCTTTGAACGGGGTGATCACAGGCCGCTATTTCAGCGAAGGGGAGATGTTCTCTATGACTCCCGGCCCGGCTGGCAAGCCTGCCATCGTATCGGTCAACCAGATCCGCCCCGTGAAGGTTACCATCGGCGTTTCAGAACGCTTCCTGCCCCAGGTGACCATCGGTCAGGAAGCCCTGGTGACCACCGATGTGTTTCCCGGCCAGGAGTTCGAAGGGAAAGTCAGCAAGATCTATCCCACCATCGACCGTGCCTCCGGCACCTTCAAGGTAGAGGTGGTGACCCCCAACCAGGATGAGCTGTTGAGCCCCGGCATCTTTGCACGGGTGGCCCTTGACCTGGAGCAACAACAAGCCCTGCTGGTGCCAGCCCTGGCGGTGCTGAAACAAACCGGCTCGAACGAAAGGTTTGTCTTTGTGATTGAAGACAATACCGCGCAACGGGTCACCGTGCAGATCGGTAAGAATTTCAACCAATATCAGGAAATCATCTCAGGGCTGAAACCCGGACAGACCCTCGTGGTGACCGGCCAGCACAACCTGATCCAGGGTGCTGAAGTTGAAGTGGTAGAATAAAAGTCACGGAATCAAAAGATCTAAAAATACAACCATGAGCATTTACAGCACAGCCGTTAAGAAACCGATTTCTACCCTGGTGGTATTTATTGCCGTCCTGGTGATGGGGGCCTATAGCTTAAGGACTATTCCCATCGACCTGTACCCCGAAATCGATCCCCCCTATATCAGCGTGTTTACGATCTATGCAGGAGCCAGTGCTTCTGACATCGAAACCAACGTGACCCGGCCCCTGGAAGACAACCTCAGCACCATCACCGGCCTGAAGAATATCGTCTCCCAGTCGCGAGACAACATTTCAAGTATCACCCTTGAGTTTGAGTTTGAGACCAACCTGGATGAGGCCACCAATGAGATCAGGGATGTGATCGGGCGTATCGGCAACATCCTGCCTGAAGATGTAGATCCGCCCACCGTATTTAAGTTCTCCTCGAGCATGATTCCCGTGATGATGCTCTCGGCCACTGCCGACGAGAGCTATCCTGCCCTGGCCAAGATCCTGGACGAAGGGTTGATCAACCCTCTGAACCGCATTGAAGGCGTGGGTGCGGTAGGCATCTTCGGAGGGCCCCGCCGTGAGATCCAGGTGAACGTGGATCCACGAAGGATGGAGGCCTACAACATCAACGTGGAGCAGCTGGGTGGCATCCTGGCTGCCGAAAACCTGAACCTGCCCTCGGGCAACCTGAAGATGGGGATGGTGAACTATCCCCTGCGCTTTACCGGGGAGTTCGACAACAGCGACCACATCAGCGACATTGTGATCGGCAACTTCAACGGCAGTCCCGTGTTTGTGCGCGACATTGCCGAGGTGAAAGACACCTTGCGGGAGCTCTCTATCGAGGAAAGAATTAATGGTGAGCTGGGCCTGCGCCTGATCGTGCAGAAACAGTCGGGTGCCAACACCGTGCAGATTGCCGAGGATGTGAGTGACATGCTGGTTGAAATCCGCCAGAACCTGCCCCCCGACATTACCATTGATGTGGTGTTCGATACTTCCGACTTTATTAATAGTGCCGTCAACAACCTGGTACAGATCCTTTACCTGGCCGGTATCTTTGTGGTGCTGGTGGTGTTGTTCTTTATCGGCCGCTGGCGGGCAACCTTTATCATTGCCCTGACCATTCCCGTGTCGCTGGTTACTGCATTCATTTACCTGTATTTTACCGGCAACACCCTGAACATGATCTCCCTGTCCTCGCTCACCATTGCCATGGGTATGGTGGTAGATGATGCCATCGTGGTGCTGGAGAACATCACCCGCCATATTGAAAAAGGCAGCTCGGCCCGCGAATCTGCCATCTATGGCACCAACGAGGTGGGCCTGGCGGTGGTGGCTTCTACCCTGACCGTAGTGGCCGTATTCCTGCCCATGACTATGATCAGCGGGCTGATGGGATTGTTTTTCCGCCAGCTGGGCTGGATCGTAACGATTACTGTTACCGTTTCCACCATTGCTGCATTGACTCTTACTCCCATGCTGTCCTCACAATTCATGAAGTCCTCTTCTTCCAAACGAAAAGGACTGGGCCCCAAAACAAGTGCCTTTATTGACAGGGTGCTGGGAGGACTGGATGATTTCTATGCCTGGATACTAGGCCTGGGCATCCGCAACAAGTGGAAGGTGGTGATTGGATCCCTGCTGATCTTTGTGGCCAGCTTGTTCCTGGTGCCTTTCATTGGCACCGGATTCTTTCCCGAAACCGACAACAGCCAGCTGCAGGTATCCGTCGAGCTGCCTACCGGGCTGAAGCTCGAAGAGACCCTGCTTACGGCAAGAGCCATCGAAGGGGTGATCCAGGAAAAGTATCCCGAAGTGATCACCACCAATACCAGTGCGGGGTATAGCGAAACCTCAGGCATCTTCGGCAGTGCCAATGCCGGCACCCATACCATCGACTTCACCTTCCGCCTGGAGGAACCCGCTGAACGGGAACGCGATGTATGGGAAATTGCCGATGCCCTGCGTAAGGACCTGGCCGCCTTCCCTGAAATTGTAAACCTCAACGTACAAACCGATGGGGGTGGCATGAGTGCCGGAGCCCCTGTGGCCATCGAGGTGTTTGGCGATGACTTTGACCAGACCAGTGCCTTTGCCGAGAACCTGGCTGCACGCATGGAACAGATCAGTGGCACCCGCGATGTGAACATCAGCCGGGGCACCGAAAAGCCCGAGCTACGCATCGTGCCCGATCAGCAGAAGATGGCCATGTTTGGCCTGAACTCTTCGATGGTATCCATGGCGGTGCGCAACCGCATTGAAGGGATGGTGGCCACGCGCTTCCGCGAAGATGGCGATGAGTACGACGTGGTGATCCGGCATAAGGAAGAGTTCCGCAATACCATTACCGATATTGAAAATATTGCCGTGACCAGCCCCATAGGGATGCAGGTCAGCCTCAGGGAGTTTGCACAGGTTGAAGAATTCTTCAGCCCCCCGAACATCGAACGCAAGAACAGGATGAGGTATCTTACCGTCAACAGCGGGCTGTATGGCCGATCGCTGGGTGAGGTCACTGCCGACATTCAGCTGGCTCTCGACGACATGGAGGTGCCTGCCGGCATCGACATCTCCTTCGGAGGCCAGATCCAGGAACAGCAGGAGGCGTTTGCCGATTTGTTTTTATTGCTGGCCCTGAGTATCTTCCTGGTATATGTGGTCATGGCATCGCAGTTTGAGTCATTCTCCATGCCTGCCATTATCATGATGGCCGTGCCCTTCTCCTTCACCGGGGTCTTCCTGGCGTTGTTTATCAGCGGGGCTGAGCTCAACGTCATCTCTTTAATCGGGGCCATCATCCTGGTAGGTATCGTGGTGAAGAACTCCATTGTATTGATTGACTATACCAACATGCTGTATGCCCGCGGAATGAGTGTTGTTACCGCTGTGAAGCGTGCCGGCCGTTCCAGGCTGCGCCCCGTGCTGATGACCACCCTGACCACCCTGCTGGCCATGATCCCCCTGGCAGTGTCTTCCTCGGAAGGTGCCGAGATCTGGCAACCCATGGGTATCGCCGTGATTGGCGGCCTGTCGGTATCCACCCTGATCACCCTGGTATTCGTGCCGGTGGTGTATGTCTTGTTTGGAAGCCGTAAGATCAGAAAGTCCCGGAAAAGTCATCGCAAGGCCTTGCTGGCCGGGTGATCTCTGTACCCCTGGAATCAATACAATAAATAAAACACAAAGAACAATATTACCATGAAATCAGTATTTATCGTTTACAATCAGGCACTGGGTGAGCGGCTCATGGAGGTGCTGCACAAGCTGGGCATCCGTGGCTTTACCCAATGGGAAGACGTCAAAGGCCGGGGTACCCACAAGGGGGAACCCCATATGGGCTCACACACCTGGCCTGCCCTGAACTCTGCCACCATGTGTATCGTGGAAGATGAAAAAGCCACACAACTGCTGGCCGGCGTGGCCCGGTTGAATGAGCAGGCCGAGATGCAGGGCATCAGGGCTTTTGCATGGAATATCGAGGCTGCAGTGTAGCCTCCCGCTTCTTTTAATACTTCTTTTGGAGAGGGTTTATTGGTATATCCCTTTCACGAAGAATCCTGTGGCAGGTGATCGCTTTTGATCGCCTGCCTTTTTTTTCAGGGGATGCAAAATGTTCATTAATGAACACCGGGTCGTCCACCTGCGGACACCTGTCCACCCACCCGGATCATTAACACCTTGTTTAATAACCTGTTGCACCACATGGCATAAATTGTGGTTATCATGTTCAGATTTAAAACCATTCCCCATGATGTATTCCCATTATCTTAAACATGGATTGAAGAACTTCTGGCGGCAGAAAACCACTGCCATCATCAACATGCTGGGCCTCACTACCGGCATTGCCAGCTTTATCCTGATCCTGTTGTTTCTGCAAAACGAGCTGGGGTATGAGCATCATATCCCCGGAAGCGAAAATATATACCGGCTGGTAGGCATCCAACGTCCTGCGGGAATTGAAGAGCAACATGTGGCCATTACCAGTGGTCCCTGGGCCCCTACCCTGAAAGAGGAACTTCCGGAGGTGGAGGATGCCTTGCGCCTGAGCAATGCCGGGGGCCTGTATCGGGTCGACGACAAGGTCTTTCGTCAGCAATATGCTTATTATGCCGAATCATCGGTGGTCCGGTTTTTCAACATACAGCTGGCAGCAGGTCAGCCACAGGGGGTGCTCGATGAGCCCAATACTGCCGTGATCTCCCAACGGGTGGCCGAACGCTTCTATGGTACCACCCAGGTGCTGGGAGAGACCTTCCGGCTGAACGGCGAACCTTTCAGGATTACCGGAGTCATGGAAAACTATGACCACAACTCCCACCTGAAGCTGGAGGTCCTGATTTCCTTTCCGACCTTCGAAAATGCCGTACCCGAACTGGTCAACTGGGGCAGTAATTATTTAAGCACCTATCTGATGTTGCGGCCCGGCACCAACAAAGAGCAAACGGAAGCCAACATCTTCAACTACACCGACAACCGGATGAATGAGCTGGGGTATCATGATGCCCCCCGCCCGGAGATGTACCTGCAGCCCATGCAAGACATTCACCTGAAATCAAAAGGCATCAAGTTCAGCATCTACGATACGCGCGGCGACATCGTCCTGATCTATGTGTTCTCGCTGGTGGCTTTTCTGATCCTGGCCATCGCCTGTATCAACTACATCAATCTGGCTACCGCACGGGCCACCAAGAGGGCCCTGGAGGTAGGGATGCGCAAGACCCTGGGGGCCAGCCCACGGAGTGTCTTTTATCAGTTTATGGGCGAATCGCTCATTACCACTTTCTTCGCCCTGATCATGGCAGTGGGCCTGGTGGAGCTGTTTCTTCCTTCGTTTAACACCATCCTGGGCACCAACCTGGAGGTGGACTTTGTGGGCAACCCGATCTTTAATATCGGGCTGCTGGTATTGCTGCTGGTGGTGGGGCTGATGGCAGGGGCCTATCCTGCCTTGTTTATGAGCCGCTTCAGGCCCATCCATGCCTTGAAGAATCAGGTGCTTAGCAGCCGGTCATCGGCCGGAAAACTGCGCAAGGTGCTGGTGACCATGCAGTTCGCCATCTCGGTGATGCTGATCTTTTCTACCCTGATCTTTTACAACCAATGGACTTTCATGCGCAATCATGAGCTGGGCATCAACTACGATCATGTGGTGAGCCTCTCGTTGTTGCAGCAGGAGCCCGATGTTCAGGCCCTGAACCAGCTGAAAGCACGGTTTCTGAGCCATCCGGGCATAGAAGGCGTGGCACTGGCCAGCGGCTCCAACGGGGTGGGGGGTAGCCAGGGCCCGGTTGCCGTGGCCGACAGCAGCGACACCGAGCTGATGGTCAGGCATGGCTACGTCGATGAAGATTTTTTCCCCATGATGGAGGTGGAAATCGTGGAAGGTCGTAATTTCAGCAAGGCCCATGGCACCGATGCCGCACAGGCCGTGATCATCAATGAAGCAGGGGCCAGGGCCCTGGGATGGGACCAGGCAGTAGGCAAGCAGTTTATCGACAACAGGGATCCGGAAAAGGTGGTGACCGTGATCGGGGTGATTAAGGACTATAACTTTTATTCACTGCACGGAAAAATTGAACCCGCCCTCTACTGGCTGGCACCCGACCGCAACAGGAGCATGGTGGTGCGGATACATCCCCAACAGCAACAGCAGGCCTTCGACCATATGCAAACCCTCTGGCAGGAATATTTCAACGATGTGCCCTTCGAACCGGTATTTATCACCGAAAACATCGAGCAGCAATATGCCGCCGAAGCCAATGCCATGCGCGTAATCACCTTCTTTGCCGTGCTGTGCATCATCATCTCCGCACTGGGGCTTTACGGGCTCACCGCCTTCATGGCCGAACAGAAGAAAAAGGAAATTGCCATCCGCAAGGTGCTGGGCGAATCGGTGCTTAGCATTGTGGCAGGCATGCAGAAGATATTCCTCAGGCTGGTGGTCATTGCCATGATTGTGGGCCTACCCCTGGTATACCTTTACATGGAGCGCTGGCTCGATAACTTTGCCTACCGCATCAGCTTTGCCTGGTGGCACTTTGTGCTGGCCGCTGCCGTGGTGGTGGTCATTGCCTTCTTTACCGTGCTTTCACATTCGTGGAAAGCGGCGGTGGCAAATCCGGCCAATGCGATCAAATATGAATAAAGGATTAGCGGATTAGCAGATTAGCGGATTAGCAGATTAGCGGATTAGCAGATTAACGGATTAGCAGATTATAATAAAGCAAGCCACCATACGCATTTTAAGCCCCTTTTTCAGGGGGCAAAACCGAGTGGCACTATCCCTCCATTCATCGCCGAAAGGCTGAAATAGAGTATCCTGAGTGGCTGTAATGGCATGGTTTCATGCTGCCATTGGCTATTGGCTTTTGGTCTTTGGCAAGAAAGATGATGTAAGCGAAAATAATCTGCTAATCCGCTAATCTGCTAATCTGCTAATCCTCTTCAGGTTCCTGGTAATTCGCAATCCTGGGCGTAAGTTCAAAATCAAACTCCGGATATTCGTACAGCGAATTGCGGGGTTCTGTTTCGCCGATCGAATAGCCCCAGATGCTCTGGTATTCGGCCTTGTCTTCGCCCATCTCTTCCAGCTGGGCCAGGTAGTTGGCAATCGACTTTGATTCGATGATCACGAACTTGCCGATCCTGGCAAGTTCGTGATCATCGAATCAAAGTCGATTGCCAACTATCTGGCCCAGCTGGAAGAGATGGGCGAAGACAAGGACGAATACCAGAGCATCTGGGGCTATTCGATCGGCGAAACAGAACCCCGC
>JAWOCF010000223.1:0-3497 GCA_046483935.1 Bacteroidales bacterium | reverse complement strand
ATGCCACCTGGGTGCCCCCTACCATGAGCGCCACGGCCAGCAGGATAACCAGCAGTCTGTTATCAAGTGATAATTGCAGTATTTTGTCTAACATAGTTCTGGTATTTTCTTAATGAACATGCCCTGAATGAGGGTCAATAGTGCCAGAGGCAGCAGCCATTTTTACCAGGGCCGCTCCCTGGCTGATTATTCTTTCGCCCTGCGAGAGTCCACTGATTATCTCGGTATATTCTCCATCCGACTGACCTACCTGCACCTCCTTTTTCAGGAAGCTTTCGGGATGAATCTGAACGAACACAAAATAATAACCCTGCTCTTCCAGGATGGCTTCATCAGGTACTACGAGTCTTTCCTGGGTCTGCCCTGTTTTCAGATATACATCCAGAAGGGTTCCGGTAACCCATTCCGGGGGTTGATTCACCTTTAGATACACAGGCAACAAATGACTGGTTTCACTGATATTTTGAGCAAAAGACATGATCCGGCCGTCGAGGGCTTCCAGGGTATGGTTCTTTCCATCGGGGCCCGAAATATTGGCTGTGGCCAGGTGGGGCAGCAAGTTGGCATAACGCTGCTGCACCTCTGCTTTGATGACAGCACCTTTTCGGTGCATCACTTCTGCCAGGGGCTGTCCGGCCTGCACATATTCGCCCGGTGCCACCATCAGTTGTGAGAGAAAGCCCTCCATGGGGCTGCGCACCTGCTGACCTCCTTCAGTAAAATTCTCTGAGAGACTTTCAAACACCGCACGTGCATTATCGTATTCATTCTTTGCCTGCAACAACTCGCTCTGACTTACAATCTGGTCTTCGGCAAGGGCTTCCATCCTCTGATAATCAGCACGGGCTCTTTCCATGTTGTTACGTGCCTGCTGATATCGCTGAAGGGCATTGCCTTCGGCCAGACCTTCACCTGAGATGTTCATCAGCACTTCGCCCGAACCAAGATCAATGCCTTCGTACAATGAAGCATTGGCAAAATTCACGATGCCCGGGGCGCGTGCACTGAGCACGATTTTATTACCCTGTTCGGGCAAGAGTTTTCCTACGGCAGGGATCACCACCCCGATGGCCTTTGTGATCACAGGTGCCGTCCGAAGGTTTACCAGCCAGGCTTGCTCTTTGGTAAAAGATAAAGCCGTGGGATGTGCCTCATGAGCGTCATCGGCATGATGCAGGGCGGCATGTTCATCATCATAAACCCTGATGGGGCCCCCATCCACCCGGAAGGTTTCACCCTGGTATTCAATGTCGAAAAACAGCCTGCCGCTACCGGCTTGCTGCGGCTGCAGATTAAAGCGGTAGATCCCCGGCCGCTCAGGGGCATCCTGAGGCTGCCTGATGCCGTTTTCACCTACAATAAGGCTCAGGACTACGGTGCCTTGCTGCAGCGCCTCAAAAGCCTCCAGATGGGTAATATGTGCCAGGATTTCCGATTGGGTCCCCTGCACGAAGGGATCAGCTTCGGCAAAGACTTCAAATCCCTGGTCGTAGGCAGTGATCATGAGCTTTACATCTTCATGTGCATGCTCCTCAGCGGCTTCAGGTTGCTGCCTGCAAGCTGTAACAGACAGCCCAAGCAACAAAATGCCAAAAAGAATCTTTTTCATTTCGCAATGGTTATTTATTTCTTCGGAAAATTCATGAAAGGAAATATTCCTGCCACCCGGTCAACAGGTGGCAGGAAAATATTAATGTTGATGGTCATGTTCTCCACCTTCTTCGGCATGCTGATGCTCTTCGTGGGGTTGTTGTGCCCCGGTACTGTCCACCTTAAAAGACTCCTGGCCATCAGGAGCATCCTCCTGAAGTTCATGGTCAGGACCATCAGAATCGGAATGTACGGTGCCATCGTTGTGGGTATGGGTTTCATTGCTGCTGCTGTTGCCGGAAGGACCCGAGCAGGAAACAAGGAACAGCATCATAATGACGAGAACAGAAAAAAGGTTTTTCATTGGATTATATTTTAAATAAAAAGGTGTGATTTATTAGAAGGATGGCAGGAATATCTTCCTGCCGGAATGTGGAAACATTCTTTCGCAGGGGAAAAAGTTCAGGCAGATCAGCCAGCCACCGGCAGATCTTCTATCCGCTAAAGAAGTTTAAGTTGGTTCAAGCCACAGGAGGAGCGCGCAGACCGGAAATAGTCCCTCTGTAAGGGATGGTCAGGAAATTATCGAAAGGGGTTTGCCTGAATGGCAAAGTGGTTAACAACAAGATGTTGCACTGATAATCATTCAGGCAAGCATGATGATCATGATTTGTTTTCTGATCATTGAATAACATCCGGGAAGCGAATTCCTGCGAAGGATTACTGGATGTTACCACAGGAATATCCTTCAACTCACAGGATTCGCCCGGATGATCAGCATTTTCAGCATCATGGGAATGTTCTGAATGGCCGCCGTTTTTTTCCAGGCAAATATGGTCAGCATGATGATGATGGGGAATCACCTCATGGGCTGTTAAGACGCCGAAGGCCAGCATCACAATCAACGCGGAAAGAATTTGTCTGAACACGATCAGCTTCATAAAAAACAAAAGTAAAAGTTTTTCTGAATAAAGCTGAAATTATTTCAGGATCTGCAGGGTAGGCTTATTCAGACATATAGGAGTTTCCCTTGCTGAAATCGATCATCTCGGCATTTTTCTTGGGCCTGATTCCATACCCGAATTTGATGGCCCACTGGCGGGTAAATTCAGCGCCAAACAGCAATATCATCGACACATAAGAGATCCATACCAGCAACAGGATGATAGATCCGGCAGCCCCATAAGCCGATCCGGGATCGGCCTCTCTGAAATAGATGCCCAGCAAGTACTGCCCCAGGGTAAACAACAAGGCCGTCAACAGGGCCCCGACCCCTACCGATCGCCACCGGATGACCGCATCAGGCAATACTTTAAATATCAGTGCAAAGGCAACGGCCACCAACAACAAAGGAATCAAATAGTTGGCTACCACAATCAGGTTGTATACCACAT
Source organism: Bacteroidales bacterium (assembly GCA_046483935.1). Taxonomy (GTDB): domain Bacteria; phylum Bacteroidota; class Bacteroidia; order Bacteroidales; family UBA7960; genus JAWOCF01. The sequence goes on along the minus strand of JAWOCF010000223.1, from coordinate 513 downwards.
CCGGAAGGTTGGCCTTGATCCATTCGCCCATGATCCCCACCACCGAATTCAGCAGCAGTGAAAGCAGCAATACCAGGCCAAAAGCCAATATCAGCAGGAAAGAGAAGAAGCGATCCCGCAGGTATTTCATAAAGGCTTTCTCAGGCCTGGGCACCACCCCCCAGATATGATCCAGCGACAGCTGCAGCTGATATAACACGCTGGTGGCACCGAATATCAGAAAGGCGATCCCCACCCAGAAAGCTACCAGTGATGATCCGGTACTGGCGGCATTGGCCACCATGGCTTCCACGGCATTGGCAGCATCCTGCCCCACCACCCCCTGAATCTGTTCAGAGAGTTGATTGGAAACGGCCTCCTCGCCGTAAAAATACCCCGCCATATAAATAACAATAAGCAACAGGGCCGGCATACTGAAAATTGCATAATAGGCTATGATTGCGCTTTGCCGCCAGGGGTTGGCATCGTTCCACCGTTTATACGATTTCTTCAAAACATCCCACAGGTCTTTCA
>JAWOCF010000211.1:0-22287 GCA_046483935.1 Bacteroidales bacterium | reverse complement strand
AGGATCAGGATGGGCACCCCGAAACGGTAGGAGGTCTTGCCCGCCACGATAGATATAAACAACAGGATGGACCCGATGAGCAAAAAGTTTCCGGTAGTTAGTATCATGACCCGATGGTTGGTTATGCGATAAAGATACGGTTTTTTTTAGGGTGGCGGGAGGTTTCAGGTATCAGGGTCTAGGTTTCAGGTATCAGGTTTTCAGGTCTTAGGTCTTTCTTAGCCCCAACGGGGCGGTGTCCATCAGCCCGGGGTGTAGCCCCGGGAAGCGATAGAGTTGTTTCAGCACCCCCCAACACCCACCCCCCAACACCTGAAACCTAACTTTATTTATTGTTATCCTGATTTTTCTCCTATTTTTGTTACAGCAAAAGGCGTAAGGCATGAAATCAACGGCATTGACCAGTCTGATCAGGAAGGAGCTCACCCTGGAGTGGCGGCAGAAGTTCGCCTTCAGCGGAGTGCTGCTGTACCTGGTATCCACGGTGTTTGTCTGTTACCTGGCCTTTGAGGGAGTGGTCGCCGCCAACACCTGGAACGCGCTGTTCTGGATCATTCTGCTGTTTGCAGCCATCAATGCCACCCTTAAAGGGTTTTTGCAGGAGGGAGCAGGGCGCCAGCTATATTATTATACCCTGGCAAGTCCCCGTTCGGTGATTCTTAGCAAAATCATCTACAACTCCCTGCTGATGCTGGTTCTTTCGCTGGTTGGGCTGGTGGTGTTTATGATTTTTATGGGCAATCCGGTGGTTTCTGCGGGGCTGTTCCTGCTGAACCTGCTGCCCGGGGTAGTGGCCTTGTCGGCCATCCTGAGCATGGTGTCGGCCATCGCCTCGCGGGCACGCAACAACTTCACGCTGACGGCCGTGCTGAGCTTCCCCCTGGTGCTGCCCCTGATGCTGGTGCTGATGCGCAATACTTCGGCCACCCTGGCGGGCACCACCCTGCAGGCACAGCTGCCCGGTCTGCTGGTCATGGTGTTGTTGCTGGCCATCACCCTGGTGCTGTCGGTAATTTTATTTCCTTACATCTGGAAAGAATAATGATGATGAGATTTATTAGAAATAACTGGTGGAAGATACTGGCCGTGATGCTGCTGGCTTATGTGATCGTGGGTGGCCTGCTATGGGAGGTGCCCGCCCTGCCGGTGGTTAGGCAGACCATCCGTAACATCTATTTCCATGTAGGCATGTGGTTCAGCATGATGTTCATCCTGGGCCTGTCGCTGTTTTACAGCATCCGTTACCTGCGTTACTTCCGGGTGCACGACGACCTCATGGCATGGGTGGCCGTCAAGACAGCCCTGGTATTTGGTGCCCTGGGCCTGGTTACCGGCATGTTGTGGGCCTACAACACCTGGGGCAGCTTCTGGGTGAACGACCCTAAGCTGACGGGTGCGGCAGTGGGTATGCTCACCTACCTGGCCTACCTGGTGCTGCGCAGCTCGGTCGAGGAGCATGACAAACGAGCCCGCCTGGCGGCAGTGTATAACATCTTTGCCTTCGTATTGTTCTTTGTGTTTATCATGATATTGCCACGGTTGGCAGAGGCCTCCATTCATCCGGGCATCGATGGCAATCCCGCCCTCTCCTCGGGCGACCTGGACCCGCGCATGCAAAAGGTGTTCTTCCCGGCCATGGTGGGTTGGATCCTTTTGTCGCTATGGATATTCAGGGTATACGCCCGCCTGGAAACCCTTCACAGGGATATTGTTGAATATAAAGAAAACAGATCATGATTATAGACTCCGGATCAAAACTGCTGATTGTCATTTTGGTGCTGCTGGTAATCCTGCTGGGACTGGCAGCATTTCTGTTCTACCTCGAAAGAAGACTTGCTTATTCTGAACGGAAGATACGGGAACTGGAGAAAGAAGAAGAGACTGGGAGACCTGGAGAAATGGAGAGGGGGAGAAGAGGATTAGCAGATTAGCAGATTAGCGGATTAGCAGATTTTTACCAATAGCCAAAAGCCAATAGCCAAATGAAGAAATCCCACATAATCCTCCTGATTTTTATGGTGGTTGCCATTGGCGCCATTATCAGCACGGTGGTTCAGGCCGATACCTATGCCTCATTTGAGCAGGCCAGGCAGCAGCCGGGGCGTGACTTTCACATCATCGGGCAGCTGGTGCGGGAACAGCCCGTCGAAGAGAAGATCGTAGACAGGAACCTGCTGATGACTTTTTTCATGACCGACCAGGAAGGGGAGACCACCCAGGTACATTATATGGGGGCTAAGCCACAGGACTTCGAGAAGTCAGACCAGGTGGTGCTTATCGGCCGCTATCATGAACAGACCTTCGTAGCCACCAGCCTCTTGCTGAAATGTCCTTCCAAATATGATGAGGATGATTTGAAGATGAAGGAGACTACATTTTAGGTGTTGCTTAGCATTCGGTCACTGCGGTTGCTGAGCCTGCCGAAGTGGTCGAAGTGATAGGGAATGGTTTCAGGTTTTCTGGCATGGGAGTTCCCCTTTCTAAATCTGCTGCAGCCAGCGTGCCAGCACCACATCATGGAGCAGGTACCTGCCTTCATATTCTATAACCATTTCTTTATCAATCAATGAACTTAGGGCAGAGGCCACCGTGCTGGCTGCTCCCAGCTGATGTTTCCTGATGAATTCCATGGAGTGGGGGCTTTCAACAGGTTCGGAAATGGCAATCGCCCGGAGCACTTCCCATTGGGTGTTGGTGAGAAGCTTGCTGTAGTTAAAGAAAAACGGCTTTTGTTGTTCCAGAATCTCTGCGTAGGACTTTTGCAGATCGTGCAAGGTGATTTTCTTGTTCAACCCATACAATTTGTTGCATATCAGCTGGATGGTATAAGTCTGAGCACGGCTCCATTGATATATTTCATTGATCTGCTCCGGTTCAATGATCATTTTGTTGCGTTTAAAATGATGACTGATGAACTCCCGGTAGGTCTCCAGCTCGATGGGTTTCAGCTCCAGCAACTGGGTGCTGTTGTAAAAGGGACGGTTCTGTTGGGAGAACATGGAAAGCATCATGTTGCGGTGGCTGCCGCTAAAGATCATGCGTAATGCCGGAAATGACTGCATCCATTCCCTGAATAATGATTCGGCATTGACATCCGTAAACTGGTTGATCTGTTGAAATTCATCCAGTGCGATAATTACATTTTTTTTCCTGGAAGAAAGAAATTCTCCCAAGGCGGCCAGCGAGGCTTCAGCCGGTAAATTTTCCCTCAGCCCCAGTTCCAGGCGGGGAATCCCGCTCACGGGGTCAAAAGAAACAGACAGCCCTAGTCGTGCCAGAAGCTTTTCCATACTATCGGCAGAAGAAGTTTTGCCGTACTTCTCGTGCACCGACCTGGCAATTTTGTGGATGGCTTCGTTTATGGTGCGGGTGCTCATCAAATCAACATGCAGGGTTTCGGTATCTTTGCGCTCCTCCAGCATATGAAAAAGACACCGGATCAGTGATGTTTTGCCAAGCCGTCGCCAGGAATACAGTACAACATTTCTTTCATTGTTTAGATTGTCCCTTAGCCAGCTGAGCTCTTTCTGCCTGTCGCAGAAGTATTCTCTGGAGATGAACCCAGCCAACAGGAATGGGTTTTTTGGTACCTTCATATTTTGAAAGTTAAGAGATAGCCTGTAATTTTTGGCTGACCATGTTGTTATGTCGTTACGAACTTTGCGTAACGAACTTTACGTAACGAACTTTACGTAACGAACTTTACGTAATACAAAGATACATTTTCTTTAAGATCTTTTATTCTATTTATCTTAGATTCCTTTAAAAACAAACACCTTTCCCATTTTCGGACACTTTTTGACCCTTGCAAAAAGGTCATCATGCTGATAAACAGGTGCTAATGGTTTGTGGTCTGCGCTTTGCTTATGGTGTGGCAAAACTACTACACCATGGACAGATCATTACCCCGTGAAATTATCAGAAAACGCAGGATCAGGCTGATGGCAGGTATTGTGGGCACCCTGCTGGCTTTTCTGATCGTGAGCATCGGCATCAGGAACATTACTTTTGCCCGGATTCATCAGGCCGACATCATGGTTTCGGAGGTAGAGGCCGGAGAGGTGTCCATCACTTTTGCTGCAAGCGGCAAGGTAATTCCAGCCTATGAGGAAGCCCTGATCAGCCCTGTGTCCACTAAGGTGACCCGCATCATGAGCCAGCCCGGGCAGCGTGTGGAAAAGGGACAGAAGCTCCTGGAGGTAGCCCTTGACAAACAGAAGTATGAGTACGAACGGTTGCAGGCCGAATTTCAGAGGATGCGCAACAACCATCAACGGCTTTCCATTGATATCCGAAAAAAGGAAGCTGCAGCCCGCCTGGCCCATGAGCTGCTGCAACGCAGAATCACCAGCCTGGAGGAGGAATGTGAGAATGAGAAGTACTTATTGTCGATCGGAGGCAGTGCCCGCGACAAAGTGGCAAAGCTCGACATGGAGCTCTCGGCTGCCCGACTCGAACTGGAACATTCGGGTCAGGAGCTGGAATACAACAGGGAGATGACCCGCCTGGAACTGCAGTCGCTGGATATTGACCTGCAGATTCACAAAAACAAAGTGGCTGAGATGGAGAACCTGCTGGAGCAAGGCAAACTGCAGGCGCCCATCGCCGGTACACTGTCATTCCTGCTGGAACAGGCCGGTACTTCCATCTCGCAGGGTGAGGTGGTGGCCCGCGTGGCCGACCTGTCAGCCTATCGCGTGGAGGCAGTGCTGGGCGATGGATATGCCTCGCAACTGTCGGCAGGCCAGCAGGTGCTGGTAAGGGTGGCCGATGAAGACCTCGCTGGTGAGATCTCTCATATAGCACCTTCGGTAACCGACGGGGTGCTGAACTTCGGCATCCTGCTTCACGACCCATCACATCAGCGACTGCGACCCAACATGAAGGTTGAGATCAAGGTGATTGCTCAACAGATAGACAACACCCTGAGGATAAAGACAGGGGGATATTACAAAGGCCCCGGCCTCTATGAGCTGTTTGTGGTGGATCAGGACGTGGCCCACAGACGCCAGGTGAGGCTGGGAGGGGCCAGCTTCAGCCATGTGCAGGTAATCAGTGGCCTGGAGTCAGGCCAGCAGGTGGTGGTGTCGCCCATGGATGAATACCTGCAGTTTGAAAAGATTAAGATCAGAAATTAAAGACCCTAATGAATTATTAACCATGAAAAATAATTGTCATGCTGACGCTTAAACAAGTACAAAAGATTTATCACACCCGGATGGTAGAAACAGTTGCTCTGGAGAATGTGAATCTGGAAATTGAACAGGGAACTTTCGTCTCGGTAATGGGCCCGTCGGGCTGCGGGAAGAGCACCCTGCTGAACATCATGGGGCTGCTTGACCAGCCTACCAAAGGACAGGTGTATTTACAGGGTAAAAACCTGTCAGGCTTGACAGACGGGCAGGCTGCCCGCCTGCGCAACCAGCACATCGGTTTTATCTTCCAGAGTTTTCACCTGATCGGGGCACTGAATGTGCTTGATAATGTGATGATGCCCCTGCTGTACCGCAGCATGCCGTCCTCCCAGCGGCGCCAGCGGGCCATCACTGCCCTGGAGCGGGTGGGCCTGTCGCACCGCATGAGCCACCTTCCTTCGGAGCTCTCCGGAGGCCAGTCGCAGCGGGTGGCCATTGCCCGTGCTATTGCCGGGGAGCCTTCCCTGTTGCTGGCCGATGAACCCACTGGCAACCTCGACAGCCGCAATGGCGAAGAGATCATGAATATCCTGACTGAGCTGAATGCCGCGGGCACCACCATCGTGATGGTGACCCATGATGAGGCACTGGCCCGCCAGACCAAACAAATCATCAGATTTTTTGACGGAAGACAGGTCTTCTCAAACATGGAAAGTTATGCATCATAGTTATCTGAAAATGGCCTTACAGATGCTGCGGAGCAATCCCTTCTTCTCCCTGCTGAGCATCTTTGCCATTGCTGTTACCATTATGATCGTGCTGATCATCAGCATGCAGCACGAACTGATTCTGGGTGCAGAAGCCCCGGAAGTAAACCTCAACCGCACGGTGATCATGCAGCGGGCTACCCTCAGGAACGGGGAGAGCAGACGCACCACCCGGCTCAGCCAACAGATGGGCAACCAGCTGCGCGACAAGTTAAGCAAGCCCGAAGCCATCTCCCTGAGAGCCACCAGTCAATGGAACCTGGTGAGCCCCAAGGGCATGGTTGAATGCGATCTGGTATATACCGACTGGGAGTTCTGGAACATCCATCGCTTTGAGTTTGTGAACGGACGCCCCTTTAATCAGCGGGAAGTAGAAGCTAAAGCCCCTGTGATGGTCATCTCGGCTGAACTTGCCAGGCAGCAGTTTCAGCAGGAAGACCCCCTGGGCCGCACCCTGGAGATCTTTGGCCAGCCGTTTCAGATCATTGGCGTGGTGAAGGATGTCAGCTCCCTGCGAACGTTTGCCGCCGGAGACTTCTGGATTCCTTTAACGCATCAATTAGGCAGTAATCATCCTTTCCTGGGATCATTCCAGGTGCTGCTGATGGCCCCTCATCCCGATGATGTGGAGGCCATGAAGCAGGAGGCCAAAGAGCTGATCAGCGCGCTGGCCAGCACCTTGCCCGAAGGCCAGCAGCTGACCATTCCCGGGCCCGATACGCCCATGGAGGACTTCTTCCGGGGAAGCAGCAATGCCGCAGAACTGGGCTTTGGCGATACCTGGATGCAGATCCTGTGGCGCATGATGGCCGTGATGCTTATTCCTGCCCTGAACCTGATTGCCATCAACTATACCTGGATCGGAGAGCGGGCTTCCGAAATCGGGCTGCGCAAAGCCTTTGGAGCGACCCGCCTGACCCTGATCAGGCAGCTGCTGGCAGAAAACACCCTGATCACGGCCATCGGAGGAATCCTGGGCATGGGGCTCTTTTATTTGATTGCCAATGTATACACCGACCTTTTGTTCAGGGAACAGTATGGCGATGTGGCCAATTTTGTACAGGTGCAGATCTCACCGGTGGTTTTGCTGGCTACCTTAGGTTCGGTATTGTTCTTAAGCATTATTTCAGGCTTGCTGCCTGCCATCAGAATCAGTAATACCCAACCGGCAAGTGTATTGAAAGGAGGTGCATCATGATCATCAATATTTTCAAAGTAATCTGGAATCAGAAGAGAAAGAACACTTTTATCGCCCTGGAGATGTTTATGCTGTTTCTCATCCTATATGGCAGTGGTTATCACCTGGCAGATCAAATCTCCAATTATATGTATCCTGAGAACCATGAGGTGGAAAACCGCATCCTGCTGCAGCTGGATACCCAAACAAGCCTTCTTGAACAAACCCGGCTTGACAGGCAGAAACTTGTAACCAGCCTTTCTTATGTCGAGGGAGTGATGCAGGTGGGGCAGGCAGAACACGGACCCATGTTGTTTTCGTATACCTCTCAGACGCTTGAGTACGACAGCATCCGTTATGTGGCTCAGATCCGTGCTGCCGACAAGGCCCTGGCCGAAGTGCTGGGCTTCAGAATGGTGGAAGGACAGTGGTATACTGATGAACAGGTAAACCTGTATGCTGCCGTACATCCTTTTGAGCAACCAGCCGGGCAGGATCAGATGTTTCAGGCACATCTCCCGGTAGTGATCGACAGGCTGCTGGCCAATAAGCTGGCACCCGGAAAGTCGGCCCTGGGGCTCAGGTTCATTGTGGAAGGACGTAGCTGTCAGGTTGCAGGGGTCACCGAACCCATCAAACGCATGCCTTTCGAGAGCCCCCATCCAACCATCTACAAGCCCATGCAGTCAAGCGGGCTGTTCAACAAGATCTTATTGTATCTCAAGGTAAAGGATGCCGGCGATGCAGCACTCAACGGGCGGATCAGTCAGGCCGTCTTTTCAGCTGTAGATAATGAAAGATGGAAGATCACTGAGCTGACCTCCCTGGAAGCAAGGAAAGCGTTTGTTTCGGAATCCGGGCGCCTGGATATCATCTCCATCCTGTTGCTGGGAATATTCCTGCTGTTTATGTCCATGTTGGGGCTGGGGGGGATATTAAGTTATAATATCAACAAGCGCAAGCCCGAACTGGGCCTGCTGCGTGCCATGGGCTCCTCACGGCAGTCGCTGCAGTGGCGTCTGATCATAGAGATGGTGATGGTGAGTATGATGGGCATCATCCCTGCCTTGCTGCTGCTGGTGCAGATTCCGTTCCTGGGTCTGTTTCCTGTAGATGAAATGTTGCATTTCAGTATCCTGGGCGGAACGTCTGTTTTTATGTTACTCACGGTGGTTCTTTTCGTGTGGTATCCTGCCTGGAAAGCTTCGCAGATAGAACCTGCCAGAGCACTGAAGGAAGAATAGCTTGTTTTTTGGGCATTTATTTAAAGGTATCCGGCAATAGTTTATTATATTTGAAGCACGATGATAAATCATTCACCAACAGATAGCTCAGCAGCCAAAGTGCTGATAGTAGATGATGATGATGCCGTGCGCGTGTCGCTGAAGATGTTGTTTCGCAAGGCAGGATATCTCTGCCAGGAAGCAGCCACCCCGGCGGAGGCCCTCAGCAGGCTGCGCGAGGGCAACCTCCGGGCCGTGGTGCTGGATATGAACTATTCACTGGATACCTCGGGGGAGGAAGGCCTTGAATTGCTGCAGAAGATCAAAGTATTACAGGCCGGACTGCCTGTAATACTTATTACGGGATGGGGGAGCATTGAGCTGGCCGTGCAGGGCATGCGCCTGGGGGCCTTCAGCTTCATTACCAAGCCATGGAACAATGAGGCGCTGCTCTCCTCGGTACAGGCTGCCCTGGCCATGAACCAGCCGGAAGACCAGGTCATCTCCCGCAGAAAAGAACTGGCCGGCCATCTGGATTTTGAGAAGATCATCGGCGAATCGGGCCATCTGGTAAAGATCCTGCATACCGTGGGGAGGATTGCCACCACCGATGCCCCGGTGCTGATCACCGGCGAAAGCGGCACAGGCAAGGAATTGATTGCCGAAGCCATCCACCGCAACAGCAGCCGCAGCAAGGAGCCTTTCGTGAAGGTGAACCTGGGGGGCATCTCTTCTTCCTTGTTCGAGAGCGAGATGTTCGGTCATCGCAAAGGGGCCTTTACGGATGCCTTTGCCGACCGGGTGGGCCGCTTTGAGCTGGCGCAGGGAGGCACCATCTTCCTGGATGAGATTGCCGAGCTGGAGCCTTCCTGCCAGGTAAAACTCCTCAGGGTGCTGCAGGAGAAGACCTATGAGGTGCTGGGCGAAAGCAAGACCCGTCATGCCAACGTGCGGGTGGTGTGTGCCACCAACCGCAACCTCAGGCAGATGGTGGAAAAGAACCTTTTTCGCGAAGACCTCTTTTACAGGATCAATGTGATCTCGCTGGAGCTGCCCCCTTTGCGCGAACGTCAGGAAGACATCCCCCTGCTGGCACGTCATTTTGCCGGCCAGCTGACCCGCAGCCAGAAGCTGCCTGCCGTGAAGCTGTCGTCAGAAGTGATCCGATGGATGAAGAACCTGCCTTTGCCAGGTAACATCAGGGAGTTGAAGAACCTGGTGGAGCGTGTCATTCTGGTGTCGGGAAAAGAGTGCCTGGAGGTGGCCGACTTTACCGATCAGTATCAGAGCGCACCCGTGTCGTCATGTGTCAATCCTCTGGAAAACCCCGGGCTGCTGACCCTGGAACAGATGGAGAAGCTGATGATAGAACGTGCCCTGAAGTCGCTGAATCATAACGTGGCAAAGGTGGCCCGCTCCCTGGGCCTGAGCCGCAGTGCCCTGTACCGCAGGCTGGAAAAATACAATATCCCTTATGAGTCTGAAAGCTAAACTGTGGATCTGGGCAGGATGCCTGTACCTGGCCATCGGGCTGGCTACCTGGCAGCTGTGGAGTGTCAACAGGGCCTGGTTTCTGGTTGCTGAAGCTGTGATCCTGGTTTCGCTGGCCGTGTTCTGGTGGTTTCAGCAATCCTTGTTTCGCCCCATGCGGGCCATCTCCCAGGGGGTGAAGCTGCTGGAGGACCAGGACTTCAACACCCGCCTGGCAAGGGTAGGACAGCCTGAGCTGGATCAGCTCACCGACGTATACAACCATATGGTGGATGCCCTCAGGCAGGAACGCCTCAGACAGGAAGAAGCACAATATCTGATGCGTAAGCTCCTGGAGGCTTCTCCGCAGGGAATCCTGATCCTTGATTTTGAAGAAAAGATACAGCAAGCCAACCCGGCAGCCCTGAAAATCCTGGCCCTGCCTGACAAAGAGGCACGGGGCATGAGCCTTGGTGATCTGCCTAAGGGATGGGGCAAGGTGCTGCCGGCGCTCAAAGAGCAGCAACGCTCAATAGCACGCATGGATTCGGGAAGAAGCTACAGCCTGGAAAAGGCCGCATTCATGGACCAGGGTTTCAAAAGGCCCTTTATCATCATGGAGGAACAAACCCACGAAATCATGGAGCTGGAACGCCAGGCATACGGCAAGGTGATCCGCATGATGAGTCATGAGGTAAACAACTCAGCCGGGGCCATTAACTCCATGCTGTCGTGGCTGCTCAGCTACAAAGGGCATATGCCCCCAGAGGAACAACAGGATTATGTTTCGGCCCTTGAAGTGTCAATCACCCGCAATGAACATCTCTCAGGGTTTATGTCGCGGCTGGCCACTGTGGTGAAGCTGCCGGCGCTTCAACCCGCTTCCATGGACCTGCATCAGCTGGTGCGGTCGGTGGTGCGGCTGCTGGAGCCTAAGCTGCAGGCAGCAAACATTCAGTTGCAGCTGCATCTCGACAAGCAGCCCCTGAGGGTCTTCGCCGACCAAGTGCTGATGGAACAGGTGTTGGTAAATATTCTTCAGAATGCTGTTGAAGCCATCAAGGGAGAGGGGATTATACAGGTCAGCACGTCACAAAACCCCAGGACACTGCTGATAAGAAACAACGGGGAGCCTATTACTGAAGAGGTCCGTAGCAAGTTGTTCTCACCGTTTTTCTCAACCAAAAAGAACGGGCAGGGGGTAGGGCTGACCCTCATCAGGGAGGTGCTCGGCAAGCATGGCTTCAGCTATAATCTGGAAACGATGGATGATGGATTCACTGGCTTCATGATCGGCATGGAACCCAACCAGCAGGAAGGTTCATGGCAAAGCAGTAAGGATGAGGAACAAGGCAGGACTATTTCTGCCGGTTGAACAATTCGGGAATTCTTCTCAGAAAAGCAATCTCTTTCATCTTCTCACGGGCTTCACGGGCAGGACTGCCGAAGTAGGTTCTGCCTCCGGCCAGCGATTTGGATACCCCCGACTGTCCCAGCACGATAGCCCCTTTACCGATGGTAAGGTCTTTCTGGACTCCTACCTGGCCCCACAGAATCACATCGTCCTGGATGTTGACACATCCGGCAACCCCCACGTGGGCGGCAAACAGGCAGTTACGGCCGATCACCGTGTCGTGCCCTATCTGGATCAGGTTGTCGAGCTTGGTGCCTTGCCCGATGATGGTGTCGGAGGTTACCCCTTTGTCGATGGTGCAATTGGCCCCGATCTCTACCGAGTCTTCGAGGATGACCCGGCCCCCGGATATCAGCTTGTCGTAATAGGCCGGCCGACGTTTGAAATAAAAGCCATCACTGCCGATCACCGACCCTGAGTGGATGATCACATTATCGCCAATAACACTGTGGTCGTAAATGGTTACGTTGGCATGTATGAGGCAGTTCCTGCCGATTACCACTTGCTTGCCCACAAAGGTGCCTGGCTGGATGACCGTGCCCTCACCAATGATGGCCGAGGAACTGATCATCCCTGTAGCGGATTCAAAGGGCCTGAACCGGTTGATCAGAAAGGTGAAGTCCCGGAAGGGATCCTCTGAAAAGATCAGGACCTTCCCTTGCGGGGCTTCTGTTTTCTTGTTGATGATAATGGTGGAAGCCGCTGACCTGAGGGCTTTCTCATAATACTTGGGATGATCCACGAAAGTGATATCTCCTGGTACTACCCGATGAATCTCATTCAACCCGGTAATCGTGAAATCAGGGTCTCCTGCGAAATCAGCATTCAGCAGGTGGGCAACTTTTCCCAGGGTCAGGGCCGGATTGAAGAGCATTATCTGAGGGGTTTACTTGACGCGTTCCGAATAGGTTCTGGTGCGGGTATCCACGCGAATCTTCTCACCGGCATCAATAAACAGGGGTACCTGCACAGTAGCACCGGTTTCCACGGTTGCCGGCTTCAGGGTGTTGGTGGCGGTATCGCCTTTTACACCTGGTTCAGTATAGGTTACTTCCAGATCGACAAAAGCTGGCAGGTCGCAGCTCAATGGGGTTTCGGTATCAGCATGCACCAGGATCTCTACTTCCTGTCCTTCTTTCAGCAGATCGGGCGCACTGATCAGCTCTTCGGGAATAGGGATTTGTTCGAAAGTTTCAGTATGCATAAAATTATATCCCATGTCATCCTTATAAAGAAACTGATGGGGGCGTCGTTCCACACGCGCCACATTAATCTTTACCCCTGCATTAAAGGTATTGGGGATGACCTTGCCGGTCTTCAGGTTCTTGAGCCGGGTACGCACGAAAGCACCGCCTTTGCCAGGCTTCACGTGTTGAAAATCTACGATAATATATAGATCATTATTGAATTCCAGGCACAGGCCATTGCGGAAATCTGCTGTCGTTGCCATAAAAAAAAAGAGATCAGGTTATTAAAACTGTTTGAGGGCACAAAAATACAAAAAAAATGCTGTACGGCAATCTTTGTGTCTTTGAGGGATGTTTTTTTCAGGAAAGGCTATGGCTTACCTGGCTGGTATGATACTCGTGGGTATTGTGATTGGAGAAGATGATCAGGGTGCGGTCCCTGCACCAGGTGTCAACCATCTGCTGATACCAGGCAATGGAATCGGCATCCAGGTTGGAGCATGGTTCATCAAGCAGCAGCAGCCTGGCCTCACTCATGATTGCCAGCATCAGCCTGGCCCGCTGTTTCATGCCCGAGGAGAAGTTTTTAAGGGGTATATGGGCGTGATCGCCCAGTCCCGAATGGTCCAGCATCACCTGAATCTGAGGCTCCCTGAAGGCCTTAAAACGCTTCTGGAACAGGATGCTCTCTTCCAGGGTATACTCTTCCACCAGTTCCAGGTAAGGTGCCGCAATGGCTACTTGCCGGAATACCTTCTCCTCTTCCAGGGGCTTACCGTTCAGCTTCCATCGTACCGTTCCGGCAGAAGGGGAGAGGTAGCCTGCGGCAATCATCAGCAGGGTAGACTTTCCCGAGCCATTCTTTCCTACTATGGCATGGTGGCGGCCTGCCTCTATGTTCAGAGACAGGCCCCGGAAGATCCACTTGCTATGAAACTTCTTTCCAATACCCTCCAGGTTGAGCTCCATGGATGCTGATTCGGGGTTATTTTCCGGGAACGTAGCCCTTCATGATGCCCCTGCTGGATTTGCCGATAAAGCTCAGAATCTCATCACGCTCCGGGGTGAAAGGCATTTCTGTTTCAATATACGTGAGGGCCTGGGTCACATTCAGGTTCTTCAGGTAGATGGTCCGGTAAATATCCTGTATCTCGTTAATTTTCTCGCTGGAATAGCCCCTGCGACGTAACCCCACGGAGTTGATGCCTACAAACGACAGCGGATCGCGTGCTGCCTTGGTGAAGGGAGGTACGTCCTTGCGTACCAGCGACCCTCCTGAGATCATCACATGCTGACCAATATTGACAAACTGATGCACTGCCGAGAGGCCCCCGATGATGGCATAATCATCGATGGTGATATGCCCTGCCAGGGTGGCTGCGTTGGCCAGGATACAGTTGTTGCCGATGATGCAGTCGTGGGCTACATGCACATAAGCCATCAGCAGGCAGTTGTTGCCTACCACGGTCTTATAGCTGGCCTTGGTGCCTCTGTTGATGGTGACGAACTCGCGGATGGTGGTATTGTCACCAATCTCCACAGTGGTTTCCTCACCCTCGAACTTCAGGTCCTGGGGGATGGCGCTGATGACCGCCCCGGGAAAGATTCTGCAGTTTTTGCCAATGCGCGCCCCTTCCATGATGGTGACATTGGAGCCGATCCAGGTGCCTTCACCTACTTCTACATTGTTATGAATGGTGACAAAAGGCTCGATCACTACATTACGGGCGATGCGGGCCTGTGGATGTACGTATGCTAATGGTTGATTCATGCTGATTATTGCTTTTTGCTGATTTGAGCCATAAGTTCGGCTTCCATAACTACTTTACTCCCTACATAGGCTACCCCCCTCATATGGCAGATACCACGGCGCAAGGGGGAGATGAGGTTTAACCTGAATACAAGGGTGTCTCCCGGAATCACCTTCTGTTTGAACCTTACATTATCTATTTTCAGGAAATAGGTGCTGTAATTTTCCGGATCCTCAACGGTGGAAAGTACCAGAATGCCACCGGCCTGTGCCATGGCTTCAATCTGGAGCACTCCCGGCATGACCGGCTCATTGGGGAAATGACCCATGAAGTATGATTCATTCATGGTAATGTTTTTCATTCCCACCACATGCGAAGTCCCGATCTCCAGGATTTTATCCACCAGCAGGAAGGGCGGGCGGTGGGGCAACATGCTGCGGATGGCATTGATGTCGTAAACAGGAGGGACGTCAGGGTTGTATACAGGAATCTGTTGTTGTTCGAGTTGTGCCTTGATGTGTTTTTTTAATTCTTTGGCAAACAATACATTGGAGGCATGCCCCGGTTTGGTGGCGATGATATGTCCTTTGATGGGTTTGCCCGCCAGGGACAGGTCACCCACTACATCAAGCAGTTTGTGACGTGCCGGCTCATTATCAAAAAAGGGTTCCAGGTTGTTCAGGATGCCTTCGGCGCGCACCGATACCGTGGGACGATTAAACAGGGAGGCCAGCCGGTCAAGTTCCTGCTGTTCTACCGGACGGTCTACAAAGACAAACGCATTGCTCAGGTCACCGCCTTTGATCAGGTCTTTGGAGAGCAGGAACTCAAGCTCATGAAGGAATACGAAGGTGCGGCAGGGAGCAACTTGTGTTTCAAAGTCTTCGAGTTGTTCAAGGCTTGCATGCTGATGCCCCAGCACTCTGGAGTTGTAATCGATCATACAGGTAACCCTGTAGTGATCGGAAGGTACCAGCAGGATCTCACAGTCTTTCTCCTGATGATAGAAGCGGATCGGCTCCTTTACCACAAAATAATCGATCAGGGCATCCTGCTGCTGAATGCCCACCTGTTTGATGGCATCGGTAAAAGGCTTGCTGCTGCCATCCAGGATGGGGATTTCAGGGCAATCTACTTCAACAACGGCATTGTTGATGCCCATGCCCGTGAGGGCGGCCAGCACATGTTCTACGGTGGCAATCCGGATTCCTTCTTTTTCCAGGGTGGTGCCCCGGGAGGTATCACACACGTAGTGTGCATCGGCCTCCAGGAAAGCTTCCGCACCCAGGTCGGTGCGCAGAAAGCGGATGCCTGTATTCTCTGCTGAGGGCCGGATGGTGAGGGTTACTGTTTTGCCGGTATGTAAGCCCACGCCGCTCAATGTTGCGGGGCTTTTTATGGTTCTCTGCTGTTCGTTCATAGGTATGAGTTGGGTCCCATCAAGGTTCTGGGGGGTTCAGGTGCTGTGTGGCATTCGAAAAAACAGGCAAATATAGGACTATTTTTTTTTATGGGCCTTGTCCTGGCTGGTTGTATGGATCATCCTTTTTTCAATTCCCTGATTTCATCTTCCAGCTGGTCAAGTCTTTGCACCAGTTTTTCGAAGTTGCGAAAATAGATGAAAGACTTGCGATACTTCGTGATGGGCATGGATGGTGAGCCCATGATGATCTCCCCATCTTTAATGTGTGAGCTGACACCGGTCTGTGCCGCCATTTTTACCTCATCGCCAATGACCAGGTGACCACTGATGCCCACCTGCCCGCCAATCATACAGTTCCTTCCGATGCGGGTGGAACCTGCTACACCGCTCTGGGCGGCCATTACGGTATTCTCGCCGATGGTAACATTATGGGCGATCTGGATCAGGTTGTCCAGCTTGACTCCCCGGCCGATGATGGTCGATCCCAGGGTGGCACGGTCTATAGTCGTATTGGCGCCTATTTCCACCTGGTCTTCAATCACCACGTTGCCGATCTGTGCCACCTTGCGGTAGTTGCTGTCTGACTGGGGTGCGAACCCGAAGCCATCGGCCCCGATCACCACGTTGGCATGCAAGGTGCAGTCTTTCCCGATCACACAATGATCGTAAACCTTTACCCCGCTGTATAGGGTGGTATCATCACCGATCGTGACATGATCGCCGATGTAGCAATGGGGATAGATTCTTACATTCTTCCCCAGTGTTACCCCTTTTCCGATGCAGGCATATTCTCCCAGGTAAGCTATCTTGTCAAGGCTGGTATCATCGGCTACCGACGAGAGCGAGGAGATGCCCTGGCGGGGAGCAAACTGGCTCTGGTACAGCTCAAGCAGCTGTGCCAGGGCATTATAGGGGTCAGCAACCCGGATCAGGGTGCATTCCAAGGGGTGCTCAGGCTGAAAGCTCTCACTGACCAGCACGATAGAGGCCTTTGTTTTATATATGTAGGGAATATAGGCAGGATTTGACAGGAAGGTCAGGCTGCCGGGAGTTCCTTCTTCAATTTTTGCTATCTGACTCACGGTCACCGAAGGATCACCTTCAATTGTTCCTTGCAGGAAATCTGCGATTTGACTGGCTGAAAAATCCATTCAATAAGGTTGTTAAAATCGGTCGCAAGGTACCAATAAATGAAAAACCTGACAAGAAGTTTTTTGTTCAGCAAGTACTAAATCAGCACCTGCTTTGAATAACAAAGATAATTTTTTTCTACCGCAGTGGAGAGCACCCCGATATTGAGCTGGTCGCTGGCACTGGCCAGGTCGGTCAGGGTGCCTTCGCGCGAATGGATCCATATGTTGCCCACCACCGGGTCGTAGGCATGGTTTCGGGTGATGCCCGTCACCACAAAGTACCTTGTCTGTTCGTAGGTGATGCCCAGGGCCTTCATGGTCTGATGGCGGATCTCTTCCAGGTAGGAAGCCTCGAAAGGCTGCTTGCTGATCTTTGTCCTGAACAGGTGTCGCTCTGTCATGTTGCGGCACAGCTGGCTCAGCACCTGATCCGGGTGGTTGGCCCAGACCTTGATGGCCGCAAAGACATCATAATCATCCAGCAGCGAAAACTCCTGCAGCAGGGTAGGGTCCTGCTGAAAATCATCAGGGGAGTACTGGTTGGTCAAAAACTTCTTCAGTGGGGGGCTGCAGAAGAGCTCCTGGTCGGGGGCCAGTTCCTTGGCCCGCTTCAGGATGTTGGAAAGAAGCACCTCGGCGGCGATCACTGTCTTATGCAAATATACCTGCCAGTACATCAGCCGGCGGGCAATGATAAACTTTTCGATGCTGTAGATGCCTTTTTCATCAATCACCAGGTTGTCGCCTGACACATTCAGCATCTTGATGATGCGGTCCCAGCTTACTACTCCTTCGGAAACCCCTGTATAGAAGCTGTCGCGGTTCAGGTAATCCAGCCGGTCCATGTCGAGCTGGCTGGATACCAGCTGATGAAGAAACTTCTTGTGATATTCATCCTTAAAGATGCTGATGGCCACATCCAAAGCCCCGTTGCGCGTCTGGTTGAGCAGCTGCATGAACAACAGGGATATTTTTTCGTGATTCATGTTGTGTACCAGCGATCCTTCCAGGGCATGCGAAAAGGGACCATGCCCGATGTCATGCAGCAGGATGGCCTGGGTAAGCCCCAGGGCTTCCGGCCCCGTGATGTCGTGGCCCTTGGAACGCAGCACTTCAATGGCCTGGCAACCCAGGTACATGGACCCCAGGGCATGGTGAAACCGGGTGTGCAACGCTCCGGGAAACACCAGGTGGGTAAGACCCAGCTGTTTGATATGCCTCAGCCGCTGGAAATAGGGATGTTCCAGCAGATCGAAAATGGAGGTGTCCGGAATGTTGATAAATCCATAGACCGGATCATTGATGATTTTCAACTTATTGGTCATGAGGCGTTGTTTAATGAAGGAGATTGATTGAAGATTTCAGGGTTTTTAACCTGCTGCATTTCAAATATCGGTATTTTTGGTTAAATTTGTTCAGCATGTGTTTTTTGCCTGAAAACCCCAAAGATAAACATAACCAGCAGCCGGTCCGTCCGGTTTTCTTTTTAAACTGTATCTGGGGACCTTTTTCAGCGTTCACTATTAAAACCCAACCTGAAATGCCAGTAAAGATCCTTTGGGCCGACGATGAGATAGATCTCCTGAAACCTCATATTTTATTTCTCCAACAGAAAGGCTATGAAGTATTCACCACCAACAGTGGCGGAGAGGCCCTTGAGATGATTAACGAGAATAACTTTGATATTGTTTTTCTGGATGAGAACATGCCCGGGCTCTCAGGCCTGGAGACCTTGTCGATGATCAAGAACAAGCATCCCGGGCTGCCTGTGGTGATGATCACCAAGAGTGAGGAAGAATCCATCATGAATGATGCCATTGGCAGCAACATCTCCGATTACCTGATCAAGCCGGTCAACCCCAATCAGATCCTGCTGATTCTGAAAAAGAACCTGGAGAACAAGAAGCTCATCAGCGAGAAAACCACCATGGCCTATCAGCAGGAGTTCCGCCAGATCGGAATGGCCCTGAATGGCCGGATGGACTTTGACCAATGGAAGGAGATCTACCGCCAGCTGGTTTTCTGGGAGCTGGAGCTGGAAAAATCGCAGGACAACAGCCTGAAAGAAATATTTAAGATGCAGAAGAGTGAAGCCAATGCAGTGTTTGCCAGCTTCATTGAAAAGAATTATATCCAGTGGCTGAAAGGGGCCGACGAGAAGCCCATCATGTCGCATACGGTGATGAAGGAAACCTTGATTCCTCTGATCCGTGGAGAAGAAAAAACCTTTATCATCCTGGTCGACAACCTGCGCTTTGATCAGTGGAAGGTGCTACAGCCGCTCTTTGAGCAATTCTACCGGGTGGCACGCGAAGAAATGTACTTCAGCATCCTGCCTACCGCCACCCAGTATGCACGCAATGCCTTCTTTGCCGGGCTGCTGCCCTCGGAAATAGAAAAACGCTTTCCCCAGTTCTGGGTCGGTGAAACCGACGAGGGAACCCGCAACCAGTTTGAATATGAGTTGCTCTCCGAGCACTTTAAAAGGTTGGGCGTGGACATTAAGTTCCATTACCACAAGATTCTAAACATGGCAGCCGGCAAAAAGATGGCCGAAACCATGAGCAACTACACAGATGCCCAGCTTAATGTGCTGGTTTATAATTTTGTGGATATGCTATCGCATGCGCGCACCGAAATGGAGGTGATCAAGGAACTGGCCGATGATGAAGCGGCTTACCGTTCGCTCACCGTCAGCTGGTTTGAACACTCTCCCCTTTGGGAAATCATCCGGTTCTTATCAGATAAGAAGATCAACATCCTGCTAACTACCGACCATGGTTCCATCAGGGTGCAGAACCCTACTAAAGTGGTGGGCGATAAAAATACCAACACCAACCTGAGGTACAAAACAGGCCGCAACCTGCAGTACGATGCCAGAGAAGTGTTTGAGGTGAGGAATCCTGCTGAAGTCTATCTGCCCAAAACAACGGTCAGCTCAGGATATATCTTTGCCAAAGAGAATAAGTTTTTTGCCTATCCCAACAACTTTCATTATTACGTGAATTATTATAAGAACACATTCCAGCACGGAGGCATTTCACTGGAAGAAATGCTGGTTCCAATGATTTATTTGAAAGCCAGATAAGCATATGGTTATTCAACAAAAAAAACTACAAATCCAACAGGAGAAGCAGCTGAAGCAGGCCGCCCGTGAGCTGCTGAGTCATCATTCCGACAAAAGGATCTTCGCCTTCTTCGGTGCCATGGGCGTGGGCAAAACCACCTTTATCAAAGCCATCTGCCGTGAACTGGGGGTCAGGGATGTGGTGGGAAGCCCTACCTTTTCCATTGTGAATCAGTATGCAGATGCCGATGCAGAACCGGTATATCATTTTGACTTTTACCGCATCCGCAAACTCGATGAGGTATATGATATGGGCTATGAGGAATATCTGTATTCGGGGGCGTATTGCCTGATCGAGTGGCCCGAAAAGATGCAGTCGTTGTTGCCCGCCAACAGCACAAAAGTATTTATGGAGGAAAAAAACGGGGAGCGAATCATTAAGTTCTAAACATCAATAATATCATGATGCATTCCAAAGGAAGGGATTTTGTATTTTTCGGCAAAGGCAGCCAGCTGATGCCTCAGGAAGAAATGCTGGAGGTGAAAAAGCGTAAAAGCAGCCTGATGATCGGCATCCCGCGCGAGACCGCCTTCCAGGAAAACAGGGTGGCCCTGGCCCCGGAAGCCGTTTCATTGCTGGTGCAGAATGGCCACCAGGTGCTGGTGGAAAGCAAGGCCGGCGAGAATGCCTTTATGTCCGACAAAGACTATGCCGACGCCGGTGCCCAGCTGGTGTACTCTCCCCAGGAAGTGTTTAAGGCCAATATCATCCTGAAGGTGGCCCCCTTGTCGGATCGTGAACTGGATTACCTGAAAACAGGGCAGGTCATTTTCTCTACCCTGGCCATGCCCATGCAAAAACAGGATTACTTCAAAAAGCTGATTGCCAAGAAAGTGACTGCCATTGCCTTTGAACTGATCCGCGATAAGACCAAAACCTTTCCGCTGGTGCGCAGCATGAGCGAAATAGCAGGAAATACTGCCATCCTGATTGCTGCACAATATCTGAGTGACCCCAAATTTGGTATGGGACGTATGTTTGGGGGCTTCTCCGGAATCTCCCCCACCGAAGTGGTGGTGCTGGGTGCGGGCACTGTGGGTGAGTTTGCCGTGCGCGGGGCCATGGGCCTGGGAGGCCTGGTCAAGGTCTTCGACAATAACATTTACAAGCTGCGTCACCTGCAAAACAACCTGAACTCCCGAATCTTTACTTCCATTATCCAACCCAAGGTGTTGCTCAAGGCCCTGAAAACCGCCGATGTGGTGGTAGGTGCCCTGCACTCCTCCTGGGGGCGAACCCCCCTGGTGGTCACTGAAGAGATGGTCAGTCAGATGAAGTTTGGCAGTGTGATTGTGGATGTTTCCATCGACCAGGGCGGTTGTGTGGAAACCAGCGAAATTACCAACCATTCTGAGCCCGTCTTTAAAAAATATGGGGTCACCCATTACTGTGTGCCTAATATCGCCTCCAGGGTGCCCCGCACGGCCTCCTATGCCTTCAGCAACTTCTTTGCCCCGGTGCTGCTGTCAACCGCCGAAGGCGGCAACGTCGAAAACCTGCTGAAATATGACCCCGAGATCCGTCACGGGGTGTATCTTTTTAACGGAATCCTGACCAACCAGTATATCGGCGAATATTTCGGATTGCCCTATCAGGATATCAATTTGCTGATGGCGGCGTTCTAGATCAGGTGTCAGGTTTCAGTGAGGTTTTAGGTGTTGACGAGCATCCGGTCGCTGAGCCTGTCGAAGCGACCGGGAGAGGGGCTTTAAGCACTGTGAAACTATGCTGCTTTTTGTCTTTTTAAAGGCCGTGGAGGGCATTATTTTCAAAAGGCAATACCATGGTGCCACTCAAAACACCTCCCCGAATTACCCCCTTAAAATGCGTTTCAGAGCATCCCTTTGTCAAGCAATTCATCAATCAATCCATCAATCAATCTACTCATCTGCTAATCGACTTCTGCCCCAGGCCATCTCCACCCGGACTTGGTACGGAGATGGTACGGAGATGGTACGGCCATGGTATGACCAGAACAACAGGATTTGAAAAACCTGTTGTTTTTCGTAACTGGCTGATTTGTCTTACTGTTACAGATTTAAAATAAGTTGAGAGGCTGAGGTCCAAACCTATCGACCTCTCAACCTCTCAAGCATAAAAAAACCGGACCATAAAAATGATCCGGTTGCGGTGTGACCTGGCTGGGACTCGAACCCAGGACCCCATCCTTAAAAGGGACGTGCTCTACCAGCTGAGCTACCAAGTCGTAAAGATTCAATAAAAATAATTGTGACCTGGCTGGGACTCGAACCCAGGACCCCATCCTTAAAAGGGACGTGCTCTACCAGCTGAGCTACCAAGTCAAAATGTTCAGATCGTTTGGGAGGGTATCCCCCGTTTTTGAGGTTGCAAAGGTACTCCCATTTCTCAAAAAAGCAAAGGATTTTTGGGTTTTTGATGGTTGGAAAGCAAAATAAGTGAAACAAGAAAAGCCCCCAATGGCTAATCCAGCACCGGATGCCTCTCAAATTCAGCTTGT
>JAWOCF010000190.1:0-20264 GCA_046483935.1 Bacteroidales bacterium | reverse complement strand
CTATCTTCGACATGTGTGAGGGGTTTTTAGTTTATTCTATCAGGTGTGAAAAACATGCCAAAATATGATCCATGGGCTGGTTGTCACACTCATGTGCCTGTAAGGCACAGAAAATAAGCAAAATCATATTCCTGATTAATCATTGGGGTGGGGATGGGAAATATCAGGCGTGTAAAAAGTTCTACAGTCAGCCGGGTTTTTGTGGTAAGCTGAACTGATCTTCTGCTTAGCGAGTAGAAATCTTCCCGGAGTCTGGGTGCTATTAAATTCGGACCAAATTCGGAGCAAATTCAGAGTAAGTTCGGAGTAAGTTCGGTCTTGACCGAACTTACTCCGAACTTGCTCCGAACTTAGTCCGAACTTAGTCCGAACTTACTGCGAAATTGATCAGGAGCTATTATATTCCCGACAGGGGTCAGGCAGGGGTAACCCTCAGGGAAAATGAAGCGATTTGGCGGGTTTTGAACATCATATTGATTTTCAGGTTAAACAATAAACCCAATAAAAGACAATGGAACAGCAAGGGCATTCAAAAGATGTAAGGAATTATTATAATGAACATGTAGAAGATGAAGATCATCGGCTGATGAATCATCCCTTCGAGTTACCGGTAACCATGCATTATGTTGATAAATATCTGGTGCCGGGGCAGGCTTTGTTTGATGTTGCCTGTGGCACTGGGCATATTGCCCGGCAGCTGCTTGATAAAGGGTTTCAGCTGGGTTTGAATGACCTGTCGGATAGAAATGTTGATCTGGTAAAACAACGCCTGGGAAATCATCTCAACACCCTGTTTGTGGGACGTTCCGATGCCCTGGAGAGCAACGGATGGCAGCACCGACTCTGGGACGGCATTCTGATTCTGGGCCCGTTATATCATATGATCAGCAGGGAAAACAGGCTGAAGGTGCTGGAGATGGCCTGTCGGAATGTGAAGCCAGGAGGATATGTCTTTTCTTCCTTTATGACCCGTATGGGTGCCATGATCTATGGGGTAAAAAACAATCCCGGGGGTATTTCGTTTACTGATGGTGCAGATAAACTATGGAATACCGGCACGGATGACCGTTTTGTAGAGGCTACCGAATATTTTACCAATGCATGGTTTTGTCATCCCGAACAGGTTCAGCCCCTGATAGAAGAGGTTGGCCTGCAGCATGTTCACCTGGCAGGGGCTGAGGGTATTTTTGGGGAACGCTTTGAGTTGTATCATCAATTAGATGAAGCCCTGAGGCAACCCTGGATGGATTTTGTGATCCGCCACTGCGAAGATACACATATGGTAAATCAATCAAAGCATTTGCTGAGTGTGGCCCGCAAGCCTTTATAAAACACTCTTTGCAGGGAAGGGCGGAATCGAACCGCCTTGCCAGCAGAACCAGTCATATGCGGATACATCCGGGGTATGCCTGTACTGACACCCGCCTGAGCGGGCAAGAGTCCATCTCTTATCTTCCCTTTTCCTTCCCTGAGCAGAATCAGCTTAATTCGGCCTGCAGGTTGATGGTAATGCCTTTTAAGGCCACTGATACCGGGCAGTTTTCTTTTGCCTGCCGGGCAATTTGCTGAAACTTATCATGTTCAATATCCTTCACCGAAGCTTTGGTTTTCAGCAAAACTTCTGATATGGCAAATCCTTCCCCGGTTTTTGAAAGGGTGACTTCCGCATTGGTGTCAATTACCTGTGGCTGATAGCCTGCCTGATCCAGGGCATGAGCCAGAGCCATGGAAAAACAGGTGGAATGCGCTGCACCAATTAATTCCTCGGGGCTGGAATTTTTCTTATCGTCCTCAAAACGGGAGGGGAAAGTTACTTTTCCGGTATATCCGCTGGTTTGAAGGGTGAAAGATCCTTCGCCCTTGATCAGATTTCCTTCCCAACGGGATTTCGCATAATGTTTACTCATAATGATCGGTTTGTTTAAGATTAAAAATTTATGATGATTTGAATGTCTTACAGAATGCCTGGCTACTGCTTGATTTGTTATACAATGCAACTGATAAAGGTTGTTTTTGTTCATTTGCAATCCTTCAAACAGATAACATTAAACTATTTGCTCCCCGATTGGTTAAATACCTAAAGAATTCATCGTGATATGGTGAATGAAATATTATTGATCATTTTAAAACTTATTATCCTATGAAAAGGTTTGAAAATAAAGCTGTTGTCATCACCGGAGGCGCTGGTGGTATTGGAAAAGCAACCGCTAAGATGTTTTTGCAGGAAGGCGCCCGGGTCATGCTGGTTGACCTGAAACAGGAAGATCTGGCAAAAGCCAAAGAAGAACTGGGCAGTGATAATGTAGTGATTGTGGCGGCCGATGTCACTCAGGAGGATCAGGTGAAGAACTATGCCCAACAGGCCCGTGAGCAATTTGGCAAGGTCGATGTGTTCTTCAATAATGCGGGGATTGAAGGGGTGGTGAAGCCCATAGAAGATTACCCGGTCAGTGATTTTGATAAAGTTATTGCTGTGAACGTGCGAGGGGTCTGGCTGGGCAGCAAGTTCATAGTGCCTTTGATGTCTGAGGGAGGAAGTATCATTATTACCTCGTCGGTGGCAGGACTCATGGGAACAGCGAATGTAACAGCCTATGTGGCCAGCAAATATGCTGATATCGGCATCATGCGTTCCCTGGCCCTGGAGCTGGCAGCCCGCAATATCAGAGTCAATACCGTGAATCCCTCTCCGGTAGACAACCGGATGATGCGTTCGCTCGAGGAAGGTTTCAGCCCTGATAGTGGCGGGGAGGCCAAATCGCAGTTCGAGAAGATGATTCCCATGCAACGCTATGCCACCAATGATGAAATCGCCTCAGTAGTGGTATTCCTGGGTAGTCAGCATAGTAGCTTTATCACAGGTGCCGTGATTCCGGTTGATGGTGGAATGACAGCCTGAAGCGACCCGCAAAAAGAATTGGTTAATAAAAAGGCTGCCTGTATCTGTTCACTCAGATACAGGCAGCCTTTTATACTTTTGCCTGATTGGGTCAGCTCGCTCAGAATCTCAGCAAGGCATTGAGTTTGCTGTTGGGCTCAGGCATCTCTTCAGGTTCCATGATGTATACTCTGCCGCTGTTTTGCAGGGTATGCACGGCCGCCATATTCAGCAAGGCAGCACTTTGTTTGTTTTTCTGCGGGCGGATAATCACCTGGTTGGTTTCCGGATCATAGATGCCCCATGATTCTTCGCCCTGGCGGATAAACAAGGTGTCGACACGTTTGTTGATGGCAGCTGTTACTACCGCATCATCATGGAAGGAAGCCCTGTTGCTGGCCAGGGCCTCTTCGAACTGTCTGATCTTGTTCTTTTTTTCCTGATCAAAATGATCTTTCAGCAGGGCCTTGGCTTTTTTATGAAGGGTGACCAGCTGTTCGTGTTCGGGATTGCCTGGTATAAAATGCTCATGCAGATGTTTGTATTCATTGGCTTCCCGATAAATAGGAACCAGGTATTCAACCGCGGCAAGAATCAATGGAATTTTTTTGTCGTATAAAAATTCCATCAGTCCATCGTTTACCCCACGAAAGAATTTTGAGATCTCTTTTTTTGCTTGCTCGGAAGGTGCTCCATGACCATGAAACATGGCGCCCCCTGAATCGGTCTGGCCCGACCGGAATTGAAGACTCTTTTGTTGATAATCATAACCCACAATCTCTTCCAGACGCTGGGGAAGCAGTTCATCGATGGCCAGTGGGGTGAGACGGTGGGGGGTGCCTTCATATACTCTAACATCCTGCAGACTCAGGGCCAGAAGATAAAACCAGCCATCATCATTCAGATAGGGAATCAATGGCTTCAGATAGAAATGATCGGAAATGTAAATGTAAGGTTCAAAAGAAACAGGCAGGGTATAATATTCAAAGAATCCGGCGTGAAGAAACAGGGCCAGGCCTTCGGATTGCAAGCTCCAGAAGCCGGTATCTTCAAGTAGCTTTTCAGCCGGTTGCAGAATCTTGTCAATCTCCTGGTCTTTCAGCTGATAGCCTCTTAATTCTTCACGTACCAGCTTGATGCTGTTCTTCAGATGCTTCTGATCGATCATTTCATTCACCTCCTTACCGGCCCGATGGGTGGGTATGAAAATGCTGATACAGTGAGGAGACCTGATGTTGGCTAGTTCGTTGAATCTTTCAGCAGTTATATGTTCCATGTTTTTCTTTTTTTTTTGGCTTTTTTTTATTCGTACTCATTCATAAAATCAGGTGTACTTGATCTGCCGTGATCAGGCAGGAGGGGGTTTTTTCAAGGGATTTTTTCGCTGAACCATATCTTTCACGATTTTCAACCGGCGTGAAAACAGTCTATTGTGAGACGACCTTAACCATTTGGCCGTTCTCCACAGGATCTGTTAAGGCCATGTTATTTAGAAAAGCATATTCTTCCATTTTTTCTTCAGGCACATTATATCTGCGAAATACTTCGGCAAGGGTTCCTGCATTTTGGGCTTTCACAATCCGGATCCGATGGGGTTCCACATTAATACGGGAAGGATCTGAGAGGCGGTCAAAGTTCATCATGGTGGCTTCAAAAGAAGGTTGAAATTGATCAAAGACCTCCTGGGGTGCTACCCCATGGAAGGCATAATACGTTCCATTGTCATCAATAAACAATGACATCACCCGGATGGTTTGCGGCTGTCCGGTCGATTGATTCTGCGAGGTTTGCACCGATACTGCGGAAATGGCATCCATCCCGTTCACGGTAGTATTCCGGGTTTGTTGCACCTCAAGCTCCAGCTGCTGCAGGGTAGTCTGGGCGGCCTCCTGCAGGGAATTCTGATCAACAATATTAAATACGATCAGGGCATTGCGTTCAGAGGGGCCTATTCTTACCTGCATAGGCAGGTTTTCCAGCTGCCAGCCGGCCGGAAAAGGAAACTGGAACTTCAGTTCGGGATGATAAAAGACACTGCCATCTACATAGCCCTGACGGGGGTCTTCCCCATACACCATGCCATCGAGCATGCTCAGGTAGCTTTGCCGGTTTACCTTCCAGGTGTTGAAATCCAGGCTATCCTGCCAGGTTTCGGCATATTCAAGCACTGATCCGTAACGGTCTTCGGGATTGGGGTGAGTCGACAGGAAATTGGGGATGGCTGATTCCTGGTTCTCCAGGTTCATCTTTTGCAGCACCTCGAAGAAGTTGGCCATTTGTTTGGCATCAAACCCCAATTTGGAGGCATATTCTGCGCCCAGCTCATCAGATTCTCTTTCATCGTCGCGGCTGAACTTCAGAAATAATAACTGCATCCCTGCCATGGCATACTGTCCATACCTGGCAAATTCTTCGGAAGCAATCATGCCTCCGATCAGCAACAACTGCCCCAGTTGCTGCTGGCTTTGGCGGCTCACCGAATGGCGGGCGGTTATGTGGCCCATTTCATGGCCCAGCACCCCGACGAGTTCTGCTTCATTGTTAAACTGGGCCAGAATGCCCCGGGTGAAGTACATATAACCCCCGGGAACAGCAAAGGCATTAATGACCGGCGAATCAAGAATCCGGAAATGATATTCCAGATCAGGACGGTGAGATAATTTTCCCATCTCGGTGCCTTGCTGACGGATAAAATTCATCAAAGGCTCATGTTCGTATTCTCCAAAGGTGGCAATTACCTGCGGGTCATATTCCCGGCCCATTTGAATCTCTTGTTTAGTAGACATGAGCATCAACTGCCTTCTTCCTGTTACCGGGTTGCGGGCGCAGGAATAGATCATGATCAGCAGCAGGGAGTAAAGAATCAGGTTACGGGAAAGATTGTTGTTTTGCATGGTATCACTTTATAGATTTTAACAATCAAATTCTTGTCTTGTTTAACCAGCGGTCCGGTAGATGGATAATGTAAATTTATGGATAAAATAGTGATTAACCAAAGAATTATCAGGGTAAAAACATTTTTCAGGTGGCAGCCTGCAGGAAAGCGTAATTTTTTTTTCAATAATCCATTTGGCTGTCCAGATGCTGACGAGAGGAAAAATTATAAGTATTATATTATAAAATAGCCGTGAAATCGATAAATATTTATAAATTTGAATAGCGTGCAATTGTATTTATTTTTCTAAAGCCAATGATAAGATGACACAAATCACCATTAATGTTCCTGATCATTTGAAAATGCCCCCTGAAGAGATTAAAAAGTTTCTGGCGGCCAAATTATACCAGGCAGAGAAAATTGACCTTGCCCAGGCTGCCCAAATGGCCGGTGAAACGGAAACCGCATTTGTTGAGATCATGCGTGGCTATGGCGTTTCTGTGATCAAGGAGCCTGCTGCGCGCCGCACCCGTGATGCCGGGCAGTTCTGAGGGGTTGGGCCTGCTGCTTGTATGTTTTCTCAGGACCTGTTGAATCATGAAAAAACTTTTGTTTATCTGGAGGGAGTTGATATCTACCTTCTGGTTCCTGCCCATCCTGATCATCCTTGCAGCTTTGTTGCTAGCCACTGCGGGAGTATTCCTTGATCTGCAGATGGATTACGAGCCGGAAGGGATGGTTCACTACCTCTTTACGGGCAGCGCCGACTCGGCCAGAAGCGTGCTTTCAATCATTGCCGGAGCAATGATTGGAGTGGCCGGAACAGTCTTTTCTATTACCTTGGTGGCCTTAACCCTGGCTTCCAGCCAGTTTGGTCCAAGGCTCCTTCGTAACTTTATGTATGTCCGTATCAATCAGGTCGTGCTGGGTGCTTATGTGGCAACTTTTTTATACTGCCTGGTTGTTTTGAATGCCATCAACGAAATCGAGCAGTTATTTATTCCGCAAATTTCCATCCTGATAGCACTTATCGCTGCAGTAGGAAATATTATCCTGCTGATCATTTTTATTCATAATATCGCTATTAGCATTCAGGCAGATCATATAATCTCCGAAATTTCTATTTCCCTATCAAAAAATCTTCAGGTGCTGTTTCCTGAAAAGCTGGGTCATGACCCCCCGGATGAAAGGGTTCCTGATGTTGAAGGGTTAGGCCTTGCATACCGCTACACGCATTATATCGCTGCCCCCAAAAGTGGGTATATTCAATACATTGATAGTGAAAAGGTTTTTGAACAGGCCCGGCACAAAAACCTGCTGGTTATACTCTATTTCCGCCCAGGGGATTATCTGGTGCGGGATATGGAAGTGGCTGAGATCTATTCGGATGATAAATTTGAGCCGGACGATTTGAATGACTGGCAGGATGTTTTGATTATTGGCAAGATGCGAACGCCACACCAGGATGCGGAATTTTCGATTCACCAGATGGTGGAGATCGCCGACCGGGCCCTCTCCCCGGGGATTAATGATCCCTACACAGCCATCTCATGCATCGACAACCTTACTGCCACCATATGTTATCTGACACAAGTAAAATTTCCCTCAAAATATCGATATGACGATCAGGGACAGCTACGTGTGATGGCGGATGTGTTGACCTTCGAAGGGATGGTTAATGCTGCCTTCAACCACATCCGTCAATATGCCGCAGGCAGCCCGGCGGTGATCATCCGCCTGATGGAAGCCATGATCACCATCAGCCGGTTTGCCAAAAGTGCCGGACAAAAAAGTGCTGTGAAAAAACATGCCCGGATGATTCTGCATCTGGCGGAAAACACATTTCAGGAAGGGAATGACCTGGAAGATCTCCGAAAAAGAAGTCGCCTGATATTAGGGGAATAATGATGATTGAAAGGAAAAAACAGGTTCAACTCATTGCTGGCTGAATCACAAAATGATAACCCACTCCTTTCTTTGTAACAATTCCAATTGAAGGATCTTCTGAGAAATAGATCCTTAATCGGGAGATGTAAACATCCAGGTTGCGGCTGTTGTAAAAGGAGTCGTCACTCCAGATGTCCATCAGGATGTTTTTGCGTAGCACAGGTTTTTCCAGGTTCTCAGTGAGCAATTGCAGCAAGCGGGTCTCACGCTGAGAAAGTTTCTTAATCTGTTTGCCAAAATGCAGTTCGTAATTTTCGGGAAAAAATTCATACCCCCCCAGGGTAATCTTTTTGGGGGTCTGTTTATAATTGGTTGAAATGCTCAGCAGGTTGTGTATCCGCACGATCAGCTCTTCCATGCTGAAGGGTTTGCGCAGGTAATCGTTGCCCCCGGCGGCAAAGCCCTTGAGCAAATCCTGGGTTTGCACCTTGGCCGTCAGGAAAATGATAGGCATGTAGGGATTATGTTGTTTTATTTCCTGGGCCACAGCAAAGCCATCCTTATAAGGCAGCATCACATCCAGCACACAGATCTGGGGGCTGAAATCATGAAAGGCTTTCAGGGCCAGTTTCCCGTCGTTGATCAGATGAACCTGGAAGTCACGGCTCTCCAGGCTTTCCTGAACAATGCGAGCCAGGAAAGGTTCATCCTCCACATATAGCACCTTGATTTTTTTCTTTTCCGGCATGTTCAGATAGATTTCGGCAGACGGATCTCAAAGCTGGCCCCCTGACCGGGGTAGCTTTTCAGGTGAATTTTTCCTTTATGACCTCGTACCACTGCCCTTACGTAATTCAGGCCCAGGCCATAGCCTTTCACAGTGTGGATGTTGCCCGAAGGAACCCGGTAAAACTTCTCAAAGACTTTTTGCTGGTGCATTTCGGGGATGCCTGGCCCCTGATCGGACACTTTCAGGATCAGGTGTTGAGGCTTTTCCTCCAGATGAAAATTGATGGATGGGCCCTGGCTGCCATATTTCAGGGCGTTATCAGCCAGGTTATAGACCATCTGGGTTAAATGCTCCTCATGGCCCTGGATGATGTTGTTGGCGCTCCTGGTGAAAATCATGGCTGTGTTGGTATTTTGAGCCACCAGCTCAAAGGAAGCCATCACCTTTTCAACCACCAGGGCCATATCAACCCGGCCCAGGTTGTCGCAGATTTCTTTTTCAGCGTCAAAAACTGACGTCTTCAGAATCTTATCGGTCATCAGGCTCAGCCGCTCCAGCTCATGACGGGCCATGTCGATATATTGCCGGGCCTTTTCAGGATCATGCATCACATCAAAATTCTGCATTGCTTCCAGAGCCACTCCAACAGTCGCTACGGGGGTTTTCAGCTCATGGGTCATATTTCCGATGAAGTTGTTTTTCTGCTCAATGAGTCGTTGCTGATTGCGCAGGCTGCGGGATACCATGATAAAGGAAAGCAGGATCAGCCCGGTGATGAATACCGAAAAGCCGATTTGGGGCAACAGCTGTTGTAGCAGAAAGCCACGTACGCCTTGAAAGCTGGCAGCATACACCTTGTTCATGCCAACAGGAACATAACTGGTAGTATAGGGCAGCGAATCGCGCCTTTGCTGTGGCTGACGGGCACGCGGGCGCTGAAACCAGTCCACCTCCTTTTCTATGACAGAAACCTCCAGTTGCTGATACTGTGGATCCAGGGTGTTGTGGAAATGCACGGTCATGCGCTCGGGAGTGATTTCACGGGCAAATCTGTTGAATATAAACCGCATGCTACCCGAAGAATGAACCACCGTGTCATGAAGAACGATGCTATCCTGGTCAGGACGGTTTCCCTGGATGATGATTGATGAGGATTTAATCCCCGTAGAATCATTTTGCGAACCAATCCTGCGCACCTGTATTGAGGATAACCTGGTAGAATCATTATTGGCAGTTGAAAATCTTTCATTCTCCAAATCATCACCAGTAGCGGGATCCATCTGGCTGAAAAACAACGAGTCGGCCAGATGATGAATGGTGGAACGGAACAGCAGGTTGGTCTCCCTTTTGAAATCGTCGGAAGCACCTTTGTATTCCGAATGAAGCCACAAGCCCTGCAGCACGATCAGCAACAACATGCTAATGATCATCAGGGTCAGAGGGATTTTAAACTTTGTTGCTTTCATGGAGTCAAAAGTAAACGATAATCGTTCATAGAAATCCCTCTTTAACCTAATATTAACGTTAAAGAGCCAGGCATTAACTATACCCTGGGTTTATCATTTGTAGTTTTGTACCCGATCATTAACATATAAATTTTAAGCACTGACATGTATCAAAAAAAGTTCCTGTTAATTGTTTTCATGATGGTTTTCCCTGTTCTGGCATTCACCCAGGGCCAACAGGGAGTTATTCACTACGAGGTCACTACGGATATTCACCGGTCTCTTCCTGAAGATCGTCAGGAGTTGAAGGCCATGATTCCCCAGTATAACACTCAACATTACCTGTTATATTTTAACCCTGGAAAGAGCCTTTACCAGGAAAAACCCCAGGAAGAAGCGGCACCCCGCAGAGGCATGCGCATGATGATGGGTTCACCCAAAACGGAAATTTATGTGGATCGCCAGACCAGGGAAAGGACGACCTTTCAGGATCTGATGGGACGCAATTATCTGATTGCCGACACCCTGGAAATCATTCCCTGGAAATTTGGCAGCGAACAACTGGAAATTGCTGATTACGTCTGCATGATGGCCTGGTATACCGATACGGTGGCCAATCAGGAAATCACAGCATGGTTTGCCCCCCAATTGCCCCCCTTTATGGGGCCCGATCGTTTTGCCACCCTTCCGGGAACAATACTTGCTGTTGATATCAACAATGGTGAACAAGTATGGGTGGCTCGTGACATTCAGGCGCGTGAAGTAAAACAAGATGAACTCATTAAGCCTTCCCGCGGAGAACCCATTACCCGCGCGCAATTCAACCTGCTGATCCGCGAGCAGAGAGAACGGATGAATCAAAGAGGTGGACGACGGTTTTAATTATTATTATCCTTTAAACATCAAGAAAATGCAACGGTTATTATTGAGTACAATCTTTTTCCTGATTGCTGTGATGGCTCAGGCACAGCAATTTTCGATCAAGGGCCAGGTGCAGGATCCCGAAAATAACGGATTGCCCAACGCAACAGTATTATTGCTCCATCAGGCTGATTCTACCATGGTGAATTATGCCCTGACCGACCTGCAGGGTAGCTTTGAAATAAAGAACATCGCCCGCAAAGATTACCTGCTTCGCATTACCTACATCGGATTCTCTTCGCGTTTTCTGGATGTTACCCCACCACAGGGGAATATGCTTGATCTGGGCGCAATTGTTATGGACAATCAGCAGGTGATGCTCAATGAAGTGGCGGTCCAGCAGGAGCGCATTCCCATGCGCATCAAGAGTGACACCATCGAATATGACGCCCTGGCCTTCAGGCCGCTGCCTAATGAGGTAGTGGAAGATATACTGAAACGAATGCCTGGCATGGTGGTGGAGTCGGATGGTAATGTGGTGGCCCAGGGTGAAACGGTGCGCCGGGTGCTGGTGGATGGCAAAGAGTTTTTTGGACGCGACCCCAAGATGGCTACCCAAAACCTGCCGGCCAATGCTGTTTCCAAAGTACAGGTGTTTGACCAGAAATCTGAACAGGCCCAGTTTACAGGTATTGACGACGGACAAAGAGAGCGGACCATCAATCTTGAACTGAATGAGGATAGTAAGGAAGGAGCTTTTGGGAATACCAGCCTGGCTTATGGCACCGAAGAACGCTTTCAGGGAAAGACCAACATCAATCATTTTAATAACAAAGGGCAGGTGTCTTTGCTTGCCATGGGCAACAACGTCAATCAGCAGGGCTTTTCTATTGGTGATTATCTGAATTTCAGCGGAAGTGCCCGTTCTATGATGGGCGGAGGAGGCCGTGGCGGCATGCAGTTGAGCAGCTCCAGTATTCCCATCAACTTCGACGGAAGGCCTTCCACAAATGGCTTGATGAATTCCTGGGCAGGAGGGGCTAACTTTAACCGCAAAATTACTTCTGCTACTGAAGTGACTGCCAGTTATTTCTATAACCAGCTGGGGCATGACATTACCGAATCCCTGAACCGTGAAAACTTCCTTCCCGAGGGAAATTATAATTATGATCAGCAAAGCGAGCAGGATAACAACAACTATAACCACCGGGTGAATGTTCGCCTGGATCATACTTTCAGTGAAAAAAGCAGCCTGCTGTTCACGGCCAATACCAGCGCCAATAAAAGCATCTCCTCCCAGAACAGTTTCAGCCAGACCTTTAATAGCAGCAATGATCTGCAGAACTCCAGTCTTCAGCAAAGTGACGCCAGTGGGAACAGGTTGAATCTGGAAACCAGCCTGTTGTGGCGCCAACGCCTGAACAAGCCCGGCCGTACCATTTCATTGGGGCTGAACCTGAATGCAAATGGCAACGACCAGGAAAGTAATCTGGAAGCTCTTAATCAGTTTTTTGGTCAGAATCCTTCGACCGAGCAGCTCATGCAGCTCAATAACCAGAGTACCTACAACCAGTCGTTAGGCCTGAATGCCAGCTATACGGAGCCCCTGGGCAACAAGAGGTTCCTGGAAGCCAATTACCGCGTAACCCGGAATTATAATGAAGTAGACCAGGATGTTTCTGATCTGGAAGAATCAGTGCTCACACCCAATGAGTTGCTTTCCAATGAGTATAATAATACCTATCTTTTTCAGCGGGCAGGAATCAACATCCGGCTCAACCGCGATAATTACAACCTTACCCTGGGAAGTAATTTTCAGCTCACCAATCTCAGAGGTAACCTGGTGGCCCTGGGGCAGGAAGTAAACCGAGATTATCAGAACGTGCTGCCCGTGGTGCGGTTTAACTATCAGTTTTCAAACTTCAGACGCTTGATGGCTGATTATGAAACCAACGTACAGGAACCTTCCATCCTGCAGTTGCAGCCCCTGGTTGATAACCGTGACCCGCTAAACCTTTATGAAGGAAACCCCAACCTGCGTCCATCGTACCGTCACAGGGCCAACATCAGGTTTAACACCTTCAACCCAGTCAACTCATTCGGTTTTTTCAGCTTCCTGTCGGCCGATTATGTCCGCAATGCCATTACCAATTCAGTGAATGTTGACGAGTCGCTGGTGCGAACAGTCAGGCCTATCAACGTGGAAAGTAACCTGAGCATGCGGGCTAATGCCAATGTGAATTATAGCCTTCCCGTGATACTCAGTCGGATGTCGGTGGGAGCCAGCCTGAATCATTCGCAGAGTGTGAACGTGCTGAATGATGTGTATCAGGACATTGCCAACAATACCCTGAGCGGAAATGTAAGATACAGCTTTCAGCCTGCCGATGCCTTTGAAGCAAGCCTCACGGCAAATCTGAATCAGCAGCTTACCCGGTATGAATTTGGGGTGTTGGAGCAGGCTTTCCTGAACCAGACTTTCGGATCGGAGATCAACTGGAGATTCCTGCAGCACTACCGGTTGATGATCGATTACAGCTATCAGATCTACGAAGGACGCACAGCGGCCTTTGACCGCAAGATTCCCATGCTTGATTTAAGCCTCTCGCGCAGCTTCCTGAAAAATAATGCCGGAGAGATCAAACTTTCGGGGTACAACCTGCTGGATCAGGACCTGGGCGTGACCCAACAGGCCGATGTAAACTACATTCAACGGCAGGTCACCAACTCCCTGGGCAGGTACCTGCTGATTAGCTTTACCTATTCGCTGAACCCGGGGATGAACGTTTTTGGGGGCGGTTCACGCCCCGGAAGGGGAATGAATATCAGAATGCATTGATGCTGATCTGCTTCCTTGAATAGTAAGGCCGTCTCAGTTTAACTTCTGAGACGGCCTTTTTTTATCTGCCTTTTGCAGCCTTATATAAGCCCTGTACAAGGCCTTTATAAGCCCTATACAGGCCTTATTCATGACCGGGTGGGTCTTTTGTGCTTGATTCATTATGGGTGGCCCTGCAGGGGGATTATGGGGCTTAGACGGGTTTGCGGCCTTAAGCGCTATTTTTACCAGGCCGGATACCTGGGGAATAATGATTAAATATTAATAATTCCTCTTAATTTTGTTGTAAAGTCTTAATAAAGATCCAATGAATAAAGGATTTGCATTTTTTTGCATTTTCGAATAGGGTATAGCAGGGTGTTAACGGTCTTAAAGACGAAAACAAGTAATAAAAATAAAACACTTATCCCTTTTGCCCATGAAAACAACAAACAAAAAGAGAATGTTGATGGTCGCAGTGGCTTTCCTTCTCATGATCTCAACAGGTCTGGCTCAGGTAGAATCCTCCTTTATTACCATTCAGGGAGTTGTTAAAGACGCCAGAACCCGCAAACCTATTGCCTTTGCCAGTATCTTCGTTCCCGAGGCTCAAATCGGAACGGTTACCAACCTGGATGGCTTCTTTACCTTAAAGGTTGATAAATCTATTGATGCAAAGAGTTTTACCATCTCACACCTGGGCTACCGGCTCAGCAACTTTTCTGTTGAAGAATATGCCCGTTCGGGACGACAGGAGTTTTTAATGGAAGTGAATTCGGTGATGTTGGATGAAGTGGTCATCCGTCCTGATGATGCCCGTCAGCTGGTGCTTCAGGCCATCAATAAAATTGAACAGAACTACCCTGGAGAATCTCAGCGCCTAACGGGTTTTTACCGGGAGGCCATCAGGCAGCGCCGTGATTATGTTTCTATTATTGAAGCCATTGTTGACATTGATCAGACTCCTTATGGCAAACGCAGTGCTACTGACCGGGTAAAAGTTATCCAGGGTCGCAAGAGTGGCGAAGTCAAAAAGATGGATACCTTGCTGGTGAAGCTTCAGGGCGGCCCCCATGTATCCATGTTGCTGGATGTGGTGAAGAACCGTCATATTCTGCTTTCCAAGGAGTGGCTGGATGCATATGTTTATGAATATGAGGAGATGGTGAAAATAGAAAATGAAGCCAATTACGTCATTTCCTTCAAACCCAGGTTTGAATATCCTTTCCCCCTTTACTATGGCAAGCTTTATATCTCGGTAGATCGTCTGGCGATTACCATGGCTGAATTCAGTCTGGATCTGGATGATGTGGATAAAGCCATTCAGAATTTCGTAGTAAAAAAACCCGCCCGCTTGCGGTTTACACCTACCCGCACCAATTACCTGGTTACCTATAAGGAAATTGATGGCAAGTATTACCTGAACTATGTGCGTAATGAGCTGGAATTTTTCGCCGACTGGAAACGCAAAATATTCCGCACCCGGTATGTGATTATGTCTGAAATGGCTATTACCGAATTGAAGGGTGAACAGGAAGATAAGCTGAGATACAGAGATTCATTCCATCGCAGGCACATCCTGGCAGATATGGTGCCTGTGTATTTTGACAAGGACTTTTGGGGAAGCTATAATGTGATTGAACCCGAAGAATCTATAGAGTCAGCCATTCGCAAATTCAACAAGAGGCTCGAGGACGAATAACGATCTTTGGCTGTTTGATGTCTGAAATTGCTTCAACCGGGAAACCCATGGGGTTTCCCGGTTTGCATCAGAATGAGGTTCTCCCTTGAATGCATCGGGCTGCAAGAAATCCTTATCTTTGAATTTCAGAATTTTCCCTATGAATTTGATTGGCACAGACTTTCATACCCAAAAAAGGATCAAGCAAAGCGATATTTCAGCCTTTGAGTTGCTCTTCCGGGAGTTTTATGCCCCCTTGTGCCACTTTGCTGTGGGATTTGTGAATGATCTGGATGCTGCCGAAGAAATTGTCCAGGAATTTTTCTACAACTACTGGAAGAACAGGGAAAAAATTCAGATCAGGATTTCGGTGAAATCATACCTGTATCGCTCGATCCGGAATCTGTCCCTCAAACACCTTGAACAACAACAGGTTCGCCGCCGGTACGCAGCACAGGTAATGGCCGGAACAGATGAAAACAGACAGGATAATCAGCTGGATCTTCTTCAAGCCAAAGAAATGCAGATCATTATTGATCAGACTTTGGATGCCCTACCTGAACGATGTTCTTTGATTTTTAGAATGAGCCGCCTGGAAGGAAAAAAATATCAGGAAATTGCAGAGGCCTTGTCCATTTCGGTGAAAACGGTGGAGGCTAATATTGGCAAAGCCCTTCACCATTTGCGGCTTAACCTGGAGAAATACGGAAAAGAACCTTCACAAAGAAGTTAAGAAAAACGAATGTTATGAAAACCATACAGAGAACAGCAGACATTGATACCGATCAGGCCTGGACCCGGCTCAGGGCACGGCTTGAACAGGAGGGACTGGTTCCTGAACAGCAGCCCCCACAGTCTTTTTCCTTTTCTCCCTGGATGAAATATGCAGCCAGTTTTTTGGTTCTGGTGCTCACCGCAACCATGCTCTATCTGAACCGGGGTGGGCAGTCACCTAATGCTGAATATCTTGCCCTGACTACCGGATCTGAGGATCTGACGCTGGTGAAAACCCTTGGAGACGGATCTGTGATATATCTGGCCGCTCATACCAGTTTTTCTTATCCCGAACAATTTAATGCCAGCGAGAGAAGGGTCAAAGTGCGTGGCGAAGCTTTCTTTGAAGTAACCCCTGATGCTGAACATCCTTTTAGGGTAGAAGCAGGAAATGCCCTGATTGAAGTGGTAGGTACTTCATTCAATGTGAAGACCACGGGAGAAGATGAAGTAGAGGTGTTTGTGGAAGAAGGCCTGGTAAAGGTGAATGTGGGGACTGATCAGCTGGATACCGTGATGGTGGGCGCTGGAGAAGTGCTTCATATGAAAAAAAGTAGTTATTATAAAACCTCGGGAGACTTGTTAATCGCCTTGTGGCGCCAGAACAGGATGCATTTTAAAGATGAACCCCTTTCTGATATCCTACAGGTCATCAATCGCAATTATAATGGCCGTTTGCAGGTTCAGGATCCTGCTGTTGGTTCGCGGCAACTTACAGTTACTTTTTTTAATAATTCTCTACCCACTATTATTGAGTTGCTCTGTTTGTCCCTTAATCTGGAAACGCATACCCAACCTGATTCCAGTGTGGTTCTGGTATCCAAAAAATGAAGCATCATCGACAACATATTGAGCTGACTGCCCCCGCTGCTTTTCTGAGGCTTGCAGGGATACTAATTGTTGTCTTTTTGCTGATTGGTCATCCCGTTTCGGCTCAGGAGGTTAACCTTGAAAGTCGTATTACCCTGCCCAGGCAAACTACTACCATATACTCCCTGCTGAATCAGATCTCACGGCAAACAGGATATTTCTTTGTTTATGACAGTCAACTGATTGATAACAATCGCAGCATTTCTATTGCCCGCGCCCGCGAGCCTTTAGAGAAGCTGCTGGATGAGTTGTTGGATGATCCCACTCTGAAGTACCGGGTGCTGGGCAATCATATTTTGATATACCAGCAGCTGGAGCAGGAAAATGCTGCCTTGGTTGAAGAGGTCCCCAAAGAAACCCCATTTGTGGTAAAGGGGCGGTTGCTTGATCAGGTTACAGGTTCGCCATTGCCTTTTGCCTCTGTGGGTATTCCTGAAAGAGGGATTGGAATCTCCTCCAATACCGATGGCTTTTTTCAGCTCAAGGTTCCTGGTTCATTGATTAACAAATCTCTGAAGATCTCATACATGGGGTACAAAAGCCAGGAAATCCCCCTGGAGCTGATGCGTGGAAAGCAAATGGATATTATTATGGAAACGGACTATATTTCTATGCAGGAAGTTATTATCCGCTATTATGATCCCAAAGCCATTGTAATGGAAGCCCTGGAGAAGGTGCCTGACAATTACAGTGACAAGCCAGTTTATCTGTTGAGTTTTTATCGGGAAGGGGTGCAGCGCAACAACAAATTCCTGAATTATTCGGAAGCCATCTTCAGGGTTTATAAATCTCCTTATGCTACCCCTAACGGGCTGGATCAGGTCCTCTTGCTCAAGGCCAGGAATATTACCAATGTTGATCGTAGTGATACTCTGGCCATGAAGTTAAAAGCCGGGGTGCGGAGTTCTTTTGAACTGGACATCGTGAAAAGCATTCCGGATTTTATGGACCCTGAATCTATTCAAGATTATGATTTTGTAAATGCCGACCTGGTGACCCGTAACGGACGAAGTGTTTATGCCATCGAGTTCAAGCAAAAGGATAAAAACAAAAAACCATTGTTTCAGGGATTCCTGTATGTTGATATGGAAAGCCTGGCCTTTATCGGTGCTGATTTTGAAATGAACCCCAAATATATCAACCGGGCGAAGCATCGATTTATAACCGACTGGAATTCCGGTTTTGTATTAAACATGGAGAAAGCAAAGTATACGGTTAGTTATCAATATTTCAATGGTCGTTATCACCTGAGTCATGTGCGTGCGGAGTTGAAAATGAAGATCAGGCAGAAGAATCAGTTTTTCAACAATAATTATTCTGCATTCCTGGAAATGGCTGTGTGTGATGTTAATCAGCAGGATGTAAAAAGATTCCCCCGGCGCGAATCTCTTAAAACACATGCTGCCTTTATTGATCAGGGATATCAATACGACACCAGTTTCTGGGGCGATTACAATATCATTGCCCCTGAGAGGCATATTAGCGAGGCCCTCTCCAAAATGCAATCAAAGATTGAAAGCTTTTATGAAGAATAAATGCTGCTGTTGCTGAGTATTGCCTGCTTTCAGCTGTCTGGTTCCGAACCATTTTAAATTCGCTGTCTTCATGCCATTGAGGCCAATGGTGGTTGTTGGCCAGTTCTTTCCCAACATTGAAATAGAGCCATAAATCCTGATGAATGCCTTCCCAGTTCCAGTCCTCGTGAACCCTATCTTGTGGGCTATGATATGGGCGAGCCATATTGTCAACATACTGGCCCTATTGAAACTTCAATCTCTGGTTCCTGAAGAGAGCTGAATGAAAAAAAATATCCCCATCATGAAGCAGGATAGCATAAAGCCTGATGGTTTCTTTGGTGATTTTAAAGAAACAACATCACAAAATTGCAATGGATGGCTATTGTGCCTGGGGAGGTACCCGCTTGCCAACATAACCTGCATAAAGCCATGCCGCGCCTGCCAGGGCTGTGTCTTTCAGCAGGTCACCCATGGCGCTCATCGGCTCGCTCATCACCATGGGAAGGTGAATGGTAAATACAAAAACCAGTAGCATGATACCTAGTAAAAAACCCGCCAGCCGGTCCCAGATGCGGATAATAAAACTGATGCCCGCTGCAAACAGGGCCAACCCGGTAATTATTGTCCAAAACAGCTGTCCGGGAATCCATCCCGGAACCATGGGGGCCATGCCTTGAGCATTGATAAAATGGAGCAGCCCGAAGATTAGAAAAGGCAATGCGAAAAGAAACCTTCCAAGGATCTTTGTGGTAAATTCCATGATTGTTTGTTGGATTTGATGAATAATGAAATTCCGATTATCGGTGTATCAAATATAACAAACATATTTAAATCATCAAAGGAATATATTAAGATAAAGCAGCTTTTCTGAAGGATGAAGGGTTATCGGCTATTGGCCTGCTCACGATGATCATGTTTCTGGCTGCTGATTAAAACCTGATTTTAAATGAAGATCCCTTTGGGGAAAAGGAATCTCAATATTGTGTTCATGAAACTTTTTGATGATGCTTACATTGATGTTGCTGACAAACTTTCCACGGCGGTGGGTAAAAGTATTGGTCCAGACCAATAGTTCGAAATGGATGCCATTATCTCCAAATTCCTGTAACCGGTAATCAGGGGGGGGATTTTGCAACACATCAGCACTTTCCTTGCCTACTTGCAATAACAGCCGGATTACTTTGTCCACATTGCTGGAATAAGCTACTGACACAGGGATCCGGAATCTTACACTGGAATCATTATGGCTCCAGTTGATCACCGGAGTATTCATGAAATCGGAGTTTGGCACTATGATGGAAACATTATCATTAGTGAGAATTGTGGTGGCCCGCCCCGAAATCCGGATCACCCTTCCATGGGTGGGGCCTACCTCTACCCGGTCGCCTACTTTTATAGGCCTTTCAAAAAGGATGATGATGCCACTCACGAAGTTATTGGTAATGCTTTGCAGGCCAAGCCCGATACCGATACCCAGGGCTCCGGCCAGTACCGTAAGGGTGCTCAGATCGATCCCCGCAGTTTGGAATAAGATCAGCAATCCCAGGAAGGTGATCACATACCTGACAATGGCAGCAATGGCTTGCCGTACTCCGATTTCAGGTGAATAACGAAGCAGGATGCGGTTCACCAGCAATTTTTTCAGCTTCGCCGACAGGTAAAACAACAGCAGGATACCAAAGATCAGGTAAAGCACCAGCCAGACAGTGATGGCCGAATTACCCATATTGAACAGAGTGTAGTCCAGATAATTTTTGAGTGTTCTTTGGGCTGTTTCAATAGTTTCCATACCAGAGCATCATTTATCCAAAATTATAACATTTCCTGAGGTTTTCAGCATGGTCTTTCGAAATAAAATCCACGCCAAATCATTTGGGAATATAATTTTTAAGGATTAAATGAGCGCAACAACCCTATCTGAGGATGCC
>JAWOCF010000102.1:0-16165 GCA_046483935.1 Bacteroidales bacterium | reverse complement strand
CATGAGCGAATTTGGTCCGAACTTGGTCCGAACTTAGTCCGAACTTAGTCCGAACTTAGTCCGAATTTGATCGGAATTTGGTCCGGATTTAAATAGGCCCGGAGTTGCCTCAGGTTAGAATTTCCTTACAGTAGTTTTTGGTTAATCCAGAGGGGAGGAAAAAATAAAAGGCCGTCTCAGAAATCATTTCTGCGACGGCCTCTGTCAGGAATTATCTAATATTTTCTTTGTTTCAAAAGAGAATCAAAAAAACTTCTCCGGTAAATGAAGTTCTAAAATTCTTCAGTAGGATTTCTTTTTAAAAAAGCTGCAATAATCAAAGAAAACAGAAAAGCGATAAACGTATAGGAAAGCACTCCGAAGAAGAACATGAAGAAGGGTTTCATCATTGTTCTGGAAATCTGCAGGGCATCTTCAAGCTGTGCATCTGTCATCTGGGGCATCTGTTCGATCATATTCAGTTCGGCCTCCACCAGCATTTGTTGCATGGCAGCAGGGTCAATCACATGGAACAACAACACACTGAATGCACTGGAAATGATGGCAGCAAACAAACCCACCAGGGTGCCTGCCCCCAGCGCTCTGCCATAGCTGATCACCCCTGCATTCTGGTCATCACGAAAAGATTTGATCCCCACAATAATTCCCCCTACCAGGATCAGGTACCCTACAAAGTTGATCCACCGATTGCCCAGCGAGCCAGCCAGATAAAAAATGACAGTCACCAGCACCAGGCCAAAACCCGTTAATAACCCATAGCTTAACGTCGACTTCCAGATGGAAGGATTCGTTTGTTCTTGTTGCTCCATTTCTTCATTCATGACCACTTTGTTTTAATGAATACTGCGACAAAAATAATAAATTGATCTATTCCATCTGATTTTTGAGCATAAAATATTAAACAATCCTAAATGGTACATCAAGAAAAAATATAAGGGGTGGGGCTGTTTTTCCTGATAAAAAACTTTTGGGAAACAATAATTTTTATACTTTTGCACCGGGTAAGTCTGATACGACCAGCTCCCGCTGAACTCCCCCAGGACCGGAAGGTAGCAAGGGTAGGCGGTCGTAGCGGTGCGATATCAGGCTTGCCTTTTTTTATAGCAAACCCAAAACTCTTTTCTCATGAAGTTTTTTATTGATACAGCCAATCTTGATCAGATCCGTGAAGCCAATGATCTTGGTATTCTTGACGGGGTAACCACCAATCCCTCTTTGATGGCCAAAGAAGGCATCCGTGGTGAAGAGAACGTGTTGCAGCATTATGTAGACATCTGTAATATCACCGATGGTGAGGTGAGTGCCGAGGTAATTGCCACTGATTTTGAAGGGATTGTTCGTGAAGGCGAGAAACTTGCTGCACTGCATCCTCAGATCGTGGTAAAGGTTCCGATGATCAAAGATGGGATCAAAGCCATCAAATATTTTTCCTCCAAAGGAATCAAAACCAATTGCACCCTGGTGTTCTCGGCCGGTCAGGCCATTCTGGCTGCCAAGGCGGGTGCTACCTTTGTGTCTCCTTTCATTGGCCGCCTGGATGATGTTTCTACCGATGGGGTAGCCCTGATTCAACAAATCGTAAATATTTACAGCATTCATGGATTTCAGACCCAGGTGCTGGCCGCCAGTATCCGTCACTCCATGCATATTGTACATTGCGCCGAGGCGGGTGCCGATGTGGTAACTTGTCCTCTGGAACCCATCCTGGGACTGCTCAATCATCCCCTGACGACCATTGGATT
The DNA here is from genome assembly GCA_046483935.1 of Bacteroidales bacterium. GTDB lineage: Bacteria > Bacteroidota > Bacteroidia > Bacteroidales > UBA7960 > JAWOCF01. The sequence goes on along the minus strand of JAWOCF010000102.1, from coordinate 14,423 downwards.
GGAGAAATTCCTGGCCGACCACAACAAGAAATAAAGGCAAGCAGTTAGCATCCTGAGGGAACCAGCTGCTTTTCTATTCATATAAAGCCCAAAAATATCCTTCCCTGAAGGGTTTTTGGGCTTTTTGTTATACCTTCGTATTTATAATATCCCTATTACCTGCAAGGGATATAGCACTTGAATAATGTTGTAATATCAATAGAAAAACAAATGAGAGCTCTAGGTTTAATTCTGATGTGGTTGGTGTGTCCTGCCATGATTCTTCCGGCCAGTGCACAGCGCAACGACCGGGTTTCACAAACCCTTGAACGCGAGGGTGAAAAGACCTACCTGGTTTACAAGTATGAGATCATGGAGCAGATCGCTCCCCCCGTGGTGCGGCTTACTGAAAAAGCCTTCCAGGAAGCCGATACCATGAATGCTGATTTTGTATTGCTTCATTTGAATACTTATGGGGGCACAGTAGATGGGGCTGATGAAATTCGCACCGCCATCATGCAGTCTCCCATTCCGGTAATTGTTTTTGTTGATAATAATGCGGCCTCCGCAGGAGCCTTGATTTCCATTGCCGCCGATCGCATCTACATGCGGTCCGGTGGAAATATCGGTGCTGCTACGGTGGTGGATCAGGCCGGTGAGGTGGTGCCTGATAAGTTTCAGTCGTATATGCGATCGATGATGCGTTCTACGGCAGAAGCCAAAGACCGCGACCCTGATATTGCCCAGGCAATGGTAGATCCATCCATTGAAATTGAGGGCATAATAGAAGAGGGCAAGGTGCTTACTTTCACGGCCACAGAGGCCATGCAATGGGGCTTTAGTGAAGGGGTGGCTGAGAGTGTGGAGGAGGTGTTGAAAGAGGCTGGCATTCAGGATTATGAAATTGTGGAACAACAGCTCTCTTTTACCGACCGCTCCATCGGGTTCTTAATCAGTCCTGTGGTGAGTGGCATCCTGATTATGCTTATTCTGGGTGGCATTTATTTTGAATTACAGACTCCCGGAATAGGATTCCCCATCCTGGCGGCTATCATTGCCGCTCTGTTATATTTTGCCCCTTTATACCTTCAGGGATTGGCTGAAAACTGGGAAATTGCCCTGTTCATTGTGGGCATTGTCCTGATTGCCGTCGAGCTGTTCGTGATTCCCGGGTTTGGCGTTACAGGAGTTTTGGGGGCTATCATGATTGTTATCGGGCTGACCCTGGCAATGGTAGGCAATCAAGGATTGGATTTCACATGGGTGCCTGCACAGGAAGTGCTCAAAGCGTTCCTGATTGTAATCATTGCGTTCTTTGTCTCCCTGACACTTTCCTTTTACCTGGGACAGAAACTTTTTACCACCACCCAATTTGGAGAACTGGCTCTGACCTCGGTGATGCAAACCACTTCAGGATATTCCTCAGCCAACGTGATTATGAGAGGGATGGTAGGAAAAGAAGGCACCTCCACAACCATGTTACGACCCAGTGGTAAGGTAGAAATTGAGGATGATATTTATGATGCCACTGCCATTACTGGTTTTATTGATCGCGGGGTTAAGGTACGGGTGGTTAAATATGAAACTTCTCAGTTGTTTGTTGTAAAAGCCTAACCTTATCCATTCTTGTTTGTTGATGTATTTGATAGGTTATTCCTCACCTAAAAAACACTTGAACGATGAAAAGGTATATTTTTGGAGACGTTACCCTGGGGCTGGTAAAAGGTGATATCACCCGTCAGGAAGATATGCAGGCCATTGTTAATGCTGCCAATGCCCAATTACGGCCGGGCGGGGGAGTGGCAGGAGCCATATACCGGGCAGCCGGCCCCGGGCTGGAAAAAGAAGCCGTTCCACTGGGGCCCATCAAGCCTGGCCAGGCCGTTTTGACCAGGGGGCATCAGTTGCCCAATCAATACGTGATTCATTGCCTGGGACCTGTTTATGATATCGATGTGCCTCACGATCAGCTGTTGGCCAGCTGTTATATCAATGCTTTGAAGCTGTGCGAGAAACACCAGATTTCAAGCATTGCCTTCCCGGCCATCTCAACAGGTGCTTTCGGATACCCTGTAAAAGAGGCTGCCATGGTAGCTCTGAAAACAGTGACCAATCTGATGCCGGAGCTGGAGGTGGTGAAGCATATCCGCTTTGTGCTTTATGATCAGCACGACCTTGAAATACATTCCCAAACGCTTGATAACCTAATCTGATTCATTTTGATGTTTCAATATAAAGATATTTCGCCACTATATACCGACTTGTATCAGTTAACAATGGCGCAGGCCTATTTTCTGGGTGCCAGACATGAGCAGCCTGTCAGCTTCGATTATTTCTTCCGCAAGATTCCTTTTAATGGTGGTTTTGTGGTGTTTGCAGGCCTGGAAGAACTGCTGAAAATGCTACAGCAACTACGCTTTTCGGACAAAGACCTGGAGTACCTGCATACTCAGCATTTTGATGATTCGTTCCTTGAATATCTGAAGGACTTTCGTTTTGAAGGCTCAATATATGGCATGAGAGAAGGAGAAATTGTATTTCCTTTTGAACCCATCCTGCGTGTTGATGCTACAATGATTGAAGCACAGCTCATTGAAACCCTCCTGCTGAATGTAATAAATTTCCAGTCTTTGATTGCTACCAAGGCCTGCCGGATCCGAAACTCGGCCGGAGAGCGTGTGCTGAGCGAATTTGGCCTGCGCAGGGCCCAGTCATTTGGAGGCATCCAGGGAAGCCGCGCCGCCATCATCGGTGGGTTTAACAACACTTCTAATGTGTTTTCCGGTCAGTTTTACGATATCCCCGTTTCTGGCACCATGGCTCATTCGTTCATTGAAAGTTTTGATGATGAGCTGGATGCCTTCCGTCATTATGCACAAACCTTTCCCGATACCTGTGTGCTGCTGGTAGATACCTATAATACCCTGAAAAGCGGGATTCCGAATGCCATTACCATTGCCCATGAACTGGAGCAGAAAGGCCACCGGATGGTGGGCTTGCGCCTGGATTCGGGTGACCTGGCCTACTTGTCGAAAAGAGCCCGTAAGATGCTTGATGACAATGGACTGCATTATGTGAAAATTGTGGTGTCCAATCAGCTGGATGAACATGTGATTAAAAGCCTCCTGGATCAGCATGCCCCTATTGATATCTTCGGTGTGGGAACCAGCATGATCATTGGCAAGCCTGACGGAGCCATCGACGGGGTGTATAAATTGTGCCAGGCCAACGGGGTGCCGCGATTAAAAATCTCGGATAACGTACAGAAGATTACCCTGCCGGGTAAAAAAAGGGTGCTTCGGTATTGTGATGCCGATGGATTGTTTTATGCTGACTGTATTGTTACAGATGATGAAAATCAGCCCGAAAGAATGATTCATCCTTTCGAGAAGGATAAATTTCTTTCATTACAGGGGAAACAATATGAAGAGGTTTTCTTTTGCCTGATGAAAAATGGCAAGCCCACCGAGGCCTTTCAAACGCCCTTTGAGATACAACAAAGAGTAAAGGAGCGAATAAAAAAGCTGCCCGAAGAACATCAGCGGTTTGACTTTCCCCATATCTATAAAGTTGGAATTTCCGAAAAAATTTCCGATCTTAGAAAGAATTATATTTCAAAGTACCAGCAATTTAATTAGTCACCAAAAAACAGCACCCCTTATGAAAGCTCTTCTGATCATTGATGTTCAAAATGATTTTCTGCCTGGTGGCTCTTTGGCTGTTCCCGGGGGCGATGGCATTATTCCGGTGGTGAATGAGCTGCAGTACAAATTTCCGCTTGTGGTTGCCACTCAGGACTGGCATCCTGAAAACCATGCCAGCTTTGCTTCAAATCATATTGATAAGGAGCCTTTTCAGATGGTTATGCTGGAAGGACAGGAACAGGTGTTGTGGCCCGATCATTGTGTCCAGCTCACTCAAGGAGCTGAATTCTCTTCAGAATTACTGCAAAACTGCATTGAGACCATTTTCCGCAAAGGAATGCACTACAAAGTAGACAGCTATAGTGGCTTTTTTGATAATAACAAGATCAAGTCTACCGGCCTGGCCGAATATCTTATTGCAAAGGAAGTAGACCAGGTATTTATTGCCGGACTGGCTGCTGACTTTTGTGTCGGATATACAGCCTTAGATGCCCTGGATCAGGGGTTTGAAACTTTTGTGGTGGAAGATGCCACCAAAGCGATTGATGCCCAGGGATACGAAAAGATGAAAAATCAAATCATTGAAAGAGGGGGTAAGTTTATCAACTCGCAATCCATTTAAGCCTGTATTCTGACTACAATTCTTTATTCTTTTTTGAATGCCAATACGTTCTGTTTCTGTCAATAATTCCCGGCTCACCGAGGGGCTTGTTTATCCTTTTCAGGTCCTGAAAAAGGTGGAGTTGGATCACCTGGAGCATTATTGGGTCATGCAGGACCCCATGGGTTATAAGATTCTTGTTCCTGCAGCGTTTTATCAGCGCTATGGTTTCAAACCAGGCATGGTAGCTAACTGCAGGGTAGATAAGATTAACTGCAATGGAAAGATGTTCCTTGAGCCCCTTCATCCTTATTATAAAGAGGGAGCGTATTATCCATTCAGGGTGGTAGCCGCCGGCCAACGCCGCAATATTCTTGATGAGCAGGAATATCATATTGAAGTAAAAGATGTGTTTGAAGATTCCTGGCTGGTTGTTAGTCATCACCAGTTTCATGCTGAGCCGGGTCAGCAGGTATCCTGCCTGGTGGAACGCATCAAAAAGGGAAAGCTTTTTCTCAGGCTGCGCCAGGAGCAGCAGCCATACTCCTCACTGGTAACCGGCCAGTGGTATTCATTCCGCATCCTGGATGTGCGCAGGAATCCTCAGGATCGTCAACAATATTATATTCTCGAAGGCCCCGATCAGAAGAAGCACCTGTTAAAAAAAAGATATTACTTACATTACGGGCTGCACAAAGATCAGATCATACAGTGCCGGGTTGATAAATTCTCTGCCGAGGGATATTTCCTGCTGGAACCCCAACATCCGGTTTATCAGGCCGGACAGGAATATGAATTTAAGGCTATCAGGCTGGAAGAACTGGTGTTCTCCGATGGCTTTCGCCAGAAAGTGTTGGTGCTGGATGATGTCTTCAATGAGGAGGTGAAGGTGCAGGTTCCCGAATCCCTGGTGCCGCTCATTGAAAAAATGTCCCATATCAGGGCCAGGGTGAATCGCATCAGAAAAAGCCGACCTGAACTGGAACTGGTGCTTCCTGATGATAAGCCCATTTCATAAGTCCTTATCGCAGGAAGATCTCTTTGACCACTTCCTTTTCAAATTCCTTATTGATCATCTGGATGATCTTTGATTTGGCCATACTCAGTTCGTTGCGCAACACCGAGGAGGAGAGATACACCGTCAGACAGTTGTTTTGCAGCCTCATCCTGTCGGTATAACGGGCAATATGAGGTCCCATCACCTTTTCCCAGACAGGCACAATGCGTGCTTCAGTAATCCTGTCTTCCAGGTTATTGTTCTTCAGAAATTCCTTGATCAGTTCACCCAGGCTTTGATCATTGCTGCGTCTCATCGGCTATAGATTTTATTTTAGGGGCTGGCCCGGCTCCTGGGTTGATTCATGAAAGAGCTCCTCAGTAGTAACCTCACCCTGATCGACTGAGAAAATCCTGCCCGGAGCCTGAATGCTGTTCAGCAAACTCTTCAGGCGCTCGTAATGGGTATCTGTAACAAATACCTGCCCGAAATCTTCATTATTTACCAGCTGCATCAATTCCTCTACCCTTTGTGCATCCAGTTTATCAAAGATATCATCAAATAACAACACAGGATTGAATTTCTTGATTTTACGGGTAAAGGCATACTGGGCCAGCTTCAGGGCAATAATAAAGGTTTTTTGCTGGCCCTGGCTGCCGAACTTCTTCACAGGAACCTGGTGGATCAGAAACTCCAGGTCATCTTTATGAATGCCTTTGGTGGTGTACTGGGCCATCCGGTCTTTTTGCCGGCACTCAACCAGTTGCTCTGCAAAATCCGTTTCTTTCAGGCTGCTCTGGTAGTTAATTTCAACGGTTTCTCCTCCACCTGAAAGTTTGTCGTAATACTCACGGAACACAGGCATAAAAGCATCAAAAAACCGTGATCGCTCCAAAAAGATATACTGTCCGTTCACTACCAGCTGCTCATCCCATATCTCCAGTGATTCGGGATCAAAGCGACCATGCTCTGCAAAATTCTTTAACAGGGCATTGCGTTGCATTAATGCCCTGTTGTAGCCAATCAGGTGATGAAGGTATTCGTGGTTGTATTGCGATACCACCCCATCCAGAAACTTCCTGCGGTCCTCACTGCCTCCCAGAATCAGCTGGGTGTCGTTGGGGCTGATCATCACCAAAGGATAATGCCCGATGTGATCCGACAACCGGTCATATTCCTTTTTGTTCTTCTTGAAAACTTTGCGCTGTTGTCGCCGGAAACCACAGTATAGTTCATCAGAATGACCGGCACTCTGATAAACGCCCTGGATCATGAACATCTCCTGGCCAAACAGGATGTTATGCGAGTCAATAGGGTTGGAGAAGCTTTTGCAGAAGGAAAGATAGTAAATGGCATCCAGCAGATTGGTTTTTCCTGCACCATTATTTCCGCTGAAGCAGTTGAATTTGGGGGAAAATTCCAGGCTGGCTTCTGTAAAATTCTTAAAATTGATGACAGATAGTTTCTTCAGATGCATTCGCCAGTCAGTTTTTGGCAAAGATAACAATTTCTTCATCTGAAAAAAGGATCAAACCATTGGCGTTGTTTGTATATGTGTTGCTGATATTAGCCGGCAGCGCAAATTTACTTTGAAATGGCCCAGGTATTTTCTATTTTCACACCCTTAAATTTTTGGTTTCATTTTTATTTACCACATCCTCAATGAATTCTTGTCTTATGAAGCAACGCATTACTATTTTTACTATTCTTCTGGTGCTTTCAGCAACAACCGGTTTGTTTTCACAGCCCCTGGCAAAAAAACAACTGGAGGAATTAAGCCATGACATCTCTTCTGATGAAGTTTATGGCTATGTCCTGGAAATGGCTGATCCAAAATACAAAGGACGGCTGGCCGGTAGTCCTGAATATATGGATGTGGCCCGATGGACGGCCGACCGGTTCCGCGAATGGGGCATTGAACCTGCCGGTGATAATGGCACCTATTTACAGCATTTCAAACAACCTTACTCCGATGTGTTTACTGCCGGATCCTTTTCTTTGAATCTGGACGGAAAGAAACAGGAATATTTTGCGCCTGAAGATTATTACCCTGGTTCAAATGCTGCTGCAGGAGAAGTGGAGGGGGAGCTGGTTTTTGCAGGTTATGGCATTACTGCTCCTGACCTGGGATACGATGATTACCAGGAAATAGATGTGCAGGGCAAAATTGTAGTGATTGCCTCGGGCAATCCTTATAAAGGAGATGATGTTACCCTGAGAAACCAATGGGGAACCTTCTCTTCAGGGAGATACAAGCTGCAGAATGCCATGGAGCAGGGTGCCTCAGGTGCCATTTATATGGATAAGCTGGCCAATCCAGGTGCTCCATATGGCGAAGGTTTTATTTATGTGCATGCCGGAGATAGACCTGTTGCCGATATCTTTAATGCTGCCGGCAAAAATCCTCGGGAGCTGTTTAAAACAATTGATGAAACGATGGTCCCTCAGAGTTTTGATCTTGGGCTGTCTGCTGCCCTGACAGCAGATACTAAATATCATCCTGAAGGCATGACGGCCAATGTGGTAGGCGTAATTCCTGGCAGTGATCCTTTACTGAAGGATGAGGTGATCATCATGGGAGGGCACCTGGATGGCCAGGGTTATATGGGGCTGCTTTTTCCCAGTGCCCTGGATAACGCCTCAGGGGTAGCCAATGTGATGGGTGCTGCCCGGGCCCTGGCTCAACTGAAGGGTAAGCTGAAACGAAGTGTGGTATTTATTCTTTTCGGTGCTGAAGAGACTGGATTGGTGGGTAGCGAATTTTATTGTATGAATCCATATTTCCCTGCTGAGCAAACCGTTATGTTCATGAACCTTGATATGGTAGGTAACGGCAAAGGATTGGCTGTAAGAGGCTCAGAGTCCTTTCCTGAACTGAACCAGCATTTTGTGTGGGCCAACGAAAACATTCTTAAACAAAGTCTGCGCACTGCTCCTTATCGCCATCCCGTTGGCAGGCCACGCACCGATGGTGCCATGTTCAGCCTGAATGGGTTCAGAGCATTCAGTGTGGGAACCACCGACCGGGTCAACCCTTTATACTATCACGATCCCAGGGATACTGCGGAGTTGCTGGTGCCCCAGGTCATGAGAGACGCCGCAAGACTGTTGTTTGTTTCTACTGCCAGAGTGGCTACCGACGATAGTTTCCGGGCCAGTGACCTGCCCCCGGTATCACAATTCGTCAATTAATGATCCGGTAAATCTCTGGTGCCATATTTTTCATCACCTTTGATCATTGGGAACACCTTTTTGATTATTAACCTTTAATGCAGGAAATTATGATGCAGGAAAATCTGGTTACATTTATTGAGAACAGCATTCGTAATAATTGGGAAATTGCGGCCATGTCCGATTATAATGGTGAGAGCGTAAAATATTCCCAGGTGGCTGAAACCATTGCCAGGCTGCACCTGATTCTTGAAGCCAGCAATGTGCACGAAGGCGATAAGGTGGCCCTGCTGGGTAAAAACTCAATCAACTGGGGGATGGCTTACCTGGCAATTGTCTCTTATGGTGCGGTGGTGGTTCCTATCCTTCCTGATTTTAAGGCCAATGATATCCATCATATCATTAATCATTCTGATTCAGTAGTGCTTTTTGCCGGTGATCATTTGTTTGAAAGCCTGGAGCCTGATCATATGAAAGGAATCAGGCTTACTGTTTCCCTGAAGGACTTCAGGTTCCTGAACCAGCCTGCTGATAAAAAGATTGATAAGGCCCTGAAGGGAGTGCCCGCAAAATGGAAAGAACGGTATCCCGAAGGCCTTACCAGAGATTTGCTGAACCTGAAAAAGATTGCCAATGAAAAGCTGGCCGTGATCAGCTATACATCTGGCACCACCGGCTTTACCAAAGGGGTGATGATCCCACATAACAGCCTTGTGGCCAACGTGGTATATGCCAACAACAACATGCCACTGAAGAGCGGTGATTCCATCGTTTCCTTCCTGCCCCTGGCACATGCTTACGGATGTGCCTTTGAATTCCTCTGGCCTTTCACCCTTGGCTGCCACATTACCTTTCTGACCAAAACACCCTCTCCACAGATTATCCTTCAGGCTTTCAGACAGATCAAACCACGATTAATCCTTGCCGTGCCCCTGATCATGGAGAAGATTTATAAAAAACAAATCCTTCCTGCCCTGAATAAGACGACCATGAAGATGCTGCTGAAAGTGCCGGGGCTCAACAGTATAGTTCACAAGAAAGTGCGAAACAAGTTGATAGATGTTTTTGGGGGCAATTTTCATGAGGTGGTCATAGGCGGTGCAGCCCTCAATCAGGAGGTTGAACTGTTTTTAAACAAAATCGGCTTTCCTTATTCAATCGGATATGGCATGACCGAATGCGGCCCGCTGATCAGCTATGCCAACTATGATAAAACCCGGTTGGGGGCCTCCGGAAAAGTGGTCGACACCCTTGAGGTGATGATCGATTCATCCGATCCATACAACATTGTGGGAGAGATCATGGTCAGGGGTGAAAACGTCATGATGGGTTATTACAAGAATAGCGAAGCATCCCGGCAAGTGCTCGACGACCAGGGATGGTTGCATACCGGAGATCTTGGCCTGATAGACCAGGATCAATACATTTACATTAAGGGCAGGAGCAAATCGATGTTTCTGGGGCCATCAGGTCAGAATATCTATCCTGAAGAAATGGAAGCACGGTTTAACAACCTTCCTTTTGTTCAGGAATGCCTGGTGGTGGAAAAAGAAGGTAGGATTACCTGCCTGATGTATCCCGATTATGAGCTGGTAGATCAGAAGAAGATTTCAGAAGCTGAGCTGCTTGAGTTATTTGAAAGCTATCGCAAACAGATCAATCAGGATCTGCCTGCTTATGCCCAGATCGGAACCGTAAAGATCTTTCCCGAGGAATTTGAGAAAACCCCTAAGAAAAATATCCGCCGCTTTTTATATACTGCAGAAGGTTAGCAGCAGAAAAGCCATTCAGGTTGTAATGTAAAATGACTGTACATATGATAGGACCAGATTACGATTTCACGCATGCCCTGGCTATGGATGCAGCCAATCCGCTTTCAGGATTACGTTCCAGGTTTCACCACCAGGAGGGTATTATTTACATGGATGGTAATTCCCTGGGGCTGTTTCCCAAAGCTGCCGAAGATTCCCTCAACAGGGTCGTGAATGAATGGAAGACTTTGGGCATTAAAGGATGGCTGGAAGCTGAGCGTCCCTGGTTTTATTTTGCCGAACAGCTGGGGGCCATGGCGGCTTCATTGGTGGGAGCAAAGCCAGATGAAGTAGTCATGACAGGCACCACTACAGTGAACATTCACTCCCTGATCAGCACTTTCTTTCAACCGCAAGGTCAGCGAAGAAAGATCCTGGCAGATGCTTTAAACTTTCCATCCGACCTGTATGCCATGCAGGGACAGTTGAAGTTGCATGGCCTGGATGCTGAGAAGGATTTGATCCTTGTGGAACCTGACGGCCAGGGCTGGCTTAACGAACAGGATATTGTTGACGCCATGACCGACCAGGTGGCCCTGGTATTTCTTCCTTCTGTATTGTATCGTAGTGGACAGCTCCTTGATATTGAATTGCTTACCCGCGAGGCCCATAAAAGGGACATCCTGATCGGTTTTGATTGCAGCCATTCTGTAGGGGCGGTGCCTCACTATTTTGATGCCTGGGAGGTAGATTTTGCCTTATGGTGCAGCTATAAGTACCTGAATGGGGGCCCGGGGGCCCCTGCCTTCCTTTTTGTGAACGGGAAGCATTTTGGGATGGAGCCTAAACTGGCCGGCTGGTTTGGATTTAAGAAGGAACGCCAGTTCGAAATGCTCAGTCATTTTATTCCTGAAAGTCATGCAGGGGCCTGGCAGATCTCTTCTCCGGGCATATTGGGTGGTGCCCCCCTGGAAGGATCTCTGAAAATCAGCCTGGAAGCAGGCATTGAGCAAATCAGGATGCAATCTCTGAAGCTTACCAGTTATATGATCATGCTCTTTACGGAGCGGCTGATAAAGAGATTCCCTGAATTCAAAATTATCACCCCTTTGCAGGATAACCGCCGGGGAGGGCATATCGCCTTCTCACATCCTGAGGCCCTGCGCATCAACGAAGCCTTAAAGTCCTATGGTGTCATTCCTGACCTGCGCCCCCCCGACATTATCAGGCTGGCCCCCGTGGCTCTGTACAATACCTTCGAGGAGGTGTGGAAAGTGGTTGACCTGTTGCTCAGAATTATGGAAGACAAGGAGTACGAGCAATTCTCGGGCGAGCGTAAGGCCATTACCTGAGAGACTTCTTTCAGTTAATGCTGGTGCTAAGTTTCCTGTTGTTGCTGGATGGCTTTGGTAGAAAGCATTCCGCAGGCTGCGTAGATATCCTGACCTCTTGATTTGCGGATGGTGGTTGTCAGTCCTTTCGCTTCCAGGGCTGCCTGAAAGGCTTGTAATGCCGCCTCATCGGGCGCGGCCAGGGGCGTGTCAGGAATGGGGTGAAAACGCAGCAGGTTGATCCGGCACCGGATACCATTCAGCAGACGGGCCAGTTCCTTTGCATGGCGGGGACTATGGTTCAAATCCTTAAAGACAATGTACTCAAACGAAATCCTTCGTTGCTTTCCCATGGGAAAACTGCGGATGGTATCAATCACTTCTTTCAGGGAGTATACATTTTCAACCGGCATCAGCTTCTGACGTTCTTCTTCGAAAGGAGAATGCAGGCTTACGGCAAGGTTGCAGGTGCTGTTTTCCAGAAATGTCTTCATTGCAGGAATAATCCCTATGGTAGATACTGTGATACGCCGCGGACTCATGCCAAACCCATACCCCGAAGTCAGGATCTCCAGGCTCTGCATCACAGCAGGTAAGTTGTCGAATGGTTCTCCCATTCCCATGTAAACGATATTGGTAAGCAGATGCTGTTCGGGCAGGCTACGTATCTGGTTCAGGATCTCCCCAGCCTGAAGATGCCCCTGGAAGCCTTGTTTGCCGGTCATGCAAAACAGGCATCCCATCTTGCATCCTACCTGCGAGGAGACACATAAGGTGTGGCGGCTGCCTTCAGGGATATAGGCTGCCTCAATAAACTTTCCCTGCAAAGACTTGTATAAATACTTCTTGGTGCCATCTACGGATGTCTGAACTTTTACAGGCTCAGAAATTCCCACTTCATAGGTTTCAGACAACTTCTCCCGGATTTGCTTGGGCAGGTTGTTCATCTCGCTGATTGCGGTGATGTCTTTTTTGTAGAGCCAGTCGGCAATTTGCTGGGCCCGGAAGCGAGGAAAGTTATTGGCAGTGACCCATTGCTCCAGCTGGGAAAGGGTCTTTCCGAAAAGCATCTCTTTTTTATCAGGGGCATTATTCATATTTGTGTCAGGTGTCATAACAAAGGATTAGAAACTGAAATAAGAGAGTGGGTCTTCAGCTGATGGTTCTTATTAATAAGTAAGCAAGTAATCTGCCGGATCTCAAAAGAAAATCTCTGCAATGATCTTTTCATAGGGTATGCCTTTTTCGATCAGCAGGTCGCGCATGTCGACCACCATTTCCGAATTGCCACAAAGATAATAAGGAATCGTGGGATCCAGGGTGTCTTGCGAGCGGATGTAGTCGGTTACCCTTCCATAAAAAATACCTTCCACCTTTTTGCGGGTGCAACAGGGCACATAACGATCCCCTATGATGTCCCTTATCTGGCGGTGAAAAAATAATCTCTCAGGATACCGGTGCCCGTATATCAGGGTCTTGTTGACCGCCAGCCCTGAAAACATCATGGATGCAAAAGGTGCGATGCCGGTGCCTGTAGCGATCCAGACGGCTGGTTTTTCATTGCCGGTGAACTTGCCGAATGGCAGGGTGTAAAAAACCTTTTTGCCCGGCTTCATTGCAGCAAGCCCCGGGGTCAGAAACCCATCTGGTTTTACGGTATATAATATATGCACCTGGGGATGCTCATTGCCACTGGCAATGCTGTATAGCCTGGGTTCGACATCAACATCATGGGTCAGGCCAATTACCTGCCCGGGAATAAATTCAAACTCGCGCTCGAAAGCCAGAATATAAGCCCCGGGAGCAATCTGTTCATTAGACCGGATAATCGCTGGAGATAGTTTTGTCATTGAATGAAGTAGAAATCATTAATTTTTTGGCTCTAAAAAACAAAACAATCATTTATCCGTTTAGTTCGGGCAAAATGATATAATGATGAAATGAAGGAGTTTGTAAAACGGGAAATTTCTCCTTACATTGTGGTACTTAATCAGATATAAGAATGACTATAAAAAGTATGTTTCCTTTAAATCCTGCCAGAATACTTTTCTTTTCCATGCTGTTGTTTTTATTCGGCTCCTGCAACAGCCCAAAGGAAGAGTCGGTCGAGGTGGATTTCTCTGCTGATACTCCCCCTACACGCGTGGAAAGCCCCGGGGATTCCCTGGCCATCCTCTCGGTAGCCATCGCTCCGGTCATCTCTCCCAAAGAGAGTTTTGTGTACTATAATGAGCTGTTCGATTACCTGGCCACCCGCATGAACATGAAGGTGGAGTTCAGGCAGCGCATGTCGTACCAGGAGGTGAATAACATGCTGGAGCGCAACCTGGTTGATATGGCTTTCATCTGTACCGGGTCTTATATGGAAGCCTCAGACAGGATGGATATTCTTGTTGCTCCTATTATTAATGGAGAACCCCAATATCAGGCCTATATCATCACCAACGTCAATTCCGGGATCCGTGAATTTAAAGATCTTAAAGACAGGTCGTTTGCCTTCACCGACCCCTTGTCTACAGCAGGAAGGGTTTATCCCCTGAAAAGAATTATGGATATGGGAGAAGACACCACCTCCTTCTTTAAAAATACAGTGTACAGCTCATCGCATGATATCTCCATCCAGATGGTTTCGCGCAACCTGATTGCCGGAGCAGCCGTAAGTAGTTTGATTTATAATAATCTGGAAAAGACACAACCTGAACTCATCAGCAACCTGCGAATCATCGATCAGTCAGAGCCTTTTGGATCGCCTCCCATTGTGACCTCCCTGTTGCTTGCCCCCGAAAAGAAGCAGCAGATCCGCCAGTTGTTTCTTGAAATGCATCACGACCCCCAGGGAAGGGAAATTCTTGACAAACTGATGGTTGACCAGTTTATACTGGTAGGGGATACCTTGTATGATTCTTTGAGGAAAATGACTCAACAGGTATGGCCATAAAAATCCCCCGC
>JAWOCF010000113.1:0-3715 GCA_046483935.1 Bacteroidales bacterium | reverse complement strand
GCTTTTCAGAAACTGCAATACTCTCAGGCCGTCAATACGGTGATGGCAGGCTTTTACAAACTGGGCAGAGGTTCTGGAATTGACCCGAAGGGCCTGAAAGATATTCTCACACCGGAATTGCTCCTGCAGAAAATCCGACATTGGCGTTGGCAGGTCCTCATTATAGAGTGCGGGAAACAGATTGTAGGTTTCTTTTACCTGCAAAAATAACTGGTGATCATATACCGGATAGCTCTCCCAATTACCCTGGCTGCCTTTAATGAGGGCAGGCCCGGTTCCGAAAAATACCCGGTCGGAGAACCTGGTGCCCGGAAATACCCAACAAGGATTGGTGTTGATCAGCCTGCCTGTTTTCCTTAATTTCTGAAGCAGATAAAAGTCCTCGCCACTTTTCTTGGGGGTCATGCCTCCGATCTTTCGGTAGGCACTTACCGGCAAGGCAATGGCCGATCCCAACGCAGTAAAACTATATGGTGAGCCAATAATCCACATGTTGATGGCATAGTGGCGCATGTAAATTTCATAGCGCAACATGGCCCGGTCAAGCGTCTCCTTTCCCGACAACTGATGATAATAAGGAACAGAAATGCCAGCTGCCTGAGGATGATCATTCAGGTTTTGTTGTATGCAGGCCAGATAATCTTTGCCAACCAGGGTGTCAGCATCCAGGCTGACCATAATATCCCTTTCGGAAGCCACTCTGTCAATGGCATCCATAATGGTTTTGCGGGCCTGACCCACTCCGGCATTTTTCCCCTGCCAGCCCTTTCCCGGGCTGCAGTGGTCTAAAACATGTAGGTTGGTTAAGTCTAGCTGGTTAAGGTAATCAAGGGTATGCAGGTTGTTTTCACACAGTGGCTGCTTTAAGGGATCATTCCACCAGGCATCGGGTTGATTGACACACACCCAGATCTGCACCTCCTGCACTGTTTGTTTTAACAGACAGTCAATGGTGCGAGGCAGGCTTTCTGCCTCGTTCATTGCAGGAATGGCTACATGAAGGGTGGTCCCTTGGATCATGTGCAAATATCAGGATTTTTTGGAAACCCGTTTGCGCTCATGTTCGTCAAGGATAATTTTGCGCATGCGGATATGTTTTGGAGTAAACTCCACCTGTTCATCATCGCGGATATACTCCAGGGCTTCTTCCATCGAAAACTTTACCGCTGGTGCGATGGTTGCCTTGTCGTCTGAGCCGGATGCCCTGACATTCGACAGCTTTTTGGTCTTGGTGATGTTAATCAGCATGTCGTCCTGACGGTTGTTTTCGCCAATTACCTGGCCGGCGTAAACCTCCTCACCAGGATTCACAAAAAAAGTTCCGCGATCCTGCAACTTGTCGATGGAGTAAGCGATGGCGGTGCCTGTTTCCATGGCCACCAATGCCCCGTGGCGTTTCACGGAATAATCACCTTTCCAGGGTTCGTAGCCTTTCAGACGGTGCGCCATAACGGCTTCTCCCTCGGTGGCTGTAAGCATATTGTTGCGCAATCCGATCAACCCTCTTGCCGGGATCTCAAATTCCAGGGCAGTACGGCCATTTTTTTGTTCCATGCTGATCATTTCGCCCTTGCGTTGCGAGGCCTGTTCGATCACCTTTCCGGCAAACTCATCAGGTACATGCACGGTAAGGATTTCAATGGGTTCATGTCTGATGCCGTTGATTTCTTTTTCAAGGATCCGGGGTTGCCCCACCTGGAGTTCGTAGCCTTCGCGGCGCATGGTCTCAATCAGGATCGACAGGTGCAGAATGCCCCGGCCAAATACCAGGTAGGAATCGGCCGAACTGGTCTCCTCCACGCGCATGGCAAGGTTCTTTTCAGTTTCCTTCATCAGGCGGTCGCGCAGGTGACGGCTGGTAACAAACTTTCCATCGCGGCCAAAAAACGGGGAGGTGTTGATAGAAAACAACATGCTCATGGTAGGTTCATCAATGGCTATAGGCACAATGGCCTCAGGATTCTCAAAATCGGCAATGGTATCTCCGATCTCAAAATCATCCACACCCATAATGGCGCAGATTTCTCCGGCATGGATCTCTGTTTTAATCTTCTCCTTGCCCAACCCTTCAAAAACATATAGCTCTTTGATGCGTGATTTCAGGATCTTGCCATTGCGTTTAACCAGCGAAACGGGCTGATTCTGGATCACAGAGCCCCTGGTAAGCCTGCCCACGGCAATACGACCCACAAAGGAGCTGTAATCCAGTGAGGTAATCTGCATCTGGGTAGTGCCTTCTGCGTAGGGAGCCGGGGGTATATGTTCAAGGATGATATCCAGCAGATAGCTGACGTCCTGGGTTGGGGTCTTCCAGTCGGGGCCCATCCATCCTGTTTTGGCCGAACCATACACAGTAGGGAAATTCAGCTGGTCTTCGGTAGCGTTCAGGCTGAACATGAGGTCAAACACCTTTTCCTGCACCAGCTCAGGATCACAGTTGGGTTTATCTACCTTGTTGATCACCACGATGGGCTTCTTCTTGAGTAAAATGGCTTTCTCCAGCACGAAGCGGGTTTGTGGCATGGGGCCTTCAAAGGCATCCACGATCAGCAGCACCCCATCGGCCATATTCAACACCCTTTCTACTTCGCCCCCAAAGTCGGCGTGGCCAGGGGTGTCAATAATGTTAATCTTCACATCTTTGTACCGTACGGCGCAATTCTTGGCCAGAATGGTAATACCACGTTCACGTTCCAGGTCATTACTGTCCATGATCAGATCCCCGCTTTCCTGATTGTCGCGAAAGGTCTTTACCTGGTGCAGCAACCGGTCAACCAGCGTGGTTTTTCCATGATCAACATGGGCAATAATGGCGATATTTCTTATGTTTTGCATTTTCTGATTTTAAAAGGGGGCAAAGGTACAAATAATCAACGTTATTTTTAGGGTTGAGTGATGGTTTTGTAGTGGAAGATTGTATTTGCCTTCTGCCAGCAAGAATAAGTGGCCTATTGCTACTTTCTGAATTCTTTGGTATAGGGCCCTTAAAGCCAGAAAAAGAGGCCGTTATCAATGGGAAAAAAATGCTTTGAAGTGTTTGATGGGCCTCAATGTTTTGCTTTACAAAAACCCTGCTCTTCTTTGACTCTTCGTCATATTAAATTCGGACTAAGTTCGGACTAAATTCGGACTAAATTCGGACCAAATTCGCTCATGAGCGAATTTAGTCCGAATTTGATCCGAATTTGGTCCGAATTTGGTCCGAATTTGATCCGGATTTAAATAGGCCCGGAGTTGACTCGTATTGGAATTTCCGTACAGTAGTTTTTGATGAGTCCAGAGGGGAGGAAAAAATCAAAGGCCGCCTCAGAAATCATTTCTGCGACGGCCTCTGTCAGGAATTATCTATATCATCTTTATTTCAAAAGCGAATCAAAAAAACTTCTTGGATAAATGAAGTTCTAAAAATCTTCAGTAGGATTTCTTTTTAAAAATGCGGCGATAATCAGAGAAAACAGAAAGGCGATAAACGTATAGGAAAGCACTCCGAAGAAGAACATGAAGAAGGGTTTCATCATTGTTCTGGAAATCTGCAGGGCATCTTCAAGCTGTGCATCTGTCATCTGGGGAATCTGTTCGATCATATTCAGTTCGGCCTCCACCAGCATTTGTTGCATGGCAGCAGGGTCAATCACATGGAACAACAACACACTGAATGCACTGGAAATGATGGCAGCAAACAAACCCACCAGGGTGCCTGCCCCCAGCGCTCTGC
>JAWOCF010000053.1:0-7392 GCA_046483935.1 Bacteroidales bacterium | reverse complement strand
AATTGTTGCCTGTAAAAATTTCTGAAAGGCCAAATTAATTAACAGAAATTAACAACAAATAACAATTTTTTAATATATTTGAATAAATTAGTTGGCATCAAGTTTTTTGAATTCTCCACCAATAAACCAATTATTAACTTAAAAACTGAAAACATGAAGCGACTTTTGGTTATTTTTGGATTATTGCTTTTTATAGGCACGAGTCTGTACGGGCAAGCAATCCGGATCACAGGTACGGTTACCAGCGCTGATGGGACAACCATTCCCGGGGCTTCGGTAATGGTGGAAGGCACCACATTAGGCACTGTAACCGACATCAATGGAGACTATGACATCCAGGCTGCGCCGGATGCCACCTTGGTTTTTTCGTTTATCGGCTATTCCTCCCAACGGGTGCCGGTCGATGGCCGTGAAACGATTAATGTCTCACTGGAAGAAGAAACCGTTCAAATCGAAGGGGTGGTGGTGACTGCCCTGGGTATTTCGCGCGAACGCCGGGCCTTGAGCTATTCAGTTCAGGGGGTGTCGGGTGATGAACTCACCGAGGGGGCCAATGAAACCAACATGGTGAATTCGCTGGCAGGCCGCGTAGCGGGTGTGCAGGTAACGAACTCCTCAGGGGGTATTGGTTCCTCTGCAAGGATTACCCTCAGGGGGAACAGCTCGTTTGGCAACAACCAGCCATTGTTTGTGGTGGATGGTACGCCCGTGAGTAACTTTGCTACGGCCGTCAGTCAATATGGTGGCGCTGATTATGGGAATGCCATGATGGACATTGACCCGGCCAACATTGCCGATATCTCAGTGCTGAAGGGGGGAATGGCAGCTGCCCTTTACGGACAGAATGCCTCCAATGGCGTGATTCTGATTACCACAAAAGACGGGTCAGGAAAAGGCGCCCCTTTCGGGGTGAATATCTCTTCTACAGTAACTTTTGATAATCCTTATATTTTTCCGGATTATCAGAATGAATATGGACAGGGATTTAATGGGTCGGAATATATATATAAAAATTTCCTGGCCAATAATGAACTCTCAGAAGCTGAATACAGCTATCAGCAATTTGCTTTCGATTATGGCTTTCATTATGCTGATGGCAACTGGGGAGGGGTTAACGACGGTATGGATGAAAGCTGGGGCCCGCGCCTTGACATTGGCCTGAGCCTGCCTCAGTTCAACAGCCCATATACTTATGATGCCAGTGGCACCCCGATTTTCGAAAGTACCCCATGGGTTTCCAGCCCCAACAATGTGGAGAACTTTTTTCAGACCGGGATGTCTTACGACAATTCCTTTGAAGTATATGGTTCGGGCGAGAGCACCACGGCACGCCTGGGGATTTCCAGCATGAACGTTTCAGGTGCCATCCCCAATACCGATCTTTCCAGGTATTCGGTGGCCTTTTCGGGTGATGTTGACTTCACTGACCGTTTCACGGCCGAAGCCACCGTCAACTATGTAAAAAACACCAGCGACAACCTGCCTGCAGGTGGATATGACGGCACCAACATCATGCAATCCATCGGCGGCTGGTTTGGCCGGCAGGTGAATATGGAAGACCTGGAGGCCAACTGGGATAAAAGAGATGCTTATGGCCGGTACTATAACTGGAACCACTCGTATCATAACAATCCTTATTTTACCATGAACCGGATGCTAAATGCCAGGGAGCGTGACCGGGTGTTTGGGAATATCCTGATGACCTATCGGCTGACTGACTGGTTGAATCTTAGCGGTCGTGTGGGCAATGACTATTTGGGGGAAAACCGCAAAGAAGTATGGGACAGTGAAGCCATTGGTGTTGGGGTGACCCAGGGAGGTCGCTTTAATACCAGCGAACGGGTGAATAACGAATTCAATGCCGATGTGTATCTGAATTTTGATTCCCCCCTCAGTGAAGACATTCGTATTGATGGGCTGCTAGGAGGGAACTATTTTCACCGAACCTATCGCATGCAATATATACAGGCTGACGAACTGACTGTTCCCGACCTGTTTACCATAGGCAATGTGAGCGGGAGCCCCATTAACGCAATGAACAACTCGGAGCAGGTCTCCAACAGTGTATTTGGCGCCCTGAATATTTCCTTCTGGAATTACCTGTTTCTGAATGCTACGGCACGCAACGACTGGTCCTCCACGCTTCCTGAGGATGCCTGGTCGTACTTCTACCCCTCAGTGGGCCTGGGCCTGATCTTTACCGATGCCCTGGGCCTTGAATCTGATGTGCTGTCGTATGGGAAAATCAGAGGTAGCTGGGCACAGATCGGGAAAGGAACGGGTCCTTACCAAACAGTGGGTACCTACTCCAGCAATCAACCCTTTAAAGGGGTGACCCAATTCTTTATCGACAGGACCCTGCCTCCCATAGGGCTGAAAAACGAAACCACCACCTCCTATGAGGTGGGTCTGGAGCTGGCATTCCTGATGAACCGGGTGAGCCTGGATGTGACTTATTTCAACAACATCAGCCGCGACCAGATCCTTGCCGTGGAGATTTCACCGGCTGCCGGATATAATTCCATGCGTATCAATGCCGGCGAGATCCAGAACAAAGGGATCGAATTGCTGCTGCGCGGCGGGATTCTTGACAACCCTGCCGGCCTGAACTGGGACATCACCTTCAACTGGTCGGTGATCGACAATACGGTGAATGAACTTTACGGAGATCTGGAAGCCCTTACGATCGGAAGTTCCTGGGGTGGATTAACCATTGAAGCACGACCCGGTCGTCCGTATGGAGAAATTATGGCGGTTGATTTTGCCCGCGATGAGCAGGGCAGGGTGATCGTGCATCCTACATCAGGGCGCGTCATCAAAACGCCTGTGCCTGTGAATGTGGGCAATGTCATGCCCGACTGGATTGGCGGGGTCCGCAATTCCTTGTCCTGGGGTCCCGTAAACCTGAGCTTCCTGATTGATGCACAGATTGGAGGTGATTTGTTTAGTGTGACCCATTGGTTTGGAGGCTATGCCGGGATTGCCGGGTTTACTACCGAAGGCGGCATCCGTGAGAATGGGGTGATCGTGGGCCAGGACGTGCTTGCTGATGTGGGCGCTGTGACTGCAGCCACCAACCCCGATGGCAGTGTGATGCTTGATGATGATGGTTTCCCCGTAGGTAGCGGAAGTCCGAGCACGATAAGTATCTCTGCCCAGACCTACTTTGGTGATTATTGGGGCAACCAGGGCGCTTCTATCATTGATGCTTCCTTTGTGAAGCTGCGTGAAGTAACGCTTGGGTTTAACCTGCCAAGAAGTATTGTCAGCCGCATGGGCTTCATTCGCGGGGCTCAGCTCTCGCTGGTAGGCCGCAACCTGGCATTGCTCTATACCCATGATTCCAACAACATCAATATCGACCCCGAAACAGGCTTTGGGGTGGGTAATGCTGGTATGGGCCTTGAGCAGTTTCAGCTTCCTTCAACCAGAAGCATCGGATTTAAAATTAACCTTAATTTCTAAAATCCCCAAGACATGAAAAAAATAAGAAATATATTCCTTTTGATGCTCGGGTTGATTGTTCTTCCTACGGCCTGTACCGAGGATTTTGAAGAGATCAATACCGATCCCAATAACCCCACTGTGGCGCCATCGATCAATATTCTTGCAAATGTGATCAGATATCATACCCAGAACTTTTATAATGCCTGGGGCGATATGAATGAGCCATCTACCTATGCCAACCATCTGGGCAAGATTCAGTATGTTGATGAAGCTGCTTACCGTTTCCGCGAAGGAACAGTGAACAACTTATGGTATTATACCTTCGTGAACATCAATGACCTGCAGATTGTGATTGAACGCGAAATGGAAGAGGATGGCAACCCCAACCTGGCTGCCATGGCCATGACCCTGAGGGCTTACATTTTTCAGATTGCCACCGACCGCTGGAAAGCCATCCCTTATTCCCAGGCAGGACAAGCCGATGAGGGCATTACCAATCCGGAGTACGACAGCCAGGAATTCATCTACAATGACCTGCTGGACCAGTTGAAACAGGCCAATGCCTTGTACGACCACTCGCCCCTGCTGGATATTGGCACCAGTGATGTGTTGTTTGGTGGCGACCTGATGAAGTGGCAACGCTTTACCAACTCGCTGCGCATGCGGGTGGCTACCCGCATGTCGGATGTGGCTCCGGGACCTGCCCAGATTGCCCTTGAGGAAATTCTGACCAATCAGGCTACCTACCCCATCATGCTGGAAAATGAAGCCAATGCCTACTTGTGGTGGGAAGCTTCGGGTGCCTATCGCGAACCCTGGCAGGCCGATACTGATGACCGTGATGACCACGGCATGAACGTGACACTGATTGAGACACTGCAGGACTTCGATGATCCACGGCTTGAAGTGTACGCTCTGCCTGCCGCTTCCGACGGAGAATACCGTGGGGTGATCTCGGGAGCACTCCCCGGGTCT
This sequence comes from Bacteroidales bacterium, assembly GCA_046483935.1. GTDB lineage: Bacteria > Bacteroidota > Bacteroidia > Bacteroidales > UBA7960 > JAWOCF01. Next base: position 2,970 of record JAWOCF010000053.1, on the reverse strand, counting down.
TTTGCCCTGTCGGACATCAGCCGTATTGGCACGATTTTCCGGGATGTCCCTGATGGTTTTACTCCCATCATGCGTGCTGCCGAGGTGCACTTCAAAATTGCTGAAGCTGCATTTAATGGGTGGAACACCGGGGGTGTCACTGCCCAGGAAGCTTATGAGGAAGGGATTCGTACCTCATTGGCGGAATATGGTCTGGAAGACACCTTTGATGAATATATCACCCAGCCGGGGGTTGCCTGGGAAGGTGATGTGGAGCAGATTTACCTGCAGAAATGGATTGCCTTGTTCAAAAATGGTGATGAGGCGTGGGCCCTGACCCGTCGCACTGATGTGCCAGAACTCGGGCATGCTCCCCACTCACCTTACTTTGGCCAGCACAACAGGCCTCCTTTCAGGTATCCCTATCCTACCGATGAACTCAACCTGAATAATGCAAGCATTCAGCCACACCTGGCTGGTATTGTCAATCAGTTCTGGGGCCAGCAGATGTGGTGGGATACCCGCACGGGCGTTAATTAATACAATCTGACGCTTTCTGAAATAAAAATCAATCCCCGGCAACTTGTTGCCGGGGATTTTTTTATCACCCCCAGGCGGAGTCATCTGGTCCTTTTTTTTGAAAAACCCCTTATTTTTCGCTTTTTCCTGTAATTTTGTCGCTAACGAATCAACGAAGGGAAGGACATGGAAAACGAGAATATAGCATCCAGGCCTTTACGTATTGGCATTACCCATGGTGATGTGAATGGTATTGGCTATGAGATCATTTTAAAAACACTGGCCGACGTGCGCATGATGGAGCTATTTACTCCCGTGGTGTATGGATCCTCGAAGGTGGCTTCTTATCATAAAAAAGCGCTGGATGCCAATGATTTAAACTTTACGATCATCAAGTCGGCTGATCAGGTTCAGGATGGGAAAGCCAACCTGGTAAACCTTTTTCAGCAGGAGATAAAAATCGATCTGGGCCAGAGTACTACCGTGGCTGGCCAGGCCGCCTATCAGGCGCTGGAAGCCGCTACCCGCGATCTGAAAAATGGATTGATCGATGCACTGGTCACCGGGCCGATCAACAAACAAAATATTCAAAGCGAAGATTTTGATTTCCCGGGACATACCGAATACCTGGCCAATAAGTTTGATGCCCATAATGTGCTCATGCTGATGGTGAGCAGTAATTTGCGCATTGGGGTGATTACGGGTCATGTGCCTTTGAAGCAGGTGCCTGAGATGATTACCCGCGAACGATTGTTGCAAACCATCCGCATCCTGAATCAATCGCTGATCCAGGACTTTGCCATTCGCAAGCCCCGGATTGCCATCTTTGGGTTGAATCCTCATGCAGGGGATAAAGGGGTGATCGGCATGGAAGAAGAAAAGGTGATCATCCCGGCCATTCAGCACGCTTTCGATGAAGGAATCCTGGCTTTTGGGCCCTATGCTGCTGATGGCTTTTTTGGTTCTTCTGCCTTCCGTGATTTTGACGGGATCCTGGCCATGTATCATGATCAGGGACTGGTGCCCTTCAAGGCGCTGGCTTTCAAGAGCGGGGTGAATTTCACAGCGGGCCTGCCCGTGGTCAGAACATCGCCCGCACACGGCACGGCCTATGACCTGGCAGGTAAGAATATGGCATCTACCGATTCGCTGCGCGAAGCCATTTATCTGGCCATCGATGTGGTGAGAAACCGGAAGATGCATCAGGAAATCACTGCCAATCCGTTGAAGTTCTCTGCCGTAGAGGCCGACAACGATAGCGACCGCCACGAATTACGGAACCTGCCGGAGCTTTAAACCCTCCGGTGGGATTCAGAATCATTATTCCATGCCACTAATGGAAGCATATCACCTTTCTGCCATTTGCAAGATGACCGGAGGTGTCCTCAAGGGGCACGTTGGCTCCGACCAGGAAATCCGTGAGATACTCACCGATAGCCGGCGCCTGCTGTTGGCAGAAGGAACCTTGTTTGTGGCCCTGAAAACGGCAAAAAATGACGGGCATGCTTTTATCGGCGACCTGGTAGCAAAAGGAGTGAGGAATTTTATGGTGTCAGACCTTCCCCAGGGCTGGCAGCAACAGGTTCCGGGCGTTGCTTTTATCCTGGTTGCGGATACCCTTGCTTCGCTGCAACAGCTTGCGGCCTTACACCGTAAAAAATACGACCTGCCCGTGGTGGCCATTACCGGCAGCAATGGGAAAACCATCATCAAAGAATGGTTGTATCAGCTGTTGATGGATCGTAAAAATATTGTAAGGAACCCCCGCAGCTACAACTCCCAGATCGGGGTGCCGCTTTCAGTCCTGCAGATTCATGCCTTCCATGAGCTGGGAATATTCGAGGCAGGCATCTCCCAACCAGGTGAGATGGAGAACCTGCAGCAGATCATTCAACCTGATGTGGGGATCTTTACCAATATTGGTCCCGCTCATGATGAGGGATTTGCTACGACTGAGGAGAAGATTGAAGAGAAACTGCAGCTTTTTACCAATTGCCGGGGCTTGATCTATTGCCTCGATCATTATGTGCTGGCCTCGCAAATTGCCAGATGGCATAAAGACAATCCTTCGGTGCGGCTATTCGGATGGTCGTACCTGCCGGGAGCCTCCATGCAGGTGCTGTCGGTTCATAAAGAAGAAAGTCATACATTGATGCACCTGCATTATGAAAAACAGGACTTCTTCTTTACGATTCCTTTTACCGATCAGGCATCGGTAGAAAACGCCCTTCATTGTCTGGCCTTTTTGTTCATGGCGGGGTTTTCCAATGAGTGGGTCAGTGAGCGGATGCTTCAGCTACAGCCTGTTGCCATGCGCCTGGAGATGAAAGAAGGCATCAATAACTGCCTGATCATCAATGACAGCTACAATTCTGACCTGAACTCCCTGTCTATCGCCCTTGATTTCATGAACGCCCAGAGCAGGTATACCAAAAGCACCCTGATCCTCTCCGACATCCTGCAGAGTGGCAT
>JAWOCF010000047.1:0-3800 GCA_046483935.1 Bacteroidales bacterium | reverse complement strand
TGGCTGATGCGGGCATCCTGGGCGAAAATGTGGTGCTGGAAAAACAAAGCGACCTGGAGGTGGTTTCCCGCCTTGGATTTGCCCGTTGCCGCATGTCGCTGGCCATTCCCCGTAATGATTTCTACACAGGACCCCGGTACCTGGAAGGCCGCCGCATTGCTACTTCCTATCCGGCGATCCTGCAAAAGTTTCTGGATGAAAATGATGTACAAGCCGATATCCACGAGATCCTGGGATCAGTAGAGATTGCTCCTTCTATTGGCCTTTCTTCAGCCATCTTCGACATTGTCAGCACCGGAAGCACCCTGCTGAGCAATGGTTTGAAAGAGGTAGAAGTCGTGTTGAAGTCAGAGGCCGTGCTGGTGGCTGGCAGGCAGCTGGAAGCCCCGCAAAGGGAGATCCTGGAAAAACTGGTCTTCCGGCTGGACTCGGTGCTGAAGGCCCGCAGCAACCGGTATGTGTTGCTCAATGCCCCCAATGACAGGCTGGATGACATCATCAGCATCATTCCGGGAATGAAGAGCCCTACTGTTGTGCCCCTGGCCGAGCAAGGATGGAGTGCCGTGCATTCGGTCATTCCCGAAGATCGCTTCTGGGAAGTGATTGACCAGCTGAAAGAAGCCGGTGCCCAGGGATTGTTGGTTGTTCCCATCGAGAAGATGGTAAACTGATCCTCCAATCCAACCATTTAATGATTGTTACTTGTTAAATAAAAAAAAATATCTACGATGAACCCGGAAATGAAGATCATAGAAAATCCTTCTGCGCAAAGCTGGCAGGAACTTTTAGAGCGTCCTGCCATGGACTCGCAATATCTGGATCAGGCCATTGAAGACATATTCTTTGCCGTCCGACGCACTGGCGATCAGGCCTTAAGAGAGTTTACGCGCACCTTCGACGGGGTGCAGCTGGAAGAGCTGGTAGTGCCTGCCCGGGAGATTGAGGATTCGCGCAATGCAGTCTCTGAGCCGTTGAAGCAGGCCATTCAAAATGCTGCCCTCAACATCCGCAAATTTCACCTGGCCCAGCAGACACCTGCTGTAAGCCTGGAAACGGCCCCCGGGGTGCAATGCTGGCAGAAGCCCGTGCCCATTCAGCGGGTGGGTTTGTACATCCCCGGAGGAAGTGCCCCTTTGTTTTCCAGTGTGTTGATGCTGGCCATCCCCGCACAGATCGCAGGATGTAAAGAGATTATCCTCTGCACCCCGCCCGCTAAAGATGGCAAGGTAAACCCTGCCATCCTTTATGCGGCCAGCATCTCGGGGGTCACCCGGATATTTACGGTGGGCGGGGCCCAGGCTATTGCCGCCATGGCTTTTGGCACCCTGAGTATCCCTGCTGTGAACAAGATTTTCGGGCCCGGCAACCAGTTTGTAACAGCTGCCAAACAGATGGTTCAGAAATTGGGGGTTGCCATCGACCTTCCGGCAGGTCCCTCGGAAGTGCTGGTCATGGCCGACGAAACAGCCGATCCTGATTTTGTGGCCAGCGATCTGCTCTCGCAGGCCGAACATGGCCCCGACAGCCAGGTGATACTTGTTTCGTCCGACCGGCAGCTGGCTGAAGATACCACTGAAGCCATGAAGCAGCAATTGCAGGCGCTTCCCCGAAGGGAGATGATTGAAAAAAGCCTGCAATCCTGTAAAATCATCGTGATGACCCGGCCGGACGAGATGATCGCCCTGGTCAATGAGTATGCCCCTGAACACCTGATCATTGCGATGAGAAATGCCGGTGAGATGGCCGATCAGATTCTGAATGCCGGTTCGGTATTTATCGGGAACTACACTCCGGAAAGTGCCGGTGATTATGCCTCGGGAACCAATCATACCCTTCCTACCAATGGGTTTGCCAAGGCTTACAGCGGGGTTAACCTGGATGCCTTTCAGAAGAAGATCACCTTTCAGCAGATTACTGCTGCCGGCTTGCAGCAGTTGGGCGATACCCTCCAACAGATGGCAGGGGCCGAAAACCTGCAGGCCCACAAGATGGCGGTGAAAATACGACTCGACAAAATTAAACAGGGAGTATGACCATGGAAACTAATATTGCCAATAAGCTGGCCCGGCCGGCCATCCTGCAGATGGAGCCTTACAGCTCTGCCCGCCAGGAATATACCGGGCAACAGGGGATTATCCTTGATGCCAATGAGAGCCCCTGGAATGAGCCCTGGAACCGTTATCCCGATCCTTCCCAGAAGAAGCTCAGGCAGCGTCTTGCTGAACTGAAAAAGGTGCAGGATGACAACATCATCGTGGGCAATGGCTCGGACGAGGTGATCGACATGCTGATGCGCACCTTCTGCGAGCCGGGCAAGGACACGGTGCTGTCGGTGAGCCCCACCTATGGAATGTACAAGGTGTCGGCCCTGATTCATGGCGCCCGATATGAAACAGTGACCCTGAATCAGGATTTCAGCCTGCCGGTAGAAATGATTTTATCAAAGGCTTCAGGGCAGACCAAGATGCTGGTGTTGTGCTCGCCCAACAACCCCACCGGCAACAGGTTTGCTGATGAGGATATCGAGCGGTTGCTGCGCGATTTTCCGGGACTGGTGGTGATCGATGAGGCCTATGTGGATTTCTCTGTGGGGGAATCATGGGTGGGCCGGTTCAACGAGTTTCCCAACCTGGTGGTGTTGCAAACCTTCTCAAAGGCCTGGGCTATGGCAGCTTTGCGCCTGGGAATAGCCATTGCCTCAGAGGACATCATCAGGCTGATGATGAAGGTGAAGCCACCCTATAACGTGAATGCCTTTACTGCCGCAAAGGTGCTGGAAGCCCTTGACAGGGATTCGCTGGTAAAGGAGCAGGTGCAGCAGATTCTCTCTGGCAGGGATGCCTTGATGAAGGCCCTTTCACAATTCTCCCCAAAGGTAGAGGTGCTTCCCTCCGATGCAAGCTTCTTCCTGATCAGGGTTGAGAAAGCCGATGCCCTGTACGAGTATATGGTGCAGGAAGGCATTATCATACGCAACCGTTCCAAAGAAGTATTGTGCGAAGGTTGTTTGCGCATCTCAACGGGGACTCCGCAGCAAAACCAGTATCTGCTGGAGTCGGTCAGAGGCTTTCTGGCTGGTGAAAAGCCCCGGCCTAAGGATAAGCAGTGGGAGCAGGTAGCTGATTTTGTCCTGGCACCGGAGCGTAAAGCATCTTTGCGGCGAAAGACGCATGAGACGGATATCCAGATTGAACTGAACCTGGATGGGAATGCACAGGCTGACATCTTTACCCGGATCGGCTTTTTTGACCATATGCTGGAACAGATTCCCCGGCACAGCGGCTGTGACCTGTTCCTGCATACCCAGGGCGACCTGCATGTCGACGAGCACCATACCATCGAGGATACCGCACTGGCACTGGGAAAAGCTTTTGCCATGGCCCTGGGCAACAAGGCCGGCATCGAACGCTATGGCTTTGCCCTTCCCATGGACGACTGTGCGGCTATGGTGTTACTTGATTTCGGAGGCAGGCCGGAGCTGGTCTGGAAAGCAACCTTCAAACGTGAATACGTGGGGGATATCCCCAGCGAAATGTTCCGTCATTTTTTCAAATCCTTTGCCGTAGGGGCAGGCTGTAATCTTTATATCAAGGCCCAGGGTGATAATGAACACCACAAGATTGAGGCCATCTTTAAGGCCCTGGCCAGAACCATCAGGATGGCAGTGAAACGGGAGCCCGGTGCGGTGCTGTTGCCTTCAACCAAAGGAATGTTGTGATTTTAAATGCAAACAAGATGAAAGTAGTAATCATTAAATACAATGCCGGGAAGATTAGGTCTGTCAGGAATGTCTTGTATTT
>JAWOCF010000226.1:0-21606 GCA_046483935.1 Bacteroidales bacterium | reverse complement strand
ATATAGGATTCGATGGCCGACCCTCCTCCCAGGATGTTGATACTGCGTGCTTTGGCACTGATAATTCCTGTGGTAACCGTAGAAGTAAGGTTAAAGGGGTTGCCCACTGCCAGCACCCACTCTCCTACTCTTGCAGCATCCGAATCGCCGAAAGGCAGTGCAGGCAGATCTTTGCGGTCAATCCTGATCAGGGCCAGGTCGGTAGTAGGGTCGGTACCCACAATGGTGGCTTCATAAGAAGTATTATCATTAAAAGTAACTTCAATATAATCGGCTTCAGCCACCACATGGTTGTTGGTCATGATCAGACCGTTGGCGTCAACAATCACCCCACTACCCGTTGCGGTAATGGGCCGGGAAGACCCCCGGCGACGGGGGCCGAAAAATTCGCGCAAAGGTTCAGGCATGCTGAAATAATCATCATACACACTACTCTTGCGTTCATATTCGGTGCGAATATGAACCACTGAATGTACCGTCATTTCGGCAATCAGGGTAAAATCCGGAAGGGTGGTAGGCAACTGGGTCATATAACGGGCCAGGGAGGCCGGTGGCTGATTCAGTGAGGTTTCAAACAACGGACGGGCCAGTTCGTTCTGGTTGGGGTTGATCACATAATGATTTAAGCCAATGGTAAAAAGACCCCCTAAAACAGCTGCCAAAAACAGATTGAAGAACTTTTTCATTGTAGTAGATTTTTCATTGGTTAAACATAAAATTAAGGCAATTTGTTCGTGTCAGGTAATAGCTTTCAGTCTATTATGCCACATTTTCAGCTCCCATGAAATACAATAAACATGCCTTCATCTGTTTTTAATTTCATAATAAATTTTAAAAAGAGTGTTAACTAAACGTAAATGGCAGGAGATAAATTTTCCCACCCTTGTTAATATTAGTTAATATTAAACTGATAATGAAGCACTCATGGAGAATATAAAACCCTTACATGGCATATTTATCGGGCTGTTTTTTTTGTAATTTTGGTCTCCTGACATAATCCCCCGGCTTTGCACTGAAGCCTGGGGCAGTTAGTCGATAAAGGATGAAGAAAGACAAACAGAAAGATATCAGTTTAGGATACGCTGGCCTGGGGCTTGTTTTGGGTCTTTTGCTGGGAGCAGGCATTGTGTATTGGGTTTTTAACCGACAAAATGACAGCATGCTTCAAGCTTCTGTTCAAACCAGCAGGCCGGTGGTTGCTGACAGGGTTTCGGGCAAGCCCTCCCCGCCCCTTTCCATGCCGGCAGAAGAAGCTTCGCGGCCAGCAACACCCCTGAATGACAAGCCTGGTATGCAACTCAGGCAGCAACCTGCCATAGAAGACTTCAGGGTTATTCAGGACAGCCTGCTACTGATCAGGTCTTTTTCTCTGCGTCAGTTTCATCAGCAGGAACAATACGCATTGCTGGAAGCATTGCTGGGCAACAACCCTGAGGATATTCAGCCTGAGATCAATGTGGAATTCTGGGTCTCTCCGTTGAGATATTCAGGATACAAAAAAACAAAAAACAGAATCATCATCTTCGGGCTGGAGCACCCCCATCAGGCCAGGCTGCATGTTGCTTCAGGCAGCCTGATGATGGAATACATGAATCAGAATTTTGTGCTGAGGGACCATGAAACGTTTCAACCTCTGATTCCATTTAATGATCAGGAACTCCCTGACAACCAATTTGAACCATGACAACTGATTTCTATAAATTTCACGGGGCAGGCAATGACTTTATCCTGGCCGATAACCGCCAGGGCGCTTTTTCTCACAGCGGGCTGATGAATCAGGCTGGAATTGCCGGCCTTTGCGATCGCCATAAGGGCATCGGGGCCGATGGGTTGATGCTGCTGGAACCTGATCCCGACACCGACTTCAAGATGCTGTACTTCAACAGCGATGGTCTTCCCGGCACCATGTGCGGCAATGGTGGGCGCTGCATGGTGGCCTTCGCCCGTTTGCTGGGAATCATTAAAGAAAGCACCCGGTTTATGGCCAGCGATGGCATTCACCATGCCCACATCCTCAAGTCAGCCAATCCTGAATGGACCATTGCCCTGAAAATGATTGATACCTCCCCTCCCATCAAAACCGGCGAAGGGTACCAGGTGGATACCGGATCGCCTCACCTGGTAATTTTTACTCAGGATGTGGAAGCCATTGATGTGATTGCCCGGGGCCGCCACATCAGGCATTCACCAGCCTTTGCCCCTAAGGGGATAAATGTTAATTTTGTGCAGGTGATCGATGAAGACACCCTGAAAATCCGTACCTACGAGCGAGGGGTAGAGCATGAAACCATGGCCTGTGGCACGGGTGCCGTAGCTGCTGCCCTGGCCGCCCGCGGGCATGGCATTATCAATGCTGACAATAATTACCAGGTGAAGGCTGCCGGTGGTGATCTGCAGGTGTCCTACACTCCCGCAAGCCACACTGACACCCTGACCAGGAATATCACCCTGACCGGGCCTGCCCGGATCGTATTTTCCGGAAAACTGAACCTGTAAACCAACCTGTTATCATGAGTCATCTCAAAGCAGAAAACATCCTCTTACGTCCTGTCGAGATCAGCGATCTGGATGCATTGTATGAATGGGAAAACGACCCCGGTATCTGGCAGGTATCCAATACGGTGAATCCTTTTTCGCGTTTCTTCCTGGAACAATACATTCTGAATGCACAGAATAACATTTACGCCGACAAGCAACTGCGGCTGATCATCCAGACCCGGCAAGGTGATCTGGCAGGCACCGTCGATCTGTTTGATTTTGATGCCCATCACCGTCGCTGCGGGGTCGGCATCATGACCGCCAAAAAACACCGCAAACAGGGATACGCTTCCACAGCCCTGGACCTGGTGATCGACTACTGCCGCAAAGTGCTGAACCTACATCAGATCTATTGCAATATTGATCAGGACAACCCTGTCAGCCTGGCGCTTTTTCAGAAAAAAGGTTTTGAAAATACAGGATGCAAAAAGCAATGGAACCAGCGTGAGAACCAATGGGTTGATGAGTTGTTTTTACAACTGCTGCTGGATTAGCACATAAATCAATACACTATAAATGACTGTTTTCCGTTATAAAGTGTTTTATTTTCTGAAAAAAAAATGATGACTACCACTAAAAAAAAGACCTTTTTCCGGATTGTTGGCGGATTGCTGATTCTTCTTTTCTTTTTGGGATCAGTAAGCCTGTACATGTTTTACCATCACGTTTACGAACCCAATGTTGATCTGAAAGGCCAAACTGATCAGGATATATATATTCCTACAGGAAGCACCTATGAGGATGTCCGGGCGATTCTCCATGAACAGGATTTGCTGCTGAACCCCGAGACCTTTCACCGGCTGGCTCTTCGCAAGAATTACCACAACCGCGTCCGCCCGGGACGTTACGTGGTGCACGACAACATGAGCAACAACGGGTTGATCAACATGCTCAGGGCCGGCAACCAGGTACCTGTAAAAGTGACCTTTAATAACATCCGCACTTCCGCCCAACTGGCCGGCATGGTTTCCCGCATACTGGAAGTAGATTCCCTCTCGGTAATCAACCTGCTGAAGGATCCCGCCCAGGCCAAAGCATATGGTTTTGGGCCTGAAACCTTTCCTTTGATGTTCATCCCCAATACCTATGAGTTCTACTGGAACACCTCGGCCAGCGCACTCTTCGACAGGATGCACCAGGAATACAAACGTTACTGGAACAACACCCGCCTGGAAAAGGCACGCAGCGTCAATCTCACCCCTTCGCAGGCAGCCATCCTGGCCTCTATCATCCAACTGGAGACCAACAAAAAGGATGAAATGGCAACCATCGCAGGTGTTTATATTAACCGGCTGCAGAAAAATATCCCGCTGCAGGCCGATCCCACCGTGGTGTTTGCAGTTGGTGACCTTACCATTAAGCGGGTGCTGAATCATCATCTGAAAATCGATTCTCCATACAATACCTATCTGAATGCAGGTCTTCCTCCCGGCCCCATCAGCTTGCCGGCTCCCGACGTAGTAGATGAGGTGCTGAATTACGAAGACCATGATTACATCTTCTTCTGTGCCCGCGATGATTTCTCGGGGTATCATGCCTTTGCAAAGACTTATTCAGAGCATCTGGCCAATGCCCGACGCTATCAGAAAGCATTGAACGAGAGAAAAATTATGAAGTAAGCATAAATATCATTATCTATGCCCGGACAATGGTGTGGCTGGGTGTTCCTTTATAAAGAAGAAAAATGACAGAGATAAAGTTTGGTACCGATGGTTGGCGTGCGGTGATCGCACAGGAGTTTACCGTTGATAATGTTGCAAGGGTTGCCCATGGCACTGCCCGCTGGGCCTTGCGCCAGCAAAAAAACCCTAAAGTAGTCGTAGGGCACGATTGCCGCTTTGGCGGTGAGCTTTTTGCCCGGACCACCGCAGCGGTGCTTGCCAGCCATGGCGTTCAGGTTTATCTGGCCGAAGGCTTTGTTTCTACCCCCATGATCTCGATGGGGGTGCTGGAATTTAAATGCACCCTGGGGGTGGTAATCACTGCCAGCCACAACCCCCCCGAATACAATGGATACAAGCTGAAAGGAAGCTTCGGCGGCCCTTTGATGGAAGAACACATCAGAGAAGTGGAAGCGCTGATCCCGGCCACCAACCCCCTGCAGGGAGACCCTCTCCCTCTGGATGATTATAAAAGCCAGGGGTTGATCCAGATGGTGGACCTTGAAACCATGTATTGCAATTTCCTGGAAGAGCAGTTCGACCTGAAGGCCTTGCGTCAGTCGCCCATGCAGTTTGCATTTGATGCCATGTACGGCTCCGGCCAGAATGTAATGCGCCGCCTGTTTCCCGACATCACCCTGCTGCATTGTCAGCGCCAGCCGCTGTTCGATGGTATTCCGCCCGAACCCCTGCTAAGAAACCTTCAGGAATTTGCAGAGGTGATCCGTCTCTCGGGCGATATTGACTGCGGGCTGGCCGTGGATGGTGATGCCGACCGCATTGCATTGTTTGACCATGAAGGCAATTATATTGACTCCCATCACGTGATTCTGCTGCTGATTCATTACCTGCACCACTACAAAAAGCAGACAGGCATGGTGGCTACCGGCTTCTCCTCGACGGTCAGGATTGCACGCCTGTGCCAGGAATACGGCCTGCCCCTGGAGGTGGTGAAGATCGGATTCAAACACATCAGCAAGCTGATGCTCACCGAAAACATCCTGGTAGGTGGCGAGGAATCGGGAGGCATCGCCGTGGCAGGTCAAATTCCCGAGCGCGACGGCATCTATTGCGGGCTGGTAATCTGGGAGGCCATGGTTAAAACAGGCAAGTCGCTGCAAGCCCTGATTCAGGAGATATACGCCATTACCGGCTCCTTTGCGTTCGAGCGTTCCGACCTGACCCTGCCCCAGGCCGACAAAGAGCGTATCGTGCAAGCCTGCCAGACCGACCAGTACCAATCATTCGGCCCTTACAAAGTGTTGCGCACCGAAAAACTCGACGGCTTCAAATATTACTTCAGCGACAGCCAATGGTTCATGATCCGCCCTTCGGGCACTGAGCCTGTGCTGCGTACCTATGCCGAAGGCAAAGACCGTGAGGAAGCCTTAGACATCCTGAAAGCCGGCTATGAAACAATAATGAACAAATGATAAAAAAATTACCCTTTTTACGTTTCGTTTCATTCCTGTTGTCCCTCTTTCTGATGCCTGGCCTGCCAATGAACGCCAGGGCTGCTACAGAAGAACAGCAAACTTCTTTTTTTTCCTTCCTGGAGCCATCCCCCCAATTGAACATGAATCGCGTCTGGACCGTAAGCGGGGCGCAGGTGGTGGGCTATGGCACCACCCTGGTGTTGCTCAACACCCTCTGGTATCAGGAATACCCCCGACAGGGCTTTAACTTTCACAATGACCTGGAAGACTGGATGCAGATGGATAAGCTGGGGCATTCCACCACGGCCTACCACCTGAGCAGACTGGGCGCCAGCTCTTTTGTATGGGCAGGGGTGGATGAGCGCACCAGTACCTGGCTGGGAGCCCTCTCGGCAACCAGCTTCATGGGCGTGGTAGAGATCCTTGACGGTTTCTCGACCGGCTGGGGCTTCTCGACAGCCGATTTTGTGGCCAACAAAATCGGGGCCTTTACGTATATCGGCCAACAGCTTGCCTGGCAGGAACAGAAGATCCTCTGGAAATTCTCATTCTCGCCCACTTCCCTGGCCGATCAGCGACCTGAATTACTGGGCAGCACCCTGCCCGAGATGATGCTTAAGGATTATAACGGCCAGACCTACTGGCTGTCGTTCAACCTGAATGCCCTCAGTGGCAGCGAGGTCCTGCCCCACTGGCTCAACCTGGCCGTGGGCCATGGAGCTTATGGCATGCTCAGCAGTCGTGCCAGCCACAGCCCTGTACCCCAGATGGAACGCTACCGCCAGTGGTACATCGCCCCGGATATCGACTGGCAGCGCATCCCTACCAACAGCCCCTTTTTGAAAACCCTGTTCACCACCCTGAACTATCTGAAAGTGCCAGCTCCTGCCATTGAATACAACCGGGTGGAGGGCTTTCAATTTCACCTGATCTTCTTTTAATTCCCACATTCTTGTTGCCCTTTTCCCTAAACTGAGGTCTATCCATCTCATCGGCTATTGGCTATTGGCAGTTGGCATTTTGCTTTTTTAAACAAATCGGCTAATCTGCTAATCATCAAATCTGCTAATCTGCTAATCATCTTATTGGAATAGATAAAAAATTCTTTTACTTTTAGCCAACCTTTATTTAAAAACAGCAGCATCCCCTTGCAGGGAGCAGTGAACCTGTTGTTTTTAACATCATCAACAACCAACCAATATTATATCATGAAGTTCTCCAATCTTTTTGCCTGGCTCTTTCTGTGGTCACTGATGGTCTTTGCAGCACCATTGCACTCGCAGGAGATTACCAGCCCGGAAACTTACTTTGGCTTCCGACCGGGGGAAGACCGACAAATGTTTGACTACCAGAAGCTGACAGATTACCTGAAGCTGCTGGAAGGAGAAACCGACCGCATGGTGATGCGCGAGATCGGCACCACCTCCATGGGCAAGCCCATGTATGTAGCATTTATTTCATCGGCTCAAAACATTGCCCGCCTTGAAGAGCTGGGTGAGATCAACCGGCGGCTGGCCCGCGATGGCGACATCCCTGAGGCGGAGCGTGAACAGATGATTAGTGAGGGCAAGGTGTTCGTGATGGCCACCATGTCGATGCACGCCACAGAGGTTGGGCCTTCGCAGGCGGTGCCGCTTACCACCTATAACATTCTTTCAGGAGAAATACCCGAAATGGACAACTGGCTGGATGATGTGGTATTCATGCTGGTTCCCTCCCACAACCCCGACGGGATGGACCTGATTGTTAACCATTATAACCAGAACCTGGACTCGCCCTACGAAGGCAGCTCCCTGCCAGGGGTCTACAACAAGTATGTTGGTCATAACATCAACCGCGATTTCATTACCCTGACCCAGCCGGAAAACCAGGCGGTAGCCGACCTTTACAACCTGGAATGGTACCCGCACGTGCTGGTGGAAAAACACCAGATGGGGATGACCGGAGCAAGGTATTTTGTTCCGCCCAATCATGACCCCATTGCCCAGGTGGTGGATGAAACTTTATGGAACTGGACCTGGGTGTTTGGCTCCAACATGTCGCGCGACATGACGGCCAAAGGACTCAGTGGCATCAGCCAGAATTATCTGTTCGACGATTACTGGCCGGGCTCTACCCAGACCAGTCTGTGGAAGAACACCATCAGCCTGCTTACCGAAGCAGCCAGTGCCCAGCTGGCTACCCCGGTGTATGTGGAGGCCAACGAGTTGCAGGTAAGTGGCAAAGGACTTTCAGAATACAAGAAGAGCATCCGCATGCCCATGCCCTGGCCTGGTGGCTGGTGGCACCTGGGAGATATCGTGGAATATGAGCTGGAATCGATGGTCTCGATCATCAAGACCGGATCGCATTGGCACCAGGAGATCCTGACCTGGCGCAATGACCTGACCCGCAAACAGATAAGACTGGGACGTGAGGAACCACCCTATCATTACATCATTCCCCGCCAGCAACATGATGCAGGTGAACTGCACCAGATGATAAAACTGTTGGAACGCCATGGCATCGACATCTATGAAGCCCGCGAGGATGTTACGCTAGGCAGTATGAATGTGTTGCAGGGCGACATTGTCATCCCCATGAGCCAGCCATTCCGTCCCTTCATCAAAGAGGTGATGGAAAGCCAGGAATTTCCGGTCAGACGCTATACCCCCGATGGAGATATCATCAGGCCCTACGACATCACCAGCTGGTCGTTGCCGCTTCACCGTGGCATCACCTCGGTTGAAATGGATCAATATTATGAATCACTGGATCAGGCCATACAGGCCACCACGGCCGACGATCTGTTTGCCCCGGTGCAGCTGCCCGAAGGGAACTACCTGGTATTCCCGGCGAACCTGAACGAGAGCTACCGGGCCGCCTTCTCGGCCATGGCCAAAGGCATTGATGTAGCACGCAGCCAGAACAGCTTCAGCCATCAGGGGACACAGATTCCTGCCGGAAGCTTTCTGATCGAACAGGGACGGCGCAACCGCCAGGACCTGGAGCAAATTGTCACCGGTCTTTCAGTGGCTCCTGTTGCCCTGGAAGAGAAGCCAGAGGCCGGCTTCACAAACATAAAACTCCCTCGCATTGCCCTGGTAGAGCACTGGATGCACGACATGGATGGCGGATGGACCCGCTTCCTGTTCGACCAGTATGGCATTCCTTACCAGGTAATCCGTCCGGGCGATATGGCAGACACAGACCTGGACGACCAGGTTGATGTGGTCATCTTTCCGGATGCCGGCAAAAGCCAGCTGATGACAGGCCGTTATGAACGTGGTGGCCAGGTATCCATTCCCTTCTACCACCCTGACTTTGCCAAAGGCATGGGCAAGGATGGATGGAAAAAAGTTCTCGCATTTATTGAACAGGGAGGAAAGGTGCTGTCGTGGGGCGGTTCGGTAGAGCTGTTCTACGGATTGATGGAACCCGGCGATGACATTCCGGCCTTCCGCTTTCCGGTAAGTGATGCCGCTGAGGGCCTGAAACGGCAGGGATTCTTTGCCCCCGGCTCCTTTCTGCAGGTTTCACTCATGGGCGATCATCCACTCACCCTGGGCATGCCTGCGCAGATTGGGGTGTTTCACCGCACCGAGCCCATCATGCGCACCAGTATTCCGGTGTTTGGCATGGATCGCCGGGTAATTGCCCAGTTTCCTGAAAAGGACATCCTGCTGAGCGGGTATGCTGAAAATGAAAAGCGCCTTGAAAACCTGCCCGCCATGGTATGGATGCAAAAAGGGGAAGGTCAGGTCGTGTTATATTCATTCACCCCCAACTTCAGGGGATCGACGCCTGTTGCCAGTAAGCTGATCTTTAACGGGCTGTTGCTGGAATAACCGCTCTTTTTTTTAAGCTTAAAGAGGCTGTCATCGAAAGATGACAGCCTCTTTTTATTGGCATTGAATGATTCAAGGCTGCCTAAACCCATAACAAGGCTGCCTTTGGTAAAACCGTTTTAAAAGGTAATCACCTTATCGCTGTCAACCACCCATTGGGTTAATTCGGCCATGGTACTGATTTCGGTCCCTTCAATCAGCGGGGCATTTTTCAAGCCACGTGCATCGGCACAGGAGCCGCAGATTTTTACTTTAGCGCCTTTGTTGATGGAGAACTTTATCATCCGTTCGAGGTTGTAATACCCATTGGGGGTGGTTTGTCCGGCTAGGGCACACGAGGCTGCATCAGCCATCAGAAAAATCCGTACTTCCACATCTTCGTGGTCTTTGTTCAACTGGTTGGCCAGGCGGATTCCATTGTACGCCTTCTCTGTACCGTATGGGCCGTCGTTAATTAGAATCAGGATTTTTTGCATCTTTTTTGTTTTTAACTGTTAAATATTTATGGGTTTGTTTATGAAATGGAGTCCATCAATGACTTGATTGTATTAAACATGGTGTTTGTTTCCTGATAAAGCTCCGGATTGGAACTGACGGCATTCAGCATTATTCCCATGTTCATGGTTGAAATAACCGTTTTCCCGCCGTCTTCGTAAATGGCCAGCTTGCAAGGCATAAAAAGGGAAAATTGCGGGAATTCAGTCAGCATTTTTGCTGCTGTTTTTGCCTGGCAAATTTCATAAACAAACACCTTGCGGTCGATCGGAAAGCCTTTGCTTTCCAGGATTTCATGATAAACATACGTTTGCAGCAATGCAAATTTGTTTTGCTCGCAGGCTGCGGGTACTTTCTCTGTGACCGCTTCAATGGGTTGGTCACTTTTTACCTCGTGAGTAAACATTTCAATCATTTTTTCGGATGACATTTCTGCCTTCATCTCATTTTTGTTCATATCTGTATTTTTTAATGTTAATACAATTTATAAGTGTGATTGATTCTAATCATATAAATGGGGTTTTACCTGGTTCATTTTCCATTCGGGGTAACCTTCATCCAGCCGCCTGACATTGAAGCCATTTTCAGAAAGCACCTTTACGGCCTCATCAGCCAGCACACAGAATGGGCCGCGGCAATAGGCAATAATCTCTTTCTCTTTTGAGAAATCTTTCAGACAGTACAGCAGCTCATTTATCGGAATGGAAATCGCACCGCTAATGTGCCCGGAGGCATATTCAGTGGAAGGTCGCACATCCATCAACAACACATTTTCATTGGAAATCATCTCCTCAAGTTCATCCAGGCTCACTGAATTCAGCGCCTTGTGATCTTCACGTTGCCGGTTCAAACCTTTTTCCAGGGCAGCCACTTCGGTGATGGCAAATCGTGTAATATGCTGGTAAAGCGCCAGAAACTCAAAACTTACCAGCGAATAGAACACATAATGTCCCTCTTTTCGTGCCTTCACGATATTGTTGTTTTTGAGCACCTGCAAATGTTGTGAGGCATTGGCAAACGTCAGATTGGTAGCCTCAACGATCCCCTCAACACTCTTTTCACCCTGCGAAAGCATTTCAATAATCTCTAGTCGTGAGGCATTCGACAAAGCTTTCATCAGTTTTGCAAGGCCACTATACATGGCATCTTTAAATTCGCGTCCCTCCATCAATAGAATTTTTATTCAACAATGATAACACTTATTCAAGAACTTTGTTGAATAAGTGAAGATTATTTACCAGTAAAGGAGGCTTTTGTACTCACAACGACTTCCTTTTCCCTGATTCCAGGTCATAACAAGCATCATTCACATCCCGGGTTCAAACGTAGTTCAGACGTAGTTCAAACGTAGTTCAGACGTAGTTCAGACGTCTCAGAATGTTTAAACTACGATTAAATTCCGTTTTTGATAAAAAGTTGGTAAGGATTTTTCCGGGCTATGCCTATGCTCCGACAAGAAGATACCTTCCAACAAAGATTCACTGTTTCTTCAGGGACAGATTATCAGAAAGGAAGCAGAAAATATCATTCTGCAAGAAGAACAATCTCTCAATAATTCATTAAATTTGTTCAGCTATTGGTTGACCATGAAAACCTGTATTTCCACACTTTACCACAACAACGGCAAGGGTTTGTTTGCCTGCTGGATCTGCTGATGCCCCTGCAGGGCCGCTGGCGGACCTGGTTTTTTCTTCTTTTCCTTTTCCAATCCATTCTTTCATCTCACATACTTATGATCCAGGGCATCGTATACGACATACGGAGTTTCTCGGTACACGACGGGCCGGGAATCCGCAGCACTGTCTTTCTGAAGGGTTGCCCCTTGCGTTGCAGCTGGTGCCACAATCCCGAGAGCCAACCCTTCGGTCAGGAATTTTGGGAGGTGACTCAACGAACAGGCAGTTTCACCACCACCTGCCAGGAGCCCCTGGGCCGGATTATGACTGTTGATGAGGTGGTGAAACAGGTAGCAGATGAGCGTCCATTTTTCGAGGAATCAGGCGGAGGGGTCACCCTCTCGGGCGGAGAGCCGCTATCACAGCCTCAGTATTGCCTTGAGCTGCTGAAGCAATTGAAAAAACAAGGCATCCATACTGCCCTTGACACCTCGGGATATGCCCCGGCCGGGGTGATGGACAGCGTGATCCCTTTTACCGACCTGTTTCTTTTCGATCTGAAGTTTATTGATCCCCAGCAGCATATCCGGCATACAGGCAAAAGCAACCAGACGATCCTGGAAAACTTCTCCCGGGCATATGCCTCAGGCAAAAGCCTGATCGTGAGGATTCCCCTGGTGGAGCACATCACCGATACGGATAAAAATATCCGTGAGCTGAAGCACTTCCTGGCCGCATTTCCTGCCATTGAACGCATCGACCTGCTGCCTTATCACTGCATTGCCCGCCATAAGTATCAAAAGCTGGGACGCCCCGATCCCCTGGGCCTTCATGACAACTATCCCCGGGAGAAAGCCCTGCTGATACAGCAACAGTTCACTGCACTGGCACAGCAAGTTAGCCTTGGAGGATAAAAACCAGCAGAAAGACATCAAATGGTTTGTAATACCATAATAAACGATATATTTGTGATCAAACATCCTGCACTATGAACGATCGCATCAGAGATTTAAGACAAAGAAGCCTGAGCGCTCCTGCAGTATTATCGTCCGAACGGGCGCTGCTGGTCACCGGATTTTACCGTAAGGGAGAATTCAACGACCAGCCGGTTGCTGTGCAACGCGCCAGGGCCTTTGAGTATATCCTGACCCATAAGGAGATATACATAGGCCGCGCAGAGCTTATTGTGGGCGAGCGGGGCCCCTGGCCCAAGGCCACACCCACCTATCCGGAGATCTGCCTTCATTCACTTCAGGATCTGGAAATCCTGCATTCGCGGCCAAAGGTGTCCTTTCAGGTAGACCAGCAAACCCGCGATGCTTACAAAAATATTATCATCCCTTTCTGGGAAGGCAACACCCAGCGCGACCGGCTTTTTGCAGCCATGGAAGGGCCCTGGAAGCAGGCTTACCAGGCAGGAATGTTTACTGAATTTCAGGAACAAAGGGCCCCGGGGCATACCGTGGCCGGGCCTCATCTGTTTCAGAAAGGCATGCTGCAATGGCTTGACGAAATAGCCCTTTCCCGGGAAAGTCTTCCGGACAAAAATCTGGAGCCACAGGCTCTTCAGGAGGCCCTGGCAGAGCTGGAGGCCATGCATATTACCGTGCAGGCCATCATCCATTATGCCCATCGCCATGCTGCCGCCCTGGAAGAACGCATTCAGCATGAAGACGATCAGGAGTGCATTGATGAACTGAATGAATTGATCAGGATCTGTCGCAAGGTGCCTGCACATGCCCCCGAAACGTTTCATGAAGCCCTGCAGCATTATTGGTTCATCCACCTTGGCGTGATTACCGAGCTCAACCCCTGGGACTCATACAGCCCGGGGCGCCTGGACCAGCACCTGGCTCCCTTCTTTCAGAATCAGGTACAGCAGGGCAGCCTGACCACCGAACAGGCCAGGGAGCTGCTACAGGCCTTCTGGATCAAGTTTAACAACCACCCCTCCCCTCCCAAGATGGGCGTTACAGCCCAGGAAAGCAACACGTATACCGACTTCAGCCTGATTAACCTGGGGGGCCTGAAAGAAGATGGTACCGATGCGGTGAACGAACTGAGCTACCTGATGCTTGAGGTAGTGGAAGAGATGCGCATGGTGCAGCCCAGCTCCATGGTTCAGATCAGCAGCAAAAGCCCCAACGACTTCGTGGGCCGGGCGCTTCAGATCAGTAAAACAGGCTTCGGGCAACCTTCCTTCTTCAATACCGATGGCATCATCAACCAGCTGCTCAGCCAGGGCAAGGCCCTGAAAGATGCCCGCAACGGTGGGGCCTCGGGATGTGTTGAAACGGGGGCCTTCGGCACGGAAGCCTATACTCTGTCGGGGTATTTCAACCTGAACAAGGTACTGGAGCTCACCCTGTATAAAGGCACCGACCCGGTAACCGGAAAACTCATTGGTATTGATATGAGCCAGGAGCCGGACCCGCAGGATTTTGAAACCCTTTACCGGCAATTCGAACAACAGCTGAAGTATTTCATTGACATCAAGATCAGGGGCAACAACACCATTGAAGAACTCTATGCACGCCATCTTCCCGTTCCCTTCCTTTCAGTTCTTACCCGGGATTGCATCAAAAATGCCCGCGATTACAATGCAGGGGGTGCCCGCTACAACACCAGTTACATCCAGGGCGTGGGGCTGGGATCCATTGCCAACAACCTGAGTGCACTACACAAATGGGTGTTTGAGAAAAAAGAAGTAGACCTGGCCACACTGCGTGAGATCCTGATCAACAATTTTGAAAGCCATGAGCCCTTGCGCCATACCATCATCCACAACACCCCGCACTGGGGCAATAATGATCCTGCAGCTGATGATCATGCCATCAGGGTCTTCAACAGCTTTCATGACAGCGTGAACGGGCGCCCCAGCTACCGGGGCGGCAAATTCAGGATTAACATGTTGCCCACCACCTGCCATGTGTATTTTGGCGAAAAGATGGGTGCCATGCCTGATGGCCGTCTGGCGGGGCAGCCTTTGAGCGAAGGCATCAGCCCGGTGCAGGGCACCGATACCCGGGGGCCGGTGGCGGTCCTTCAGTCAGCAGCCAGGATAGAACATACCAAAACCGGAGGCACCCTGCTGAATCAGAAGTTCGCCCCGGAGTTTTTCAACAGCCAGGAATCCATTGAAAAGCTCTCGGCACTGATCCGGACCTATTTCAGGCTGGGAGGCCACCACATACAATTTAATGTGGTAGATGCCAACACCTTGCGCGATGCCCGCAAACATCCTGAAAAATACCGCGACCTGATTGTGCGGGTGGCAGGGTACTCCGACTATTTCAACGACCTGGGGCCCGCCCTGCAGGAAGAGATTATCCGCCGCACACAGCATGAAGCCCTATGAAAAGTGCTTCGGAGTAGATCCCTGAAAACCCACATCCCGTATTAACTTGCTGGCTGAGATCATCAGGCAGCTGCGCCAATCTACTTCCGGATCTTGGAATGTTAAATGGCAGCTGACCTTGCCTTTCCCTTTCCGCCTGATGAACCAGCATAGCCCCTGCTGGATTTGTTGTATCAGCGAACCCTATTTCATTTATCCAATTCATTCCCTGTAAATGATTAAAAACTTTATTCTTCATCGTAAGTTTAAAATGTTACCTTTATAACTATTAGGATGAAAATATTATTTAAAAAACTCAATATTTGCTAAAATGAAAAAGAATATTTTAATACTTTTTGCCTTAGGATTCATGATGTCGTGTTCAGGCGCCAGTCAGAAAACAGAATCGGATGATGATTTGAAAGAACAAATCCAGGCAATAGAATTAACCAATCACAATCTGGAGGTGGCCATCGATTCTCTTGAACTGGAAGTTGAAACCTTACAGGGAGAAATAGATAACCTTTTAAACGACATTTAATATGAAAAAAATCTCATTATTCAGCATAGCAATACTTTTCCTATTTAGCATGGCAGCAGCCCAGGGCCAGGGAAAAGGGAAAAGCCGGCAGCAAAAAGCCGACACCGTAAAAACCGAAGCAAGGGCTCAGGGGCAGGAACATAGCAAACAAGCAAAAGCCATCAGCCAGGATGAACAGAAAAACCAGGGCAAAGCCAAGGGTAATGCTTATGGACAAAACAAGGGAGAGCTCAGTGGCCGTGAATTTGGCCAGCAAAGGGCTGCCGAAGCACGCGCTCATGGCGAGGCACAAAGGGAGCTGGCCATGCAAAGAGTAGCCCTTCAGAAGCAGCAGATAGAACATAATGAAGAGAACATAAAACTGGCCCGCGAAAAGGTAAAAAGAGACATTACTGAAGGGGTCATCAGCACCGAAGAAGCCAGAACCAAGACCCTGCGGATTGACCAGGCAGAACAAAGAGTGGTTATTATGAAAGAAAAGGTTGAAAGCCAGCAGCAGCAAATTGAAAAAGCAGTAGAGGCTTTATTTCGTTAAAGAACAGTCCTTTCGAAGAGAGGGCAAATGATCCACCATTTATCAGGGCTTGTTTCTGCAAGCCTCCCATTGCCCGTGGTTGTAAGGCAATAAAATCATCCCCCATTTTTAAGAACGAATTGTTGTTATACACCAAATGTGGCAATTATGTAATACTTATATAAGTATGTGTAACATAATAAAGTTTGGATAGAGCTAATTTTACTAAAAAATAAAGAGCTATGAAAAAATTCAGGATAAGCATATTGATCATGATGGTAGCGGCCATTTCTTTTGCAGGCTGCTCAACAATGAATAAAACCCAAAAAGGTGCTGTAGTGGGCACAGCAGCAGGTGGCGCCGCCGGTGCGGTAATTGGCAAAGCCTCAGGCAATACTGCCCTTGGTGCCATCATCGGTGCTGCAGTGGGAGGCACCACAGGAGCCGTTATTGGCAATCAAATGGACAAGCAAGCAGAGGAGATCAAGCAAAATGTTCCCGATGCTGAAGTCATCCGCGTGGGTGAAGGCATTGTCGTGGAATTCAGCAGCAACATCCTGTTTGGCTTTGACCAGTCGGACCTCTCATATGATGCAAAGTTAAATCTTGACAAACTGGTTCAGGTATTGACAGCTTACCCTGATACAGATATAGAAATTCAGGGGCATACCGACAGCAAAGGCAGCCAGTCGTATAACCAGACATTGTCGGAACAACGTGCAGGCACTGTTACTCATTATCTTGCCACAAAAGACGTTCCTTACAGCCGGTTGAAAATTGTAGGTTTTGGAGAGATGTTGCCAAAATATGATAACAACACTGAAGAAGGTCGTACACAGAACCGCAGGGTTGAATTTCTGATCACTGCCAATGAAAAAATGAAGGCTGATGCTGAAAAAGCAGCACAGTAAGAATAACAACAATCTTAATATTAATAACCTTTATTAAATAAAAAAAGAAATGAAAACGAAAGTCTTATATATAGCCCTTGCTTTGATGCTTACCAGCTCCCTTGCCAGCGCCCAGGGTTTTAGCGTCCTTGGCGGGGTGAATTTCCAGAACATCAATGGCAACTATTCCAATGGTGATAAAATGGATAATGACCTGATCGTGGGTTTTCATGCAGGGGTCAACATGCAGATCCCTCTTGTTCCTGAATTTTATTTTCAACCCGGACTGATGTTCTCTACCAAAGGTGCCAAAGCGACTGAAGGTGTGATCACCAGCAAATACAGCCTCTCTTACCTGGAATTACCCTTGAACCTTGTGTATAAGGGTGCCCTGGGCAACGGGCATATCCTGCTTGGTTTTGGTCCTTATATCGCTTATGCCATCTCGGGAAAAGCAAAGCATGAAGGCGGTGACTTATCGTTTACATCAGATATCGAATTCACCAATACCGTTGATGCAGGGGATCCCCTGGAAACCACTTATTTTAAAGCCCTGGATGCTGGTGGCAACATCTTCGCAGGCTATGAAATGGCCAGTGGCTTGTTTTTTCAAATGAATACCCAGTTGGGAATGCTCAATATTAATCCTGAAGACAACAGGTTTTCGACCGAAGGGGCCACTGCTAAAAATACCGGCTATGGCTTTTCAGTGGGTTACAGGTTATAGTTCAAGGTGGTCAATGACCTTTGGTACGTTTCTCCTGACAACCAGGTGAAAGAGTAAATTTAATCCTGCTGAATCATGAGAGGACTTCTTTATATCATTGCCGTAGTATTGGTCATTATTTGGCTTACAGGGATTTATGCATTTGATGCCGGAAACCTGATCCACATCCTTTTGGTGATCGCCGTCATTGTCATTCTTTTACGCATCATCGGGGGACGTTAACCAGAGTGAACAGAATAGTGTAAAAAATCAAGAACCCCTTCCCGCGCAGGTTACTGGCACGGGGGCGCAACTGAAAAGCCAAACGAGTAAGAAAAACACTAAATCAGAAAAGATGAAAAAGTTTATTATCACCAGCATCATTGCGTGCTGCTTTGTTTCAGTAAGCCTTGCACAGGACTACAATACCGGGATCGGTGTAAGGGCCGGGATTAGTAACGGCTTGACCATCAAGCATTTTGTCAGTGAAAGAGCTGCCCTGGAAGGGCTGATTGCCAGCCGCTGGCAAGGCATTGAATTAACCCTGCTTTATGAAATCCACAACCAGGCTTTCAATACCGAGCGTCTGAACTGGTATTATGGGTTCGGTGGTCACGTGGGGTTTTGGGATGGCCGCCATACTTCCGACAGGTGGGGAGAACCAGATCAGCAGTATACTGTGATCGGTCTGGATGGTATCCTGGGTCTGGAATATAATTTTAGTGAGATTCCAATCAACCTCAGCCTTGACTGGAAGCCAGCCTTTAACCTTTCAGGTCATCGGGGATTTTGGGGCGATACAGGTGCCCTGTCGATCAGGTATATCTTTTAGGACATCCATTTCTATTTGCAATAATGCAACGGGCCCTCTTTTGGAGGGCCCGTTGCATTATTTTTTTGTTTAAGAACCTGGCAGGTGATGAAACAGGAGAATGGATGCGGCAAAGGGATGAAGGTTGGATCTCGTTGAGAAGCCCCCTGCTGTCAATCTTATCGCTTATGAGTTGCTGATATCAGGCGAGGGCTCCCTGGAAGGGTTGCTTCCTTCATGAAAAGAAAGCCTTACAGAAGGATTCTAAATTTGAATATTCTTGAGCTGATCAAGGATTCCAAAAGCCATGAGCAACCAACCAATAACCACAATAACCACAACTGCATTCAGGATGCTTTTGATTTTCTTATCCATTGGCAGGAAGTTATTTACCAGCCAGAGCAGGATCCCTGCAACTACCAATACGATAAAAACAGTAAAGAGCGACATATTATATTTATTTAAATGAGTTTACTAGTAAAGATAACATAATTTATTCAATATTTATGCCCTTTTAAAACAATTCAATTAAAAACAATTTAGCAACAGAAAGTAAAGAAAACATTATCTTTATATTTGATATTGCCTGCATATATCAACCAGGCGGAACCTCAAAGTCAGTAACCAAACAACCCACCAGCATGAAAATGAAGATGTTTCAGGTAGATGCCTTTGCTGAAGAAATGTTCAGCGGGAATCCCGCCGCGGTATGCCTGCCCGGACAATGGCCTGATGATGATTTAATGCAGAAAATTGCTGCAGAAAACAACCTTTCAGAAACGGCTTTCGTGGTAAAACAGGAGCAGCATTTCCAGATCCGGTGGTTTACCCCACAGGTAGAGGTCGATCTGTGCGGCCATGCCACCCTGGCATCGGCTTATGTGCTGCTTCATCACACTAACTATGGACTGGAGGAAGTCCATTTTGTATCCCCGCGCAGCGGCAACCTGATGGTTTCGGAAAAAGAAGGCATCCTGTACCTGGATTTTCCTGCCGACACCCTTGACCCCTGCGATTGTATTGAGCGCATTGCCAGATGCATTGGGGTGAAACCCCTGCAAACCTGGAAAGGGAAAACCGACATCATCGCCCTGCTGGAAAGCGAGCAACAGATAAAAGATCTGGCGCCTGATTTTGCAGCCATTGCCGGACTGCCCGCCCGGGGACTCATTGTCACGGCCCCGGGTGATGAGGTGGACTTTGTGTCCCGTTTTTTCTGCCCCCAACTGGGTATTGATGAAGACCCGGTGACGGGCTCGGCCCACACTTCCCTAACCCCCTTTTGGTCGGAGAAACTGGGCAAGAAACAAATGCAGGCCCGACAGCTATCGCAACGTGGAGGCAATCTCTCCTGCTTTCTGGTAGGCCAAAGGATTCTGATTGGCGGAAAGGCCAGGCTTTATATGGAAGGAATGATTGAAACACAATAAGTAAACAACGGAAACAAAACAAGTAGCATTATGAAAAAGCTCATCACACTTTTTGCAACCCTGCTGGCAGTCTTTGCTGTTCAGGGGCAGCCTATCACCGGGCAATGGAGTGGCATCCTGAAGGTACAGGGCGTAGAACTAACATTGGTGTTCAACATTCATGAAACAGAGGAAGGGCTGAGCGCTTCGATGGACAGCCCCGACCAGGGCGCCTTCGGCATTCAGGTAACAACAATCACCTTTCGGGATTCGGTGCTGATGATGGAGGTTGCCCCTGCCGGAATCCAGTACGAGGGGATTGTGCGGGGCGAGGTCATACAAGGGGTATTTATTCAGGCGGGGCAGGAATTTCCCCTGAACCTGTCGCACAAGCCATTGGAAGACCAGCAAACAAAAAGGCCTCAGGAACCCCAGCCACCCTATCCTTACCATTCGGAGGAGATAATTTTTCACAATCAACAAGCGGGCATCAACCTGAGTGGCACCCTCACGCTTCCGGAAAAAGAAGGCCGGTTTCCCGCTGTCATCCTGATCAGCGGCAGCGGCCCTCAGAATCGTGATGAGGAAGTTTTTGGCCACAAGCCTTTCCTGGTGCTGGCCGATCATCTGACCCGCAAGGGCATTGCCGTGCTCCGTTTTGATGACAGAGGGGTGGGCCAATCAGAAGGCGATTTCGCACAAGCCACCAGTTATGACTTCGCAGAGGATGTGGAACATGGTTTGGATTTTTTGCTGGCACGAAATGACATAGAAACCGAACACATCGGATTGCTGGGGCATAGTGAAGGAGGCATGATAGCACCCATTGTGGCGGCCGAAAGACCCGGGGATGTGGGGTTCATCGTGTTGCTTGCTGCCCCGGGGGTACCGGGCAGGGAGCTGCTGCTAATGCAGCAGCAGGCAATAGGACAAGCCTCGGGCCTGCCTGCCGAAGAGATGCAGAAAAACAGGCAGATCAACGAAAAGTTGTTTCAGATGCTCAGGGATTCGGAAAATGAAGCTCAGCTGCGCCAGGATATTACCCAATACCTGGAGGAAGCCTTTGCCGATACCAGCAGCATTCCTCCCGGCATGAGCCGTGAGCAGTTTATCTCCATGCAGGTGCAACAGTTGGCGAGCCCCTGGATGATCAACTTTCTGGCCTTCGATCCCGCCACGGTTCTCAGGAAGGTAGAGGCCCCTGTGCTGGCCATCAATGGAAGCAAGGACCTGCAGGTTCCTGCCCAGGAAAATCTTCAGGCCATCGAACAGGCCCTGGAGCAGGGTGGCAATGAAGATGTGACCGCCATGCCATTGGAAGGCCTGAATCATCTGTTTCAGGAAAGCCAGAGCGGCTTGCCCAACGAGTATGGCACCATAAAACAAACCTTTTCGCCCATAGCCCTGGAGGTGATCAGCAGCTGGATTGTCAGTAAAACCACAGAGGCGCCTTAGAAAGTTGAGAGGTTGAGAGGTTGGGGAAGAAACCAGTGAAAACCTGTACTGAGCATGCCCAAGTAACCGTCTACGCATTTTAAGCCCCTTTCCCCAGGGGCAAAAACAAGTGGCATTGCACACACATGATAATGAAAATCCCGTTCTTAATGGCTTTTCTTTTTAAAACCTGTAGGAGAGCCTGAAGTAATAATCCACGTCTCTGCGTTTCTGGTCGGCCTCAACAATCTGGTTCAGATCCGAGCGCACGCGTACCCTGTTTTCCATAGTAAGATTTTTTGCCAGACGCAGCTGCATGCGCAGTTCGCGTTCAAAATTATTGTTTCTCATGTCAGGAGAAATCAAATAGCCATCTTCTATCTGGCCAAAA
>JAWOCF010000202.1:0-11803 GCA_046483935.1 Bacteroidales bacterium | reverse complement strand
GGATCACCTCAGTATTGGGGTCTTCACTCACCAGGACCTCATGAGGAACAATATCGTCAAAATGCTTCTTCACCAGGTTGTCGATCTCTTTCTCCACCTCTGTGGCCAGGTCAACATTCCCGTATTCCTTCATGAAGTCTTCTCCCAGGGCATAGATCTTAATGTTATGAACAAAATAGACCTTTTCTACCGGGACCTTCTTACAATAAAAACTGGCATAGGCAATGAGTATCTCATCCATTTCGGTCAGGTCAAGGCATACCAGCATGCTCTTTATGCTATTCATGGCTAAGGGTTTTTGGGTTTGGTAGGTTCATCAGGCTTTCGGGCAGGGGCCTGTTCCTCACTTTTTCTTTTGGCCAGCATCTCGGACACCAGCTTCTGATAATCTTTCCTGGTGGCCCGCTGCCCGGCCAGTTCAGTTTCGTCATGTTCTTCCTTCAGACCCTTATACAGGCTGTAGCACATTACCAGCAGCAACAGGGTGAAGGGCAACCCCGTCACGATCGAGGCAGTCTGCAGGGCTTGCAGCCCACCTCCCAGCAGGAGCACGGCGGCCACTACGCCTTCGGTCACCGCCCAGAAAATCCGGAGCCCGACGGCCGATTCTAACTTGCCCCCTGAGGTGATGCTGTCGATCACCAGGGAGCCCGAGTCGGAAGAGGTGATAAAGAACCCGGCAATCAGCACGATACCAATCACCGACAGCACCAGGGGAAAGGGAAAACGCTCGAAGAACACGAACAGGGCAGTCGAAACATCTGCCGCCACGGCCGTTGCAATGATCTCATCGCCGGCCATCAGGTCGCGCAGGGCCGTGCTTCCAAAGGTGGTGATCCAGAAGAAAGTCAGCAGGGTAGGTACCAGGAGCACTCCGGTAATAAACTCACGTACCGTGCGCCCCTTCGATACCCGGGCAATAAACATGCCCACGAAAGGCGACCAGGCAATCCACCAGCCCCAGTAGAACACCGTCCAGTCCATCTGCCACTGACGGTTGGAATAGGCTTCATTCCAGAAGGCCCATTGCAAAAAGCTGTTGATATAATTGCCGGTGTTTTGAACAAAGGCTCCCAGGATAAATACTGTTGGCCCCAGAATAAACACCAGCAACAGCACCACCATGGCCACCCTGATGTTCCATACGCTCAGAAAGCGCACTCCTTTATCAATACCCAGCACCACCGAGATGGTTGCGATAGCGGTGATTACCGCAATCAGGATGATCTGGGTGGTGATCGACCCCGGGATCATGGGAAACACATGACTAAGCCCGGAGGCAATCTGCTTGACTCCCAGGCCCAGCGAGGTGGCCAGCCCAAAGAGGGTGGCCAGCACGGCCAGCACGTCGATCCCATCGCCCAGGGGGCCATAGATGCGGTCGCCCAAAAAGGGATAGAAGATCGAACGGATGGTCAGGGGCAGGTTCCTGCTATAGGTAAAATAAGCCAGAGCCAGGCCTACCAGGGCATATATCCCCCAGGCATGCAAACCCCAGTGCAGGAAAGTGACATTCATGGCCATGCTGGCTGCCTGCCGTGTGCCCGGCTCTCCCAGGGGGGGAGCATAATAGTGGCTTACCGGCTCGGCAATGCTCCAGAAGAGCAGGCCGATGCCCATCCCGGCGCTAAAAAGCATGGCAAACCATGAGGTGGTGGAAAATTCGGGACGTGCCTTCGGGCCCCCCAGGCGGATGCTGCCGAACTTGCTGAAGGCCAAATAGATGCCAAACAGCAGAAATACATTTACACCCAGGATCATCAGCCACCCACCATTGGAAGATACTATTCGCTGAATATTGGCAAAAACAGGACCGGCCGTCTCACTGTAAATCAGTGTCAGGGAGATAATCACCACAATAAATGCGGTGGAGGTCCAGAATACCGGACCATTCACAGGAAGACCCAGGGACTTTTTTACATCACTACGAATAACTTTTGTCATGTTGGAGTATTATTTTTATTAGAAGTAATAGCCCAGATTGATGTTGAACCGGCGGTGCCAACCCGCCCCGCCGGGAGTGCCATAGGCCAGGCTTCGGGTCCATTCGGGCCCTAACCAGGGATGATTGTAACCCATGGCCAGGTCTACATAAACAAACACTTTACCGGCATCCAGCAGCATCCCTGTAACGTTCATGTAGGTGTCTTCAAAGCCTGCTTCAGGCTTGTACAGGTAACCAAAATCGTTGTAAAAGGTGATGCCCTGTAAATAAGGCATGGAGACGTCCAGCTGCCAGGAAGCGGCCAGGCTGAACAGGTGCCCCGCAGAAGCTACCCGGTAGTTGGCACCATAAGCCCCCATCATGATAAAGTTGTCGGCCTGGCCCTGCTGTGCCTCGGGGTTGAAGCCATAGTGCATATACTGGGCCTTCAGCCCCAGGGGGGACTCCATTGGAAGGCGTTCGGCATGCACTGCCATGGCATAGTGGTTTCCATTGTGTTGGGTGTCGAGGTTGTAAAGCAGGCCGCCCTGCAACGAAGCACCTGCCTGCCACCTGTTGTCGCTGCCAAAACGATACAGGCCCTTGAGGTTTAATTGGTTGTTTTCTTTATTGCGCCCCGTAACATCATACGAGTAGCGACGGGGGCTGGCCTCCACCTCGTCGAACACCAGCTCTTCGGCACTCAGATACCAGGCTGCCTGCCATTGCCACTGCGCATGATCATAAATGTATTTGATGCCCATGTCATGATCATCTTCAAACCCCAGGTAATAGGTAAGGTTGAAAAACCAGTTGTGCGAATTGTATTGCTGGATGCCAAAAGGCACCTGATTCAGCCCGATCTGCAATTCGGAGCGGCTGCCCGCATCCAGGGCAATAAAGCCCTGCTTGAGCATGCCCCCGCCAAATCCTTCCGAATACCAGCGGTATTCAGCATTCAGCCGGATGCCGTTGTACGAGCCCAAAACATTCAGCCGGAAAAGGTCGTAGCCCAAATCGCCTCCCCGTTTCATCTGTCCTTCTTTCCACGACGACAGGTTGTAGTTGAACCGCAAGGCTCCCCCTACCTGCAGGAAGTCATCATCAGGCTCCTGGGCCTGGCTCCTGAAAGGCATCAGCATAATAATCATCAGAACAGCAACCTGAATAACAGCTTTTTGAATCATGTTATCACCTGGTGTTTTTAACGATCAACCATGTTTCAGAGATGGCATTAAAGTAGTAACAAGAAATATTTTAAATTGTTTTCTTTCATCGAACAAGGTCTCTTTCTTTAAGGGAATTCCTGAGGGGGTTGCTGAAGAATACAACTCCTGCACACCTTCTGAGGTAAACCAGGTTTAAAGCAATGATCAACCATTGTTAAACCATTCTGCATTGGTTCAACATTGGTTCAACATTGGTTCAACAATGGTTCAACATTGGTTTAACATTGGTTCAACCCCAGACATGATCAGGTGCTGTTTGCTTTGGGAACTGGAGTGAGGTTCGGGTGCTGACAATAAAAAAAGAGGCTGCCCGACGAATCAGACAGCCTCTTCAAGAGGGTTGAAATGGTTCAGATTCCTTTCAGAATCCATGAATCATTGAAGATTAAGCCTTATGGCTATCAATCAGGATGTCAAGCATCTTGATTCCAGCCTCAGCAATCACGGTGCCGGGGCCAAAGATACCCATCACGCCTGCATCATACAGGTACTGATAGTCCTGCGAGGGGATTACCCCACCCACGATCACCATGATGTCTTCGCGGCCCAGTTCTTTGAGCTCCTTGATTACCTGGGGGGCAAGGGTCTTGTGGCCTGCTGCCAGGCTCGACATGCCCAGGATGTGCACATCATTTTCCACGGCCTGACGGGCGGCTTCTTTGGGTGTCTGGAACAAGGGGCCCATATCCACATCAAAGCCCATGTCGGCATAGGCAGTGGCTACTACTTTTGCACCCCTGTCGTGACCATCCTGACCCATCTTGGCGATCATGATGCGGGGGCGACGGCCCTCCAGTTTGGCAAATTCATCGGCCTTGGCACGGGCTGTTGCAAAGCTGTCGTTGTTGTCTATTTCCATAGAATATACTCCTGAAATTGAACGGATTACAGCCTGATAGCGACCATATACTTTTTCACATGCCTGTGAGATCTCTCCCAGTGAAGCACGCTTGCGGGCGGCATCAACGGCCAGCTCCAGCAGGTTGCCTTCGCCGCTTTCGCAGGCTTTGGTGATGGCATCCAGAGCCTGTTCTACCTCCTGGTTGTTGCGGTTGCTGCGCAACAGCTCCAGGCGCCTGATCTGTGATTCACGCACCGCGGTATTATCCACATCCAGAATCTCGATGGGATCTTCTTTGTCCAGGCGGTACTTGTTGATGCCCACGATGATGTCTTTGCCCGAGTCGATCTTGGCCTGCTTGCGGGCAGAGGCTTCCTCAATACGCATCTTGGGAACTCCTGTTTCAATGGCTTTGGCCATGCCGCCCAGGCGCTCGATCTCCATAATATGTTCCCAGGCCTTGTTGGCAATTTCATGGGTGAGTGATTCTACATAATAGGAGCCGGCCCATGGGTCGATGGCTTTGGTCACATTGGTTTCCTCCTGGATGTACAGCTGGGTGTTGCGGGCAATACGTGCCGAGAAGTCGGTGGGCAGTGCGATGGCTTCATCCAGTGCATTGGTATGCAACGACTGGGTGTGGCCCAGCACGGCACCCATGGCCTCAATGGCTGTACGGGCTACGTTGTTGAAAGGATCCTGCTCGGTGAGGCTCCATCCCGAAGTCTGCGAGTGGGTACGCAGGGCCAGCGATTTGGGGTTCTTCGGGTTGAACTGTTTTACCAGCTTGGCCCACAGCATACGTGCCGCGCGCATCTTGGCGATCTCCATAAAGTGGTTCATGCCGATGGCCCAGAAAAACGAAAGACGTGGTGCGAAAGAGTCAATGTCCATGCCTGCATTCACCCCTGTGCGCAGGTACTCCAGCCCGTCGGCCAGGGTGTAGGCCAGCTCGATGTCGCAGGTGGCACCCGCCTCCTGCATGTGATATCCGCTGATACTGATGGAGTTGAAGCGGGGCATCTTCTGCGAGGTATACCTGAAGATGTCGGCAATGATCCGCATGGATGGCAGCGGGGGATAGATGTAGGTATTGCGCACCATAAACTCCTTGAGGATGTCGTTCTGGATGGTGCCGCTGAGCTGCTCGGGGCTCACGCCCTGTTCTTCGGCAGCTACGATATAAAAAGCCATAATGGGCAATACTGCTCCGTTCATGGTCATTGACACCGACATTTTTTCCAGGGGAATCTGGTCGAACAGCACCTTCATGTCGAGGATGGAGTCGATGGCCACGCCAGCCTTGCCCACATCACCTTCCACGCGTTCGTGATCGGAGTCATAGCCACGGTGAGTGGCCAGGTCGAAGGCTACCGACAGCCCTTTCTGACCACCTGCCAGGTTGCGGCGGTAGAAAGCATTGGACTCCTCGGCAGTTGAAAATCCTGCATACTGGCGGATGGTCCAGGGCTTCATCACATACATGGTGCTGTAAGGCCCTCTGAGGAAGGGAGCCAGTCCGGCAGCATATTCCAGGTGTTCCATGTTCTGCAGGTCGTCGGGACCGTAAACAGGCTTCACGGGAATCTGCTCGGAGGTGATCCAGTTTTTTTCTATCTGATGGGCTTTTTCCCAGCTGGAAAACGCCTCGCTTTTATTCTTTTCGGTATTCAGGGAAATATTCTTAAAATCAGGTCTCATGATCAAAATTTTTTGAATGAAAAAACAAGGTCAGCTCACGCAATCTCCATCACATTATTAAAATGCGTCAGGGCATCCAGCACGTTGGTGCGCACATGTATATAATGATCTACCCCTGCCTGATCCAGTTGTTCCATCTGCTCTTTGGGGTTTCCGGCCACCACGATAATGGTATGGGGAGCCTGTGCCTTGATTTTGGCAGCGGCAGCGGCCATGTCGGCATATTCTTCATCGCTGCTGCAGAACACCACGATGCGGGCACCTGAATCAAGGGCGGCCTGCACCCCGTCGTCGGTGGTTTTGAAGCCCGGGTTATCGATGATCTGATAGCCCGCCACGCCAAAGAAGTTGGATGAGAAAGAGGCCCTGGCCTTACGCATGGTCAGGTTGCCGTAGGTGAACAGAAATACTTTGGGAATGTCGAATCCCTTGCGTTCATGGTTTTCTACTGCCAGGCGCAGGGCTTCAAAAGCCTGTGTGCCCCGGTATTGCCTCAGGCCACCCAGGTCGGTGAGCCGTGCGGTGGGTTGCAGCTTGTCGAGCATTCTTTCAGCGGCATTGGGATATTGGTTGGTGCCCACAAATACGCGTTTGCGCATGGCCACTTCCATGTCACGTTTCTGACAGGTATTCTCTATTTCCTGCTGAATAAAATTGCTCTCTACGATTTTCTCGAACCCTCCCTTTTCTTCTGTTTCCAGGAATAAGGCCCAGGCAGCTTCTGCAATGCTCCGGGTGAGATTTTCGATATAATAGGAACCGGCACCCGGGTCGACAACCTTGTTGAAATAAGACTCCTCTTTGAGGATGATCTGCTGGTTGCGTGCAATGCGGCGGCTGAAATGATCAGGCTTTTTGAAGGTGCTGTCGAAAGGATCAACACTCATGGAGTCTACGCCACCGATGGCAGCTGCCATGGCTTCGGTAGTGGTGCGCAGCATGTTCACGTAAGGATCATAAATGCTCTTGTTCCAGGATGAGGTTTCTGCATGCAGAAAGATCTTCATGGCATCGGGTTGCTCAGGGGCATACTGTTTCACGATTTTTGCCCACAACAGCTTGATGGCGCGCAGCTTGGCAATTTCCAGGAAATAACTGGAGCCAATGGAAATATTGAACTGCATGCGGGGGGCGATCTGGTCGACCGTGAATCCCTTGTCGGTCAGGGTTGCCAGGTATTCATTGCCTTGCGAGAGCATGAAGGCCAGTTCCTGCACGATGCTGGCACCTGCATTGTTATAATGCTGGCCGTTGACGGTGATTACCTTCAGCAGGGGGAATGATTCGCCGGCAGCTTTCAGCAGCTCGGCGGCCTGCTCAACATTGGCTTCTTTACTGTCGTAATATTTGCCATACATCAGCAGGTAGCCCAGGGGGTCAAAATTGAAAGATCCCTTGAGGTTTTTGTCCTGGCTCACCTGGGTCAGGAAAGTCAGCAGGTGGGGATAGTTCCTGGTGTGCAGGAAGTGAACGGCTGCTTTTGACAGGTCAATGTCTTTGAGCAAGGTTTGCAGCTCGCCGGCACTGGTTACCATGGCAGCATTCAGCCCCAGGGCCTGGGCGCCACGTTCCAGTGCTTTGCGCGCCAGCTCGTTGGCCGTGGCCAGATCTTCCTCATCGAAGTCCTGTCGTACTTCCCAGTTATTGTCTTTGGCTTTGGTTCCCCTCACAAAGGGGAAGCTGTCGGGCAGGGCATGGGTATGACCGATGTCCTCCAGGTGTTCTGCCCGGTAGTAGGGCTTAACTTTTATTCCTTCAAGAGTTTGCCACACAAGCTTCTTCTCGTAATCGGCACCCTTTAAATCTTCATGAATTTTCGCTTCCCATTGCTGGGTAGACACCGGGGGAAATTCCTCGAACAAACCGGATTTTTTTTCTTGATCCATAAGTCTATAATGTTTTAAAGAATCGGGCATTACTGTAAAAACGCCACAAAATTACAACAAAAAAATGTATCGGGGTCAATGATGCCTTTCTTAATTAAGGCACTGAAGAGGTTGGCCAATAAGAAATGATCAGGGCACGATCGCGGATTTTAATTAAAGGGATGAATCCCGTCTCAGTAATTCCCCTATAAAAATTCAGGTAGAATGCGCCAGTACATTATCAGTAATTGGCGGATAAAGCAGTGAAGGGGGCACGGTAAATTTGCTTTAAAAATTAATAGGCGACCGCTGCTGCTTTCAAATACATAATCATGAATTCTCTTTTTAACGGCAAATATTTCCGACTATTTCTTCTGCTGGTTTTTGCATTGTTACTGATCCTGCCCAGGGCGAGTGCTCAACAAGCCAGGCGCGGCCAGCCCCCACCTGTCGACATGCACAAGGTGCCCAAAGATGCCATGGAGCCAGGAGTAGTCCGAATCAAGCTTCGGCCTGAATATGCCAATGTAGCCAAAAATGCCGGTTTTGGGAAGACAGAAGCCGGGGTGGTGCGCTTCGATCTGCCGGCTCTCGATAAACTCAACCAGCGGCACCTGGTCAAAAAGGCCCGAAAAACCTTTCAGCTAAAAGCGGGAAATGTAGCAGCAGCCGTTCGGCATGAGAAATGGGGATTGCCACTGTGGATCGACCTGCAATTCGAGGCAGGTACCGACATTCGTGAAGTGGTGGAAGCTTATGGTGCCATGGATGAAGTAGCAGTGGCTGAGCCTCTGTACAAGATAGAAATGATCGGGGATGTTGAAGATTCTGATCCTGCCACCCCTCAAACATTCAGCACCATGGGTACACCCAACGACCCCGGGTTTCCATCGCAATGGCATTACAACAATACAGGACAGGTGGGAGGTACCCCGGGGGCCGATATCAGTCTGAAGCAGGCATGGCAGATTGAAGCAGGCAATCCCGATGTAATTGTTGCCATAGTGGATGGGGGCATCCAGACCGATCACCCTGACCTGAAAGACAATATGTGGAGTGGCATCGGCTACAACTTTGTAACCAATTCCACCACCGTTACCCCTCACAATCATGGAACCCATGTGGCGGGAACGGTATCAGCTGTAAATAATAATGAAGAGGGGCTGAGCGGCATTGCCGGAGGCTCAGGCAATGGCGATGGGGTGAAGCTGATGTCATGTCAGGTGTTTACCGATAACGGCAGTGGGGGCTTCCACCTGGCGCTGATTTATGCAGCCGACAATGGGGCTGCCATAGCCCAGAACAGCTGGGGATATACCACCCCGGGGGTGTTCAATCAATCGATGCTCGATGCCATCGACTATTTCAACACCAATGGCGGGGGCGAAGTGATGGATGGAGGAATCACCATCTTTGCCGCAGGCAACAGCAGCAGTTCCGGAGCCTGGTACCCTGCTTATTATGAAGGGGTCGTTGCGGTAGCCTCCACCAACAACAAGGATAAAAAAGCATGGTACTCCAATTACGGCAGCTGGGTCGATATCTCAGCTCCCGGTGGAGAGACTAGCGGGGGCATCCAGGGTGCAGTATACAGCACGGTCACCAATTCGGCCTATTCCTATTACCAGGGCACCTCCATGGCATGCCCCCATGTGTCGGGAGTGGCTGCTCTGGTGCTTTCCAAATATCCCGGGGCCTTTAACACCCAGCAGCTGCGTGACATCCTGGTGCATTCGGCCGACAATCATTATTCGCTGAATGCTGATTACATCGGACAACTGGGCAGTGGCCGGCTGAATGCCTATAACGCGCTGCAACTGGCAGCGCAGTTCTCCGAAATGCCCGATGCCCCCAAGGCCCTGCAGGCTACAACCGCCAGCAGCAGCCAGCTCCAGGTGGCATGGAAAAAGAACCTTTCGCAAAACAAGGTCATCCTGGCCTGGTCGTTGGATGGCGTATTTGGCAACCCGCAGCCTGGTACGGCCTATTCGCAGGGTAACCAGATTCCTGGTGGCGGGCAAGTGATTTATGCAGGCACCAGCGAACAGTTTGCCCATTCAGGCCTGCAGAGTGGCAGCACCTACTTCTATCAGGCATGGTCGGTTGACAACGAATTGCTTTATTCGGTCAGTACCCCCATGGCTTCTGCCAGCACCCTGTGTGGCATCATCAACACATTGCCCTACCAACAGCCCTTTTCGGCCGAGGCCATGCCCATTTGCTGGACACAAGCCGACAATATCGGCCAAGGGCAGGGATGGCAGTTCGGCACCTTCAGCGGGGGGGTGGCTGGTACTGCACCTGGCTATGCTTATCTGAACAGCGATGCTTACGGACAGGATCATTCGCAGGATGCCGACCTGATCTCCCCAACTTTCGATCTCAGCAGCTATCCCTCTGTAAAGCTTTCTTTCGATCATTATTTCCGGCAGGCCAATGCCCCTTCCGAAGGCACCCTGTCGTACAGCATCGACAATGGAGCCACCTGGACCACCATCAGGAAGTGGGATGTTACTACAGCCAATCCTTCCGCTTTTACCACCAGGCTGGATGCCGTGGGCGGCCACCAACAGGTGAAGTTCAGGTGGAACTATACCGGATCATACTCTTATTACTGGAGCATCGACAATATTACTGTCACAGAGGCTACGGCAGAGTCAGAGAGCTACCAGCTTACGGTGGCACAGCAGGGGCAGGGTCAAACCTCTCCGGGTAGTGGCACCTATACTCATGAAGAGGGAAGCCAGGTAACTTTTTCGGCCACCCCTGCCAGTGGCTGGAGCTTCGACAAATGGATCATCAACGGGCAGAGCCATACAACTTCTGATCTGTCAATTGCTGTAAATGCCGACACCCAGGCTACAGCGGTGTTTACAGAAGATGCGGGAACCCATCATACCCTGACTATTAATAAGCAGGGGCAGGGTGATACCTCTCCGGCAAGTGGCACCTACACTTATGAAGAGGGCAGCCAGGCAAACCTGACGGCTACCGCTGCCAGTGGCTGGAGCTTCGACAAGTGGATCATCAACGGGCAGAGCCACACCACTCCTGATTTGTCTGTTGCTGTAAATGGCGATTTAGAGGCCATAGCGGTGTTCAAAGAAAAGGCAACCTACACCATTACCATCGAAAAACAAGGGCAGGGAGCCACCTCTCCGGCCTCAGGAAGCCATGTTTATGAGGGGGGTAGCCAGGTGGTTTTTACTGCCACAGCTGCCAGTGGCTGGAGCTTCGACAAGTGGATTATCAACGGGCAGAGTTACAGCAATAAAAGCCTGTCGGTGACTGTCAATGCCGATATACAGGCTACTGCAGTTTTTACTGAAGATGTGGTGACATACACCCTGACATTAGAACAGCAGGGACAGGGAGCTACTTCTCCGGCAGCGGGCACCCACACCTTTGCCGATAACACTCAGCTGACCCTGGAAGCTACAGAGGTGAGCGGCTGGAGCTTCAGTCGGTGGGAGATCAATGACATCAGTTATGATAGTCCTTCACTCGACATTGCCATCATTTCCCACATGCGGGTGGTAGCTGTATTTACCGAAGATCCTGCCGAGTTTTCACTGTTGCTGGACTTTACAGGG
The DNA here is from genome assembly GCA_046483935.1 of Bacteroidales bacterium. GTDB lineage: Bacteria > Bacteroidota > Bacteroidia > Bacteroidales > UBA7960 > JAWOCF01. The sequence continues at coordinate 650 of JAWOCF010000202.1, read as the reverse complement.
CAGGGAACCATTAACCCCGGGGCAGGAGAGTATGCCGTTGGGCAGGGCACCCTGATGCAGCTGCAGGCCACCCCCGCACAGGGCTGGGTGTTCGTGAAGTGGACCATCAATGAGGTGGATGTTTCTTTTGATCCGGTCATCTCATTCCAGGTAGATGAAGACATGCAGGTGCATGCCTACTTCCAGGCTGCCACAGGCATCGCCGACGATGATCAGCTGACGAACGTGACCATCTATCCCAATCCCTCGGCCGGGAGAATCACCATCAGCGGCTTGAATGGGATGGACCAGGTGGAGGTCATGGTCTCCGACCTGCTGGGCAGACAGAAATTTTATGAAGTGATAAAAAGCAACCTGGGTACCGGCACATACCAGCTGAACCTCGAAGAGCTGCCTATGGGTATCTATATTATCTCAGTACATTCAGGCAACACGGTGCGCAAGGAAAAGATTCTTATCTCCCGTTAGCAAAAAAGCCGTCCGCTGTTTGTTGTACAATTGTTACCTTCGCAGGTTGAAACTATTATGAGATAACTTGTTAATCATCGCTATGGAATACAACTTCAGGGACATCGAGACCAGGCCGACTCTCTGCTGCATTCCACCTGAGAGCTGATCTGGGTGCTGTTCTTCATAACCTTTTAACCCGA
>JAWOCF010000133.1:0-5498 GCA_046483935.1 Bacteroidales bacterium | reverse complement strand
CAACCGGCTGGTTTCACAGGCCAACCCAAAGCCTCAGCAAAACAAAAGGCAAAAAGGTCAGGGTTTGGTCACCCTTTGGTTGGGGTGGGCCTTGTATAAACGATGGTTGGGGAAAGCATAGGGGCAAATGTATTGCTTCTCTTCAACAAAATTGTGTCTGAACGGAGCTGAAGGCCAGTAAATGGTTTGGTTGCAGCGGGAGAGAAGAGATTAGCAGATTAGCGGATTAGCGGATTAGCGGATTAGCGGATAACGGATTAGGATTAGATTCAATGATTCTTGCCAAAGGCCAAAAGCCAATAGCCAACAGCCTGTAGCCAATAGCCAATGGCAGGGTTAATGGCTTGCAAAAACACGCCATCACAGCCACTCAGGATGCATTTTTTCAGCCTTTCGGCGATGGGTGGCGGTGTAGTGCCACTTGTTTTTGCCCCATGAAAAAGGGGCTTAAAATGCGTGTCTCTCCAAGTCTCTCTCTCCAAGTCGCCCCCTCTCCAAGTCTCCAAGTCTCCCCCTCTCCAAGTGTCCCTTTCAGGCCTTATCCGTGTAATCCGTTCAAATCCGTGTAATCCTTTTTCTACATTAACTTTACGTTAACTATCTTTCATCCAGCCAGATGACACGATAAAATGTGTACATTTACAGGTAATAAACCTTGAGTGATCACTCAAAAAAACCTGCAACGATGGAATATACTGACGTCGATCACTACATCAGGTCTTTTCCGGAGCACATCCAGGCCATCCTCATCAAGCTCCGCCAAACCGTCATTGAAAATGCCCCCAATGCCACAGAAGATATCAATGGTGGCATGCCTGCCTATCAAACAAAAGGGAAGCTCCTGGTTTCCTTTTCCGTGAGCAAAGCAGGTACTTTTATTTATTTTCCCCCGCTCAGGCCTGCTGACTATACCACCGAAATTGCCGGCCCCGGCCACAAGAATAATTTCGTGGTCTTCAAACCTGGCCAGCCGGTGAAATACGACCTGGTGGGGCAAATCATTCAGTATTGGTATAAAGAATATAATCAGAAGGTGATGACCTGAGGTTTCAGGTATCAGGTATTAGGTTTTAGGTATTAGGTATTAGGTGTGAGGTGTGAGGTGTGAGGTATTCCTCAATTATACTTGCCAAAGGCCAACAGCCAAAAGCCCATTTCGCCAATTATACTTGCCAATAGCCAATAGCTAAAAGCCAAAAGCCCATTTCGCCAAGTCGCTGCCACAGTTTGCACCACACCATGCAAACCAAGCCTTGCAAGAGACCTGATACAACCCCGGGTTATATGTGTTTTATTCCTTCGGGACTTTCAAGGCATTCATCACTTAACGCGGCAAAGGCGGGCTGGTTGATGATCATCCAGTTGTAAAGGGGTGCGATCTGGTTGAATGCCTGTGGCGAAAGGCATTGCTCAAGGACAACCATCCATTGGTGGAGCTGTGCGGGCCAGTAGGTTAGCCGGAAGCCGTGGCTTCGGTAGGCCCTAAATACCCATAGGACTGTATTGACCAGCAGCTGTGGCTCGAAGACGACCAGGAAAGAGGCTATAAAACGGGCGTGGTTGCGGTGGTTTTCGAGCATCATATCCAGGTTGCCTTCCCCGATAAGCTGTTTAAGGTCCTTGCGGTCCTTCATGATCTGGTTGAGCATGGCAACCATCTGTTCCTGTTTCTGATCATATTCTACTATTGAATCTACCCCGGGAGCGGGCAGGGTTTCTGCTGATTGTATAAGTTGGCGAAGTGTCATTTATTGAAAGAGTTAAAATTACTGATTTGATTTAGCAGGGGTTTGATTCAGGGCGTTAAGGACTGCCAGCTGTTTCTGAAGGGAACGTGTCTGGTCGGCCATCTGCTGATTTATCTCAAGCATGTTTCGCTGCAGCATCTGTTCCTCTTGCAGGCAGGGTTGTCCCAGGGCCAGGTAGCCTTCAGGAATCTGGTAGAAATTGAAGTAATAGGTACGAGGCATCTGATCTGTTGTCAGGTTGAAAGAATGGGTGGCCTGCAGGTCGGTCAGCGCCTGGCTGAATCCGGGGGTGTTGCGGAAATTTACCAGGATGCTGTCGAAGTGTTTCCCTGTGGGATCGCCCCCCCTCAGGGAGATGGCATGTCTGCTGGCCCTGCTGATAATGCCTTGTGGGGTAAGCAGCAGGCAGCAGCAGTTGGCCTGTTCCCACATGTATTGTATTATAAGTTCACTGGCTGATGTATTCATGATTTGTCAGATTATATGTTTTTCAAGAAAATCAAGTCCGTGCACCACATTCACATCCGGCATAGTGACAAACATTTCGGTGCCCCCCCAGCGAAACCCCTGGCCACCCAGCAGTATCCTTATCCCGGGATTTGTTTCACTGATTTTAAGTACCAGCAGTTTAAGGGTTGAAATGTTCGAAAAAAGACTCATTGACAGAGCTATTATCTGGGGTTGGGTACTGCCGATAAACCGTATCAGCTCTATGGGAGGAGTACCGAAGCCAAGGAAATGTGAATCCCATCCGTTTATTTCGAATAAGTCGGCCACCATGCGGGCTCCCAGCTGATGCATTTCCCCGGGAGTACAGCTAACCACCACCTTTCGCCCGTGATGAGGCATAGCCAGCAGGCGGGGATACACCTGGCTGATGAGGTTCTGTGTAATGCTGGTGCAAAGGTGCTCGTGGGCTACCGACATCTGGTTTTTTTCCCACATACTGCCCACCTGGTACATCGATCTCTGGAAAAGGTCAACATAAAGGGTTTTAATGCTTATGTTGTCTTCCAGCAATTTTTCCACCATTTTACGGCAGCTGTGTTGCTGTCCCTGAAGCAGGTTCTGCTGGTACTGACTGAAAAATTCTTCGGTTATCATAAGCTTAAGTGACCCGTTAGTGTCAAATTATTGAGCAAAGCCTGCAGTTCGTGAGTCTGGACCGGCTTGGTAAGATACTCATCCAGTCCCTGGCTCATATATTTTTCCCTGTCGCCCTCGAAAGCATTTGCGCTGATGCCCACGATTGGAGGCAGATTGGAGTAGGATGCCCTAAGGTTTTTGGTGCATGTAATGCCATCCATTTCAGGCATCTGGATGTCCATAAGGATAAGGTCGAACACGCCAGATTTGAAGACCTCCAGGGCAAGCCTGCCGTTGAATGCACAGGTTGTTTTATGGCCCAGTGATGACAGCATAAGAGTAATTACCTTCTGATTAATTAATTTGTCATCCACCACCAGGATGCTGAGGGGGTCGTGACTTTTTTCCGTGTTCATAACAGGAGCGGCTGGCAGTACTTCATGGGGTACCACCCTTGCCCTGAAAGTAAACCAGAAGTTGCTTCCCTGCCCGGGAGTGCTTTCTACCCCGATGCTGCCGCCCATCATTTGGGCCAGTTCCTTGCAGATTGCCAGCCCCAGTCCTGTTCCTTCGATCTGCCGCAGATTATCCTGGCCGATCTGAGAGAAAGGTCTGAAAAGGTTTTCCAGCAGAGGTTCAGGGATGCCTGTTCCTGTGTCGTGAACGCCAACACTGATAAGGACCAGGTCTTCAGTGAGCTTTTTCCCGAGCTGCACCCTGATGGTTATGCCTCCTGTGGTTGTATACTTCACGGCATTGCTGAGGAAGTTATTGATAACCTGCGAGATGCGGGGTTCATCGGCTTCAAGGTAACGCGGCAGCTCTTCATCCATAAAGGTTTCAAAATACAAGTCTTTCTGGCATATAGAGCGAAAGACCTTCCGGGCATTTTTCAGCAGGCTGTTCGTGGGGAAGTTTTTTTTGCGCAGCTGAAGCTTGCCCGCTTCTATCTTAGAGTAGTCGAGCACCTGGTTAATAATCTCCCTTAGGTTCTCGGAAGAAAGTTTCAGGGTGTCCAGGTAGTCGGTCTGTTGTTCGTTGAGTTTGGTTCCCGAAAGGATCTCGGTCATTCCGATAATGCCCGTGATGGGTGTGCGCAGCTCGTGGCTCATGTCGGCCAAAAAGTTTTGCTTGAACTCTGCGGCCTTTTTTACTACCATCAACTCCTGTTCGAGGGCTTCGGCATGTATTTTGGTTGTGATATCCTCTTTGATCATGGCAAAATGGGTAATCATTCCATGCTCATCTCTCACGGCTGAAACTGAAACAGACTCCCATTGCAGGTCTCCGTTTTTTTTCCTGTTAAGCAGCCTTCCCTGCCATTTGCCTCCTGCCCGGAGTGTATCCTCGATTTCCTTATAGGTGCTCTGGGCGGTTAGCCCCGAGCGGAATATCCCGGTGTGCGCACCCAGGAGTTCTTCAGAAGAGTATCCTGTAAGTTTACTGGCAAAAGGATTTACGTATTCAATAATTTCCTTGGTATCGGTAATGACAACCGCTAGAGGCAGCTGCTGAATGACAGTTGAGAGCTGATGTAACTGATTTTGGGCTTGTTGTTTTTCGCGCAGGGCGCTTTGCAGGCGTGTAGCATGGGTAACAGCAAAACCCAAACGGGTCAGGTTCTCCTTGAGGACATAATCGCTGGCCCCTTTTTTCATACATTCAACGGCAGCATCCTCGTTTTCCGATCCGGTAAGTATAATAAAAGGGAGATCGGGATTATGCTGTTTACAGAGCTTGAGGGCATCCATTGCGTTAAAGTCCTGCATATGATGATTACTAATGACAGCATCCGGGTCAAAGTTATTGAGTGCCTTTTGTAATTCCTGCGCCGAATCAACCCTTTGCGAGCTGAAGTTTAGCCCAGCCAGGGTCAGGGCCTGACATGCCTCTTGATAGCCGTCGGAGTAATTATCAGCAATGATTATTTTAATAACCGGATTCATGGTATTTCCAGAATAATTTATTTGATTGAATTTGAGACACCTGCATTCCCCGGGCAGGCCGGCAAGGGATTTATAATGGGATATTCTCATTATTCCATGCTCAGTTGATCAGGAATTTTACTTAAGCAAGGTAAGGGTAAATACCTATAGAAAAAACATTTTGGGCAACTATTTCCGTCGCTATAAAAGGGTTTTTGATGAGAAAAAATGACAGAAGCCAGCATGGCCAGCAATAAGGTTTTGAGGCAGAAGGGCTGAGGATCGGAGGTTTCAGGTGTGAGGTGTGAGGTGTGAGGAGTTAGGTATTCCTCAATTATACTTGCTAAAGCCAAAAGCTAAAAGCCCATCAGCACAAGTGATAATGGGGTTTGAGGTGCTTTTTAGACTTTCCTGATAATCCTGATAATCCTGATAATCCTGAAACCTATACTTTTTCAGGAAAACCGATTTATTTCCGGATGGTTTTCCCGGTAATGCCAATGTCTTCCCACTTTATCATCAGTAAAAGATCCTTACCCCACCCAGCTCTGAAGCAAAAATGCATCAATGTTCAGTGGTATGGTTCTTCGAATAATTAATGGATAAAATAATACCACTTTACTAATGGATATACCTGGGGCAAATGATAGGGTTCTTCCACATAAGGTCTTCAAAATATTCCATATCCTTTCACCGGCAGCAAACTTACGGGTGAAGTACGTGGGATTTTGACCTATAT
>JAWOCF010000040.1:0-4783 GCA_046483935.1 Bacteroidales bacterium | reverse complement strand
TCAACCTGCAAACAAAAAAGAAGGGGAGCTGCCAGCCGGCAACTCCCCTTCATCCTGTTAAGCAAAATTCATTTAATCTTCATCATCGTCTTCATCATCATCTTCATCATCGTCATCCTCTTCCCACTGTTCTTCCTGGGCTTCAATAATATCTTCCAGTCTCTCAGCAATCATATCTGCCAGGTCCTCGTTGCCATCAGGGTCGCCGGGATAAATCTCGATGATGCCGTTTGCATTGCCGTCGGCAGCGTTCATGATATTGATACCACCAACCGTAGTGTCAAATAATGACAAAATATCGAAGGTTACCGTTACCATGGCCATCTCGGCTTCTTCCAGCAGGAAGTCGTGCTCAAACTCTATTTCAACTTCCATATCTTCATCTGTCCAGAAGATAAAAGGAGTGCCGTTGATGGTGCCTTTAACCAGAAACGCTTTTCCATACATCTCGGAAATAGAATTCTCGCTGGCCTCGAATTCAAATTCAATTTCATCATAAGCTGCAGCCGGGAGTTCTACATTGGTGGCGATAGTAGCTGCCAGTGTATTTCCTTCTTCCAACAGGTCAATTTCAAAAGGACCATCCAGCTCATAATCCGATGCTACCAGGTCGGTGGCAAACAGCGGGTCATTGTCATCGAACTCCAGCTCTATTTCGCTGATGTTGATTTTAAAACTTTCAACGAGCAAGCCGTCGGTCAGGGTGCTTTTGGTGGTTATCGCTGTGCCTGTCTCAGCCTGGAACCGGAGGGTCAGGCCTCCCTGAGTCTCTTCCTTCTGGCAGGACATCAATCCCACAGAAAGTGCCAGGGCCAGGATCATCGTTTTGGTAAATTTTAAATACTTTCTCATAATAATTGGTTTAATTGGTTCATGATATTTTAAGAATAAATCATTTAAATTCTGCTTTGCATTCTGATGACGTAAATTCTGACCGGGGGGTTGTAATAAGGAGGATATTAATTTCAATGAATAAAGGAATGCATCATACGCCTGGGAACTTTCTTAAAAATAAAGGGAGTTGCCAGCCGGCAACTCCCTTTATTTCTGTTAACAAAAAATGGCTAATGGTTTAATCATCCTCCCATTGATCTTCCTGGGCTTCAATAATATCTTCCAGTCTCTCAGCAATCATATCTGCCAGGTCCTCGTTGCCATCAGGGTCGCCGGGATAGATCTCGATGATGCCGTCTGCATTGCCGTCGGTGGCGTTCATGATATTGATGCCGCCAACAGTTGTGTCAAATAATGACATGATATCGAAGGTCACCGTTACCATGGCCAACTCGGCTTCTTCCAGCAGGAAGTCGTGTTCAAACTCTATTTCAACTTCCATATCCTCATCTGTCCAGAAGATAAAGGGCGTGCCGTTGATGGTTCCCTGTACCAGAAATGCCTTACCGAACATGTCGGAAATAGAATTTTCGCTGGCTTCGAATTCAAATTCAATTTCATCATAAGCTGCAGCTGGTAGTTCAACATTGCTGGCGATAGTTACTGCCAGGGGATTTCCTTCTTCCATCAGGTCAATTTCAAAAGGACCATCCAGCTCATAATCCGATGCTACCGAGTCGGTGGCAAACAAAGGGTCATTGTCATCAAATTCCAGCTCTATTTCGCTGATGTTGATTTTAAAGCTTTCCACCACCAGGCCGTCGATCAGGGTGCTTTTGGTGGTTATTGATGTGCCTGTCTCTGCCTTAAACTGGAGGGTCAGCCCGCCTTGAGTCTCCTCCTTCTGGCAGGACATCAATCCCACAGAAATTGCCAGGGCCAGGATCATCGTTTTGGTATGTTTCAAATACTTTCTCATAATAATTGGTTTATTTGGTTCATGTTGTTTTAATAATAAATCATTTTCATGCTGTCTTGCACAATGATGACGTAAATTCCGGGCAGGGGGTTGTAATGGTGGAGGAATATATTTTCAATAAAAAGCAAGGAAGCATCATGCGCCCCGGGAATCTTACTTAAAAAGGTTGTAATAAAGCGAGAACCGCAGCTCGATACTTTGATTGTGAGTGCGTTTCAGCGAAGGGATGTCATAAGCTCCGGTATAAATGTTGGGAAGGCCCCAGGTGAGGCGCATGCCGGGCGAAAGGACCAGCCGGTTGCTTAAGGTCAGTTCCAGGTTGTGACCCAGGATCATCCCATAATCATTGCCCCGGTAACTATGGGCAACATCTTCCTTGATGCCCCCGATCTTCTCGGTGGCTGAGTTGAGGCTGGCCACGTAGACACCCAATGTAGTGCTGTGTCCTATTATATAGGAACCTACAAACCAACGTTTCTTGCTCTTGTGAACAGCCGACAACTCTGCATGAAAATAATTCAATACGATATCTTTTTGGTCGTACCTGCCATAAAGGTACTGCTGGTAACTCTGTCCGGTGTTGGATGAAAACGACAACCCCGTTTCAATGTCCCAGCGTGTTGACAGTGCATATTTCATGCTCAGGGCAATGTCGGGATATATTTTTAATGCTGTTCTGCTTCCTGATGCACCTCTGAAACTCTGGAATGTCTCATGATTGAAAAGCCAGGTGTTTTTCAGGGCCGTGGTCAACCCAAAGGAGAATGATGGTGTGGAGCCATCAACAATCTGAAAGGCCTCGTTAATGGGATAATCAATAGTCTGGTTGGTTTTCATGCCTGCCTGATGCAGGGTAGGGGGCGACGCAATGTGAATACGAGCCCCGGCAGGTTGCATGAGCCCGGCCAGCAGGAATCTGTCTGCTGGTAATGGTTTCGCGGTATCTGCGATTGCAGCTTCTCCCAAAGTGGCAAGCCTGAGGCCCTGAACCTGTTCCAGTCTGGCAATGGCTGCCCCGGGCGAATCTTCTTCTTTGGGTTGCAGCGCCTCCTGATTCTCGCTGTGTTCAGGAATTTTAGCCGTGGCCACTGTTGATGTGGCATCAGGAGCCTGGTTTTGCTGACGGTTACTATTATTCAGCGTCCATAAACCTATCGTGCCCAATACAAGAAATCCGGCAATTACAGCCGCCCTGTTGAAGAAAAACATCATGGCGGAGGCTTTTTGCTGCCGGGTTAACTCCTGATCTATATTGCTCCAGATGTCATTAATATCCATCTTTCGGGCAATATTATCCCACAACCCCTCGGGAGCTTTCTCCCCTGAAGCCTTCAGTTGTTCCTGGTAGTGGTTTATGAGTTCTTTTTCGGTCATGGTTTATTGCGCCTAATTTTCAACCCATTGCTGAAGAAGCTGCCTTGCCCTGCTGTATTGCGACTTTGATGTGCCCACCGTAATGCTTAGTTTCTGAGCAATTTCTTTATGAGAGTAGCCTTCCAGGGCAAAAAGATTGAAGATGATCCGTGCCCCATCGGGCAATCTTTTTATCTGTTTCAGGATGTCTTTCATACCATGGTAGCTGTTGCTTTCACTCTCGCCGGCAACTTTATCTTCAAGGGTTTCAATATCTATAAACGAATCGGCATTTCTCTTGTTCCGGTAATGATCAATGGCAGTATTGACTACAATCCTGCGGATCCATGCTTTCAGGGCCCCCTTACGGTCGTAGTTTCCGATGCTGTTGAACACCTTAATAAATGAATCCTGTAAGATGTCTTTTACGGCATCACGATCTTTTTCATAGGCCAGACACACCACGTACATCTCATCTGCATATTTGCGATAAAGCTGCTCCTGAGCTTGCCGGTCTTGTTTCAAACAACCGGCAATCAGACTTTCTTCCTGGAAATCAATCAGGTGCGCCATTCCTATTCCTTAGCCTTTATTTTAAGAAAGCCTTGATGGTTCTGGCCAGTTGAAAAACGACCATACTATATAATTCCTCATTCTCATCGTCCGATATTTCAATATATTCAACCCCTTCCTCTTCATCTCTTTCCGCCTGCTCCATGTAGCTTTGCGGAATTCCTGCCATCATCAGGTAAGGATTGATGGTCAGATCTACCGTATATACATTATCCTCGATCAAAGATAAGGAGTTAGAAGGTGCGGTTTTTACTGAAAGAAGTTCTTCGGGATCCAGGCCGATAAAGAAAGGCAGTTTTATTCCATCCTCCCTGGTATAGATTCCTTCTACGATAAGTCCAAAGTCATCAACATCAATCCATTCATGGTCATACAGATCATCTTCTATTTCCAGAAGCGTCAGCTCCCAGCTCATGAGCTGGTATATGCCTTGCGGGATGTCGAAATAGGTAACCCTGGAATGGGTGTTTTCGCTGGTCAGCTCCTGTATGCCGAATGAACTTCCCGGGCGGGTGCTGAAAAACACATCGCTGCCTTGCTGCCTGATGCCATGAAAGATGATTTCTTCGAAAGCCACCAGGATTCTGGTAAACTCAAAATGTGCTGAGGGAGTATCACTTCCCTGCAGCGACACCTCAAAATTGACCCTTACCGGTTTGTCCAGTTCATCAGGCTCGCAAGCTGATAAAGCAATGATCATTGCAAGCATCAGGGGAAGAAGTATGTGTTTTTTCATTAAACTTTTTTTGCGTCTACCAATACGACGTGATATATCACTGAAAGGTTGGAACCGGTTTCTGCCGGATGATAAAAATAATCAAAATTTCGCCCTGTCAGGCAATTAGCATTTGAATTGAAATAAGGAAAAATATTCCCATGCGGTAATATGAACTCATGTTTGTATATTTGCAGGGATTACTTATCCATGATTATCAATAACCTCCGTCATGAAGAAAACTCTTTTACTTTTGCTGGCCGTCATCCTGCTGGGTGGCTGCGTTTCTTCTTCCAAACTGATGCAAAAAGGACAGTATGAAGCTGCCG
>JAWOCF010000012.1:0-23352 GCA_046483935.1 Bacteroidales bacterium | reverse complement strand
TATTTCCAATCTGCTGTATCCGGTCACCGGGAATACTTCCCTGCCTGCTCTGTCCTATTTCAATGCTTTGCCCTTAGGGATCGGTCTGTTTTACACCCTGGTACACCTGCGGCAGAAACCTTTTTCTCCGGAGGTAATTTCCGATTTGATTTCCAGTCGGATCCGCGAGTTTGTATTTTATCTGGACCAGAACGCCAAGATATATGCTGCCAACCGCTTCAGCTTGGAGAACCTCAAGTACAACTCATATGAACTGCAACGGCTAAATCCTCAGAAACTATTTAGCGACTACCAGCAGATCGAGACTTTTATTGACCATGCCCGTGAAAACCGATTTTCTCCCGAGTTTCAGATGAATATCATCACCAAGCAGGGCACTGAGATCCCTGTGCTGCTGACGGTGGTGAAAATTGAAGACCGGTACCGCACCTTGCTGGGCATGGTGCTGATCGGAGTAGATTACCGCCAGAAGATTAAATTGAAACAGGAAGTGGACGAGCGCATGCGCAACGAGAAAATATTATCCAACATTCGCCAGGAGCTGGAGGTGACCGTGGGAAAGCGCACCCATGAGCTCTTTGAAGCCAATGAGCGCCTTAAGAAAGAAATTCTGGAGCGCAAACGCGCCGAGCAACAAATAAAAGATGATCTGGGTGAAAAGGTTGAACTGGTGCAGGAAATTCACCACCGGGTGAAGAACAATATTCAGATTATCATCTCGCTGATCAACATGCTGGGAAATCATAAAGATATGTCCCCTGAAGCCAGTGAGACCCTGGGAGGAATTGCCGAGAGGGTGCGAAACATCTCTTCAATTCATGAGATGTTTTATTCTTCGCACACGCTTTCGCGCATTAACTTCAGCCAGTTTCTGAAAAATACCACCCAGCAGATCTATCGGCAGGCCCGGGTAAAAAGGAATGTTATTTTCCGGTTGAATGTGGGTGAGGAATATCTTGTTATTGACCAGGCCATCCCGGCGGGTATTATTTTTCATGAGTTGGTGGGCAATGCCTTGAAACATGCTTTTCCTGCTGACCATGCCGGGGCATCCCTGGCGCCTTTTTTCACAATCAGCATTGAATTCTTTCGCCAGCAGAATGAATATACTCTGATTGTAAATGATAACGGCATTGGAGTGCCCTCCGACCTGAATATTGCACAGGCGCGTTCAACAGGTTTTCAGTTGATCAATGTACTTGTGAAGCAGCATCTGAAAGGAAAGATCGTGGCACAAAATTCCTTTGGAACCTTATTTATTCTGAAATTCTCTGTATAACAAACAGGCACTTGCAATGAGTCTGATTTCTATCTTATCACTGATCGTTTTTGTGCTTTACCTGCAGGTAGGACTGTTCGTTTTGCTGAAGAATGTCTCCAGCAGGATTAACCGTTGGTTTTTTTTCATGTCTCTTTGTATTGCCATCTGGTCTTTGGGCTTTATGTTTTCTTTCAAGTCGCCGGCTCTTCATCAGACCATATTATGGGATAAAGTTTCTCTGGCCGGGTGGTTGTTGTTTCCTGCTTTCCTGATCCGCTTCAAAACCTTGCTGACCAATATTCCCAGGAGTGAGAGCTATAAGAATATTCTGTTTGGGGTGACTTTATTTATCAGTCTGGTCTTTATTGTGTTTTTCTGTTTTTTTGCAGGACCTTACAGAGATATCAGCAATACGGGAGACGGATACTTTTATGTAAATCACCCTCATCAGCCTGTTTATATGGCGTTGAATATTTTTATCAGCCTGGGATTTATTGTTGCCTTTTTTATTCTGATCCGATGGAGGATGGAAATGACATACCGAAGGGAAATCAAACAGTTCAACCTTACTTTTTATCCCTTATTGATCTTTGTGGGGTTATCTCTGATGTCAGATTTCATCCTGCCAATGGTGCGTCAGGGACCATTTCCGCGGGTGGCTCATATTTTCTCCTTTTTCTGGCTGGCGGGTGTGGCTTATGGCATTTTGAGATACCGGTTTTTTACCCTGACCCCCTTTCTGGCTGCTGAGAAAGTAATGGCTGAAATCAAGCAGCTTTTGTTCTTCTGTGATGCCCGCGGCATGATTCTAAGAAGCAACCCCTTTACTGAAAAGTTGTTGCGCATCCGTTCCAGCCGGTTGCCCGGCAGAAAAATCAGTGAGCTTTTTGCCGAGGAAAGGGAAATGGAAAGTTATATCAGCTGGGCCATGAAGAATAATTATTCGGGCCCTGTGGAACTTAATATCCGGTCCTTTCAGGGAGAGCTGATTCCCGTAAGCCTCTCTATTGTGCTGGTGAAGGATGATTTTGATGATGTCCAGGGATTGATGATCTACGGGCACGACAACCGTGAGGCCATCAAGCTGCGTAATGAGATATTTATGCGTGAGCAGGTGGAGATAAAGTTGCGGAACCTGAGCGATATGCTGGAGGCTAAGGTGCGCGATCGCACGGCCGAGTTGGCAGGCTCCTATAAAGAACTTCAGGTGAAGATCACCGAGCGTCAGCAGGTTGAAGAACAAATCAAGGCCGATATTGCTGAAAAAGATGTGCTGATCAATGAGATCCATAATCGTGTTAAAAGTAATATGGATTTGATCATGGCATTGATCGATACCCATCGGTTCAGGGGGTTTACCCCTAAAGTAAATAAAAAGTTCAGGGAGCTAAACCGAAGGGTGGCGGCCATTTTGCTGATTCAGGAAAACCTATACCTGTCACTGAATTATTCGGAAGTAGATTTTGGCTCTTTCCTGAAGCAGCTGGTCAGGCAATTGGCCGAATTCTATAAACGCGACAAGATCGTGGAAGTGGAACTGGAGATATGCGATATCTTTCTGGATATTGATAGTGCCATTCCCCTTGGGCTGGTGGCCAACGAGATAATCAGCAATGCCTTTAATCATGGGTTTTCTTCTTTGTATCTGAAACAGAACGAGGGCCAAAAACATATGCTCAAAGTTGTTTACCGTCAGCAGGATGATCAGGTGGAGCTCGCGGTTGAAGATAACGGCAAGGGATTGCCGGATCATTTTCGTATCTTTGATCAGAATACCAACGGGTTACCTCTGGTGGATGTGCTGGTGAATGATCAGATTAACGGGACCCTTGAGATCCACTCTGATGAAGGAACTCAGGCACGGGTTATGTTTCCGGTAGAAAAATTTAAAAATCAACGATCAGTATGAAAACGGCAATTGAACTGAACTGGCTGGATCAACTGAGTTTTGAGGCGCAGATTGATCAATACAAAATTACTATTGACGCCCTTCCTGAAAACGGAGGACAGGAAAAAGGCCCACGTCCAAAGCCCCTGATGATGGTGGCATTGGCTGGATGTACCGCCATGGACGTGGTGGGGATCCTGAAGAAAATGCACGTGGAAGTGGAGGCTTTTCATGTCACTGTTGAAGGAGAAACCAGGGATGAGTTTCCCAAGGACTTTCTATCTATGCATGTAATCTATCATTTTAAAGGCAAGGAGTTGCCCCTGGAAAAACTGGAGAAGGCCGTTGATCTTTCTCAAAACAAGTATTGCGGCGCCACTGTAACCCTTGCCAGATCTATTCCCATTACCCACGAAATCCGCATAGAGTAGGGGGTGCCACCCAATGCAGCAGGTCTTTATAGTCAGGCAATGGGCTTACTTCTTTCTGAGGATCATGTGGCCGATCGGGCACCTGAGGCATTTCTTCGGGGTGCAATAATATTTCTTCAACTCCAGCAATGCCTGGCTGTCGGCCGCATTCTGTGGAATGATGTTCAAGGTCTTCCATCTTGCAATAACAGCGTTTTTCTCGGGAATGCAGCTTTGAAACAGGTTTACCGCATTCTCCTTTAGTGCACCATTCATGGTGATGCTGGCATAAACAAACTGTACCGGGGCTACGGTGTTGATGATCAGGTTGTAAATGGAACCCGCCCCCAGCTTCTTCTCTTTTTTTGCCGAAGGCTTATCAAAAGTATAATGTTCCTCCCAGTATGGAGATGCTTTAATATGAAACAACTGCTTGATCTGCCGGGGCTCCCTGATCTGCATCATTTTGCTGAACAACCTGTCGTGTAGGTGGATCATCATAGCAAATTGTGCAACGCGTAAAGTGGGGAAGTTAACCGGACGTAAACGGGCAAACTTCCAGAGGCTCCCCTCCAGAGGCTCCAGATTGTGCTTTTTTTTCTGATAATGATACTCTTTCAAAAGCATCCGGGGATACACATCTTCCAGCTGAGGGCTTAACAGCCCGGCCTGCCCGAACAATAAGGCCTCCAGGGTGGTAAAGTTATGGTTGTTTTTTGCCAGTAAAGGATATGGAGTGCGCTGTGCCAGCAGGCCAAATGCACTGGCATTTACTTTGAATCCAAAATTACGCGCCAGCAGGAAATAAAAGGTTTGATCCCAGTTGTTGGAAAAGTAGTTATAGAAATGAAATACCTCCCGGGCCTTTCGTTCAAGCCGCTCTATCAGCAGGCGGTTTAGCCAGTTATTGATAAAGAATGGATGCACCTCCCCGATATTGTTCTGACAGGGAATCCATTGTTTGTTGGCAATCAGTTGCTGATAGTTTTCCAGTAGACTTTGTTCAACATATTTCTTAACCTCCAGCACCGGAACCATTTTGCCCGAACTGGTGGTTACATTGCAGTCGTTTTCGAATACTACATGCAGAATGATGTTGTCATAGGCCGGATCATGATCATGCCCGTGTTTCTGCCAGTCGGAGGTGCGGGTGTGAACCTCAACATTTCCTACCCAAAGGGTGTCATCCAGACGGATGCGCGCAGCAAAAAAATCAGGGCCCGAGTTGGTATTCTCCTGCCCGGGGTCGATCATTTCAATTTTTTCGCCCCTCACACTGCACAGAGCCGGGGAGGTGAGCAGTTTGTTTTTCCATAAATAGGCAACAAAATCCTCCTTCATGCCGCAGGTTTATATGTTTGGGTTTGATGCAATATTTTTTTCTCTAAACCGTTTATAAAAGTAAACAAAATTGTAATAGACATTGCTGATTGCACATTTAAGTTAAAATGATTGCACAATTGAGAAAAATTGATTAATTTGGTTCCAGGTGCTCTTTCAATAGCCAGATCGATCTTTGAAACCCTGATGAAATTCGTTGTTTTCACCTTCATGAATTTTTCAGTAGCCCATCTATGAAATTGTTGAAAATTTATGTAGGTTTGTAATGGCAATAAAAGCCATCATGAAATGGATGAATTGTCTTTGATTGTAGAAGGTATCACCAACAAAATCAGGAAGCTTACGCTGCAAAATAAAAAGTTGCAGCAACAGATTCTTGAATTGCAGGATCAGCAGGCCCGGTTAAATGATAGCCTTTACCAACAGGTTCAACAGAATGATCAGTTGGAGCAAAGACTACAACAGGTGCAGGTAGGTAAAGCCTTAAGCACCCAGGATTCATTTCAGGCAAAACAAAAAGTGAATGAACTTTTACGGGAAGTCGAAAAGTGTTATGCGCTTTTAAACAGATAGGCTATTACAGTTTTAAATGGGAGAACAACTTATTTCAGTGATCATAGCAGATCGTCCTTACCGCTTGAAAGTAAGCAGTGAATACGATGAGCAGGTGTTCAGGCAGGCAAGCAAAACCATTTCTGAGAAGATGCAGGAATATGCCAAAAGCTTTGCCTTCCGCGACAAGCAGGACCTGGTGGCTATGGTATCTTTGCAACTGGCCGTCGAGATGATACACCAGGAGCATCAGGTGAAACAACACGATCAGCTGAAAAATCAGCTCATGAAGCTGGATCGCACCTTGGATGAAAGCCTTTCAGAATAGAAGCGAACGTTCTTTGAAAAATATTACGATATACCCGCGTTAATTCAAATTATGTTTTTGAAACTCAACATTATTGAAATTTAGGGACACGTTTAGTGTTTTTAGAACAGGCCTCAATGCCTGGGTTTTGCCCAGACATCCCTTTACGGGCAGTGGACGTTCGAGATTCGCTAACCCCCTAAGCATATCTTTTGGGGTTTCTTTAAACCTCTTTGAATTAATTGCGGGTTTTTTTTTGTCATTCATACCTATTTCAAAACAAGTAAAATGGACATAAACATAGTTACTATTATTATTGTAGCTGCCGTGGGACTTGCTTTGGGAATCATTGCTTCAGCAACTGTAATGCGCAAAAGCATTACCCGCAAAAGCAGACAGATTCTTAAAGAAGCAACGGCAGAGGCCGAAGTGCTCAAAAAAGAGAGAATATTACAGGCCCGGGAAAAATACCTGCAACTCAAAACCGATCACGAAAAACTGGTGGCCGAAAAGAATGCGCTGCTTAGTACTTCTGAAAACCGCCTCAAGCAAAAAGAAGCCGCTTTGGCGCAGCGCACCGAGGAGTTTCAGCGCAAACAAAAGGAACTCAATACCATTCGTGAAAACCTCTCCACTCAACTGGAAATCGTTGAGGTGAAAAAAGCTTCCCTGGATAATACTTACAAACTGCAACTCGAAAAGCTTGAAAAGATCAGTGGTATGTCGGCCCAGGAAGCCAAACAGCAGCTGGTGGAAAACCTTAAGTCTGAGGCTCGTTCAGAGGCTCAAAGCTTTGTGAAAGAATACATGGATGAGGCCCGCCTGACTGCTAACAGCGAAGCCAAAAAGCTGGTGGTACAATCCCTGCAGCGTACCGCCACAGAGGTCGCTATTGAAAATTCCGTGTCTATTTTCCCCATCGAGAATGACGAGATCAAGGGAAGGATTATCGGCCGTGAAGGACGTAACATCCGGGCCCTGGAGGCTGCCACTGGTGTTGAGATCATCGTCGATGACACCCCTGAGGCCATTATCCTTAGTGGTTTTGATCCGGTGCGCCGCGAAATTGCACGCCTCTCGTTACATAAGCTGGTAACTGATGGCCGGATTCATCCTGCCCGTATCGAAGAGGTCGTTGCCAAGATCAAAAAGCAGATTGACCAGGAGATCATGGAAATCGGAAAACGTACCACCATCGACCTGGGCATCCATAACATGCACCTGGAGCTGGTACGCCTGATCGGAAAGATGAAGTATCGTTCCTCGTATGGCCAGAATTTGCTGCAACATGCCAAAGAGGTGGCTAACCTGGCAGCTACCATGGCTGCTGAACTGGGCCTGAACCCCAAATTGGCAAAACGTGCCGCTTTGCTGCATGATATCGGCAAAGTGCCCGATAATGAGCCGGAACTGCCACATGCCATTCTGGGAATGAAACTGGCCGAACGCTACAAGGAGAAGCCTGAAATATGCAATGCCATTGGGGCTCACCACGAGGAAGTGGAAATGGACAACCTGATATCACCCATTATCCAGGTCTGTGATGCCATTTCAGGTGCCAGGCCGGGAGCCAGGAGAGAAGTGGTGGAATCCTACATCAAACGATTAAATGACCTCGAAGAGCTTGCCTTATCCTATCCCGGAGTTATTAAAACCTATGCCATTCAGGCAGGACGTGAATTGCGGGTCATCGTGGGTAGTGAAAAAATTACTGATCAGGAAGCCGAGCAGATTTCGTATGATCTTAGTAAAAAAATCCAGACGGAAATGACCTATCCCGGACAGATCAAGATCACTGTCATCAGGGAAACCAGAGCCGTGGCTTTTGCCAAATAAGGTGTTCATAAATTAGCTTTTAAAAAAGGGGCGTCGTAAGGCGCTCCTTTTTTTTATGCTGGTTAAATACTTGATTGTTTTCCTGTTTTTATGCCTCCTGATAAACAATTTTGAATAACAGGTTGTTAGTTACCTGATCATAAACTTATGTTAATTGGTGTAATAAATATGATTTGTTTATTATCTCAGTCTTTGTATTTCCTAATCTTTATATAAATGAAATCAGTCATTTTAATGCTTCTGATGTTATTCCCGGTGTTGGGGGCAACAGGGCAGGATGCCCCCAATATACCTGTAGTAAACTTTGAGCAGTTTGAGCCCTGGTTGCATAAAGAGAATGACAGCATTTATGTCATTAACTTCTGGGCTACCTGGTGTGCTCCCTGCGTGAAGGAAATACCTGCCTTTGAAAAGTTAAACGCCCAATATAAAGACCGCAAAGTTAAGGTGCTGTTGGTAAGTCTTGATTTTCCCAACCAGGTGCAATCCAGGGTGATTCCTTTTATGGAGCGCCAGCAGATGAAAAGCTCCGTCGTGTTGTTGAATGATCCTGATGCCAATGCCTGGATTGACAAGGTGAGCAATCAATGGTCGGGGGCCATTCCCGCTACCATTATATACTCCCGCGGCTTCAGGGAGTTTTATGAACAGGAATTTGAATATGAAGAACTGCAGCAAATTGTTGAGCGCCTGCTGGAGTGACTGCTCAGGAACGTTGAATCAATAAACCATTAAACTTTTAAATTATGAAAAAAACACTTTTATTGCTTTTGATGATTCTGCCCGGGTTGGCAACCTTTGCCCAGGGCTATGAAGTAGGGGATAAGGCTTCGGACTTCAACCTGCTCAATGTAGATGGTAGTTATGTGTCAATGGCCGATTATCCCGATGCAGAGGGATTCATTGTCATCTTTTCGTGTAATCACTGCCCCTATGTGAAGGCTTATGAAGACCGGATGATAGAACTGCACAATGAATATGCCCCCCAGGGGTATCCCGTCATTGCCATTAACCCCAACGATCCGGAGGTTCAACCTCAGGATTCTTACGAACTGATGCAGGAACGGGCACAAGAGAAGAATTTCCCGTTTGCTTATCTCATTGACGAGGATCAGGAGGTATATCCTGAGTACGGTGCAACCCGCACGCCCCATGTCTATTTACTGGAACGCGAAGGAGATGACCTGCGGGTGGCTTATATAGGAGCTATTGACGACAATTACCAGGATGCTTCTAAGGTTCAGCAAACCTATGTTGCCGATGCCATCGATGCACTTAAACAAGGCCAGGAACCTGACCCTGAGTTCACCAAAGCTATTGGTTGCACAATTAAAGCAAAAGAATAAACAGACTTTTTGAAACTTTACAAATAATAGCCCATCTTCTAATCATTTTGAAGATGGGCTATTATTTTAATCAGCATTTAGGGCGATTTCAGGCCCCATACAGGGGGGCTGCCCGGCCCCCCTGTCAGCCTATTGCCCTTACGATACCCGGCCAGGATGATGGCTTAAACAGCCTGTGAAGGGTGCTTTTTGAAGGCCCCAGGCCTTTGGTTAATTTTCACGCATCACGAACTCATCGTATTCTATTTCAAACCGCAGTTTATGCTTTGACTCTTCCATGGCCAGGGCCTGGAAAACCTTTTGAAGGCCCGGATTACCGGTGCGCTGTGCCAGATGGGTGTAAAGTTTGAAGGCTGCCTTTTCCTTTTTCATGGCCAGCACCAGGGCATCAGCATATTCCAGGTCATCTCCCTGGTGCGATTGAACTACATAATCAGCAATCTTCAGGTCATTGACATTCTCTACCTCCATATCAAAGACTTTCTCATCTTTAATTTTCTGCAGGCGTGCTTTATGCCCGACCTCTTCGCGTGCAAAATCCAGAAACACCTCCTTCATCTGGGGGTTGTTCATCCTGCCAGCCATGTTGGTATAAAAATCAACAGCTTCCTGTTCTGCATTCATGGCAAAATCCAGGATCTCATCAATAGAATGAAATGTTTTCATGCTTTATAAGTTTTTTACTGGTTATTTTACATGATCAGCGATTTGTGTCTCAAGGTTCCGGGGCAGGGAAAAAGAAGATGCCCAGCCGTCATCAAAACGTTTCACAAGATGATCACATCCATGTTCAAACATCCGCCTGGGGTTGTCCTCCGTGGTTACTACCAGCGAATAAGGTTCCGACCCGTTGTCTGTCGGGATGTTCATCAGCCTGGCAGCCTCAAGCATCACCTCGGCGGGCTGGCTGGAAATATCTTTCATTCCCAGTGCCTGCGCTATGGCGGCCATTTGTTCAAGAGAATTGTACCCGGGTGCCGATGGGGCAGCAGCAGCAAATTGCTGAATGAATTTCTGGGTGTTGGTGAAGCTTCCTCCTGTCTCAAAATGCAGTGAAGCAGGCAATATCAGGTCGGCTTTGCTGGTGGTGGGGCTGTGAAAAAGATCCTGTACGACCAAAAAGTCCAGTTCTTCCAGTATCTGGTTCATCTGGTCAGGTTGGGTGCTGCATCCCAGGGGGTCTTCGCCAAAAATAAAGGCCTGGCGGATGGCTCCCGAAGCCAACAACTGCCATTGCTGCTGGTTGACCTCAGCGGGCAATTCTGTTAAATTCCATGTCCTTGCCATCTGCTCCCTCACCTGTTGTTTCATCATGCTCTGTCCGCCAGGTGCCAGCGCCGCACATCCGCCCAGGTCGAACAGGCCCTGCGAGTTGTTCTTTTCTTTCAGGGCCAGGGCTCCCGAAGCGGTCTTGCCCGACTTGCCGGTCAGGAAGTTCAGATTGTGGATCTCATGACAACTGTTGGATGAAAGATGCTTCTCCGAGAAGATCAGTACAGCATGCGGTTCGTCATTATAAGTCCGGGCAAAATGAGCTACCTGTTCATGGGTGCATCCACCGTCAAGGAGCAATTGCTGGTAATCTTCTCCCAGAATATGATCGCTGTATGACCCGAAGTCCTTGCAATGATTGTTAATAAAGACCCCGTTCTGCAAGTTGTTGCTCAGGATGTAATGATTTACGGCCTTCAGGAAGTGATAGTACGAACCAACCCTTGTCATGGTGGTAGCCTTATGAGCCATTGCACTATCATCGAGGGTGGTGATCACCTCCAGGGAAATTTGATTAAAGTATTGCTGGTTGTTGATGTAGAATCCTGGTACCGCATTTTCCATGTTGATCTCGCTGCCCAGCAGGAAGATTTTTTTCGCCATCCTGATCTGTTCGATAGGCACAGTATGGCTGCTGTTGGCAAAATAGCCCGAGCCCCTGTCCATATAATGGAAGCTGGAGATGTTATTGGTTCCTGCAGCACCACGGGCCATTTTCTGTATGGTGTACATTTCCTCATTGGTCAGGCGGGCCCCTATGTAGAAGCCATTCTGATGGGGCGAAACTGCCTGGATTTTCCGGGCTATAATCTCAAAAGCTTCTTCAAAAGAAATCTTGCTTAACTTTCCGTTTTTCCTGAGCAGCGGAGTAGTAATCCTGCTTCGGTCATTCAGATAATGATATCCGAATTTGCCATACCGGCAGATGCTGCCGTCTTTATTGACCAGTCCTTTGCTGCCGGAGCTCCCGTAATAAAAACCTGATTTTTGATGAAGAGTAATCTCACATCCTACCGAGCAGTAATTGCAAATGGTAGTGAGTGATTCGGTTACGACGGGTCCGGGCTTGAAAGGCACATTCTCGGTGATCGCGCCAGTAGGACAGGTCTCGATACACATGCCACACGATTCGCAGGGTGTTTCGGTGAGTGAACCATTCATGCTCGGGGCTACAAAGGTTTCAAAGCCCCTGTTCACCAGGCCCAGCGCATTGGCACCGACCACCTCGGAGCACATTCGGATACAGCGGCTGCACAAGATGCACTTGTTGTTGTCTATCTCAATCCATGGATGATCGTACCTGACAGGAAACTGCTGGAAATCACCTTCAAAAACCTGTTGTGCCGCCTCATAGGTGGAGGCATGTTTCTTCAGATCGCAGGTGTACAGTGCCGAGCAACCACATTCAAGGCATCTTTTGGTTTCTTCAAGGGCCTCCTGCGCTGAATACCCAAGCTCTACCTCGTTGAAGTTGAAACGGTCTTCAGGGTTCAGCACAGGCATCTCTTTGCGGGTTTGTTCTTCGAACCATGCCTGATAATCTTCTTTCAGTTGCTGCCTGAAGTTATCTTTCTTGCTAAAGAACTCATAAGGTTCAGGAGTGATTTCCTGCCCCATCATGAAGCTGCTGCAACTGCGTGCAGCCAGTCTTCCCTGGGCAATGGCTTCAATCAGTGTGGCGGGGCCCGTTACCCCATCCCCGCAGGCAAAGATGCTCTTGACGGAGGTCTGCAGGCTGGCAGGGTGGGCATCAATATCTCCCCATTTGTTGATCAGCAAAGGATTTTCGGCATGTGCTGTGATGTCGTCAATGAAGTTGACATTGGTTTTTTGGCCAATGGCTGCCAGGACAATATCTGCCTGGACATCAAACTCCGAGCCTTCCAGCTTCACAGGTCTTCTCCTTCCTGAAGCATCGGGTTCTCCCAGTTCCATGCGAAAGCAGGTGATGGATTCCACGTTGCCCTGCTCATCGGGATTTACTACCCCGGGGGCGGTCAGAAACTGATACTCTATGCCCTCAAGTTTTGATTCATGGATCTCGATGGGATTGGCAGGCATCTCCTTCTCGGTACGGCGATAAAGTACCGTCACCTGCCGGGCTCCGCAGCGCATGGCCGTGCGGCAGCAGTCCATGGCAGTGTTGCCCCCACCAATCACCACCACCTTTTTACCGGTGAAGTCATATTTCTGAGCCGACATCTCCATGTTGCGCAGAAAGTCGATGCCTGAATAAATATTGCCGGCATCATCATTGCGGCAGCCGATGCGGGTGCCATTCTGCGATCCGATGGCCAGCACCACCCCGTGGTATTCTTCTTTCAGGCTCTGGTAGCTGAGGTTCTCTCCCAGTTTGCGGTTGTAATGAATATTTACTCCCAAGGCAGTGATGCCCTCTACTTCTTTCTCAATGATGTTGTTTGGAAGCCGGTAGGGGGGGATCCCATAGCGCAACATCCCCCCGGCATGCGGACTGCCTTCGTATATGTCTACCTGATGACCTTGCAGGGCCAGGAAGTAGGCAGCCGTAAGTCCTCCGGGGCCAGCCCCGATCACGGCAGCTTTTTTGCCGGTGGCAGGGGCGGGTTGCGCAAAATAACGATCATCGGACTCCAGATCTATGTCGGAGGCATACCGCTTGAGGTAGTCAATGCCCACGCCCTGTTCTTCTATCAGGTTGCGCCGGCAGGCCACTTCGCAGGGCCTCACGCATACCCTGCCACAGATGGCCGGCAGGGGATTGGTGTCTTTGATCAAAGCAACGGCTTCCCTGATCTGGCCTTTGCTGATCAGCGAAATGTATCCCTGCACGTCGACCCCTGCCGGGCAGGTGATGGTGCACGGGGCAATGCAATCGGCATAATGGTTGCTCACCAGCAGTTCCAGGGCGAACTTTCTGCTCTTGCGCACCCGCTCATTGTCGGTTTCTATGCGCATGCCCTCCCTTAACTTCGTGGAGCAGGCCGGCTGCAGCCCGCGCATTCCTTCTACTTCCACAACACAAAGATAGCACGAGGAGAATGGTTCCAGACGGTCATCATGGCATAGGGTTGGTATATCCACCCCATTGGCACGCGCCATTTCCAGGACGGTATCTCCCTGGAGTCCCTGAATGATCTTTCCGTTGAGTATGATGTTTAACTTGCTCATGTTAATTGATTTTCAAGTGGGAAAACAAATGACTTAACTCAGCCTGATGGCCTGGAATTTACACCGGGTAAAGCACGCTCCGCATTTGATGCAAAGATCCTGATCGATATGATGTGGTTGCTTTTTCCCGCCGCTGATAGCTTCTGTGGGACAGGCCTTCAGGCATGCCATACAACCGGTGCAGGCATCCTCTATGATGGTATAAGTCAGTAGTTGCTTGCAACTCAGGGCCGGGCACTTCTTGTCGCGGATATGTGCCTCGTATTCATCTCTGAAATATTTCAGGGTGGTCAGCACCGGGTTGGGAGCCGTTTGCCCCAGGCCGCACAGGGAGCTGTCTTTGATGGTTTCGGCCAGTTGTTCCAGCATCTCGATGTCGCCTTCCTGGCCTTTGCCCTGAGTGATGCGCGTGAGGATTTCCAGCATCCTTTTGGTGCCGATGCGGCAGAAGGTGCATTTTCCGCATGATTCCTTCTGGGTAAAATCCAGAAAGAATCGTGCGATATCCACCACGCAGGTCGACTCGTCCATTACCACCATGCCGCCCGAGCCCATAATGGCTCCTGTGGCATTGACAGAGTCATAATCCACCCGGGTATGCGACAGGTGCTCCGGAATGCACCCTCCCGAAGGTCCGCCCAGTTGCACGGCCTTAAACCTTTTGTCGTCTGTAATGCCGCCTCCCAGTTTGTAGATGATGTCTTTGATGGTGATGCCCATGGGTACCTCTACCAGGCCGCCATGTCTGATCTTGCCGGTTAGAGCAAATACTTTGGTTCCTTTGCTCTTTTCAGTTCCATACCTGGAATAAGCTTCCGGGCCATGAAAGATGATATAGGGGATATTTACAAATGTTTCAACATTGTTGATGTTGGTGGGGCTTTTCCATAATCCTGATTCTGCGGGAAAAGGAGGGCGCTTGCGGGGCATTCCCCGTTTGCCCTCTATTGAGGCCATCAGTGCCGTTTCTTCGCCACAAACAAAGGCTCCGGCACCTTCCTTGATGCGGATGTTAAAATCAAAGCCAGGGATGCCGAAAATGTCTTTTCCAAGGTATCCCTTTTCACGGGCCTGCTCCAGGGCAATGTTCAGCCGTTTGATGGCCAATGGATATTCGGCCCTGCAATAGATGTATCCCTGTGAAGCGCCTATGGCATACCCACAGATGATCATGCCTTCAAGAACCCCATGCGGATCGCCCTCCAGGATTGAACGATCCATAAAGGCACCGGGATCGCCTTCATCGGCATTGCATATCACGTACTTCTGTGAGGCGGTGGCCTGCCTGGAGAAGTTCCATTTCATGCCCGTGCTGAAGCCACCGCCTCCGCGGCCCCGCAATCCTGAATCCATGACCCATTGAATCACCTGATCAGGGCTTGCCTGTTGCTGAGCGATCTTGCCGATGGCCTGATAGCCATCGCGGGCCTCATATTCCTCTATTGATTCAGGATCCATATGCCCGGTGTTTCGCAAGGCAATTTTTACCTGTTCATCAAAAAAACTCTGGTCAGCCGACGAATAATCAGGGGAGGAAATGATCAGCTCTTTGACCGGAGTAAATTTGCGGATATGCTTTTCAATAATTTCATCCACCCGGTCGGAGGTAATCTTTCCGTATAAGGTGGTTCCCGATTCATCAACAATCTCTACCAGTGGCTCGCGGTAGCACATCCCCACACAGCTGGTTTTCTTCAGCTCGAAGTCCAGGTTGTCGGCAGTTTTAATGCGTTCAAACTCCCTGAATGTTTTGTTGGCTCCGGCGGCGATGCCGCAGCTGCCTAATCCTACAATTACTGTTGTCTTCATTGAGAGGCTTTTTACAAACAATTTATTCTTTTATGCTGAAAGAATGCTGTTCCTTCAGGCAGTAGGTTATTTTGCCTTAGTTGCTTTCCCTGCGCTTGATCTCTCTGATGATTTTCAGGGCTTCCCGGGGAGTGAGCTTTCCGTGTACCTCGCCTTCAATCATCATAACCGGAGCCAGTGAGCAGCAGCCCAGGCAGGCAACGGTCTCCAGGGTAAACAGCCCATCCCCGGTGGTTTCTCCATCTTTAATGTCCAGATTATCGAGAATCTCATCGGTAATGGCCGTGACATTCTGCACGTGACAAGCCGTTCCGTGGCACATTTTTATGATGTATTTACCTGCTGGTACCAACCGGAACTGGGCATAGAAGGTAGCTACCCCATACATCTCGTTCAAGGCCAGGCCGGCCTCACGGTGGAGCTTATGAAAGGCATCCCCGGGGATGTAACCATAGAGGTCCTGGGTGCCTTGCAATAAGGGGATCAAACGCCCTTTGGCATCCTTGTACTTGCTGATCAGGGGGTCCATCAATGAGAGGTCGACCGGCATCTGGAGGGTCTGGCCATTTCTGGCCGGTGTAATCCGCTTGATACGCATGTGTTGTGGTTCTTTTTGTTAAAAGTGAAAAGTATAAACTTTAAAAACAAAAAACAGAAAGTATAAAAATAATATTTAATGGGCAAAACATTTTGTCATGTCAAAAAAAATCATATAAAAAGGCCGCGCAAATCTTGCGCGGCCTTTTAAGTATAAGATTATCAGTGATTTCGTGAAATTACACGACGCCCTGATCAATCATAGAATCTGCCACTTTGATGAAACCGGCAACATTTGCCCCTTTCACATAATTCACAAAGCCGTCTTCCTCTTTTCCATATTTCAGGCAGGATTCATGAATGCTCTTCATGATCATATGCAGCTTTTCTTCTACTTCCTCAGCCGTCCAGTTGAGTTTCATGGCGTTTTGAGTCTGCTCAAGGCCTGAAGTAGCAACACCACCAGCGTTGGAAGCTTTACCAGGACCGTAAAGGACTTTCTTTTCCAGGAACAGTTCTACTGCATCAGGAGTACAGGGCATGTTGGCACCTTCCGACACACACATCACACCATTGTTCACCAGGTTTTGTGCATCTTCCAGGTTCAGTTCGTTCTGGATGGCGCAGGGAAGGGCTACATCACATTTCACTTCCCAGGGGCGTTTGCCTTCGAAGAACTGCGCATTGGGGAATTCGTAAGTGTAGGGTTTCACGATGTCCTGGTTAGAAGCACGCAGTTCCAGCAGGTAATCAATTTTTTCACCACTGATACCATCTGGGTCATAAACATATCCGTCAGGACCACTAATGGTAACCACTCTTGCACCCAGTTGGGTGGCTTTGATGATGGAGCCCCATGATACGTTACCGAAGCCTGAAACAGAAACGATTTTGCCTTTCATAGAATCGCCACGGGTCTTCAGCATTTCTTCTGCAAAATATACGTTACCAAAGCCGGTAGCTTCAGGACGAATCAGGCTGCCACCCCAGTTACGGCCTTTTCCGGTAAAAACACCATGGTGCTGGCCAACCAGTTTTTTGTACATGCCAAACATGTAGCCAATTTCGCGGCCACCTACACCAATGTCACCTGCGGGAATATCAGTTTCAGGTCCGATGTATTTATAAAGTTCGGAAATGAAAGCCTGGCAGAAACGCATGATCTCTCCATTGGATTTACCCTTTGGATTGAAATCACTACCACCTTTGGCACCGCCCATGGGCAAGGTAGTGAGGCTGTTTTTAAAGATTTGCTCAAAACCCAGGAATTTCAACCCGCCAAGCGTAACACTGGGGTGGAAACGAAGACCTCCTTTGTATGGGCCGATAGCATTGTTGAACTGAACCCGGTAACCACGGTTTACGTGTACCTTTCCTTTGTCATCAGTCCATTGTACTTTAAACATAATGACACGGTCGGGTTCAATGAGCCGGTCAATGATGTTTGCCGCTTCGTACTTGGGATTGTCGTTAACCACGTCAACGATGGTTTCCAGTACTTCTTTAACTGCTTGCAGGAACTCAGGCTGTCCAGGATTCTTGGTCTCCAGATCTGCCAAAATCTTATTCAAATCCATATCTTCAGGTAAATTAAGAAGTTTGTAAAATAGGTGTTTATGTGTAGGATAACCTACTTAATCCGGGGCGAAATTAGGCTATTTTTATATTTAAGCAAAGGAATTCATTGAAAATTATTCCCTTGGTTTTAAAACTATTCCGGTCTTTTTGCTTCCGTCAATCTTGATAATTAAAGGATTTGAAAAACTTACATGTCTGACGTATTCATCCTCGTATTCGGCCTTAATTTCATTCAGAAAGTCCAGGTCGTAATATCCTTCATTCACATGGGGGTTGATTGTCAGGTAACCCACATTGAAGGAGGTTAGATTCTGAAAGAAATGGGTGCCCTGGCTGGGGTCGATCCTGAAGTGGTGCATGCCTGCTTCCACAATCAGTCGTGCCCCAGAAATCTGGGCCCATTTCACCGGGATGCCCAGCCAGGGATCAGCAGATCCCCAGCGGCCCGGCCCCACCAGGATATAGTTCTTCTTGCGGGCAACCATTTTGCTGTTCAACTGGTCAATCACAGAGGCAATTTTATGGGTGTGGGCCGGATTAAAAGCCTCAGGCTTTACGTAAATAAAATCTTTAATGTTCTCGATGATGCCGTTACCCAGGGCCTGGTTGCTGATAATAATGGATTCTTCGGGGTCATGATGAGTGATCTTGATGCGGTTTTTCTCCTGGGTTTCCACAATCGGACGGATCTGCAGGAAATAAAAGGCCTGGGGTTGGTTGGGCGGGGTGTCCAGGTTCACGGCAAACTCTATCTCCACCTGGTTATTCATTTCTTTCTGGCCGATTTCGAGCAACTCCTGAAGAATTTCTGCCAGTGGAAAGGAGTTGTGACGCAGTACATTGGCAAAAGTGATGATTTTTTTCCCGCCTTCGTAGGTCCCCTCGCGGATGATCTGATCCTCATAATCGAAAGTGGAAGCCACAAACTTCATCGAAGAGTCTTTCTCGGCGGCTTTAATTTTCAAATGAAATAAATTGACTGTGTCATCAATGCTGGGTTGAAACTTGTCGGGATCCAGATCCAGGCTGTAAAACTCCTTCTGGCTGTCGCGCAAAGCCAGCTCCAGGGAAGACAGCTGCAGGTTGTTCTTGGGATGACGGGGCGAAAACCGCAGTGACACCCCACCTTCCACAATGGTTTTTCCCAACCCGAAAGCAATGTTGGCCACCCCATCTTCGTATCGTTCCGGCTCAATGGGATAGAAATTTACGGATCGTGCAACCCCCGAAATGGTGGGGTAGAACTTATTGCCATACGAACGCCCGGAGACTTCCTGGATCACCACCGCCATTTTTTCCTCGTCAATCACATTGGAGGTGGCTTCAATGTAAGCCTTACTTTCTTTGTAGAAAACCGATGCATAGACGCTTTTGATGGCTTGTTCCAGCTGCTGGAGTCTTACCAGGGGGTCGGGATGGTTGTTGGAGATCATATAGGTGGTATAGACCCCCGCAAAAGGCTGATAGTGGCTGTCTTCGAGCAGGCTGGAAGAGCGCACCGCCAGGGGCGACTTAAAGAAGCCGGACATCTGCTTGATAAAAGAGCGCATGCGCACCGGCGATTTGGAATACACAAATTTCTGCAGAATGTCTTCATCACTTTCATTAGACAAGGCAAACTCATACAGGTCGTTCTCTTCCATGAACTCATCAAAGATGTCGGTGGTGAGCACCACCGTGCGGGGAATGGCAACTGTTACATTTTCCCAGGCGTGCATGATCTTGTAACGGTTGATCACCGAATCGATAAATGCAAGTCCCCGGGCTTTGCCTCCCAGCTGTCCATCACCCAGGCGGGTAAACACAGCATATTCGTCGATATGGCTGGCAATGATCCCGCGTCCTTTCATACGCCGGTAGTTGGCGATGGAGTCAATCAGGTAACTGCGGATCTCCTCAATATTGTTAAAGTCTTCCCTGCTTTTTTCGGCAAACAGGTTGGCAATCGAAAACAGAGCACGGGCCTTGAGCCACCTGGAAAAGTGGTTGTTCGAGACATGATACTCCAGACACCGGGAGCTTACCCTGGAGATCTTTACCTGGAGCGAATGCAGGTTGTTGGCCCTTTCCAGCTCCATGGAGGTGTCAGGATCCTGGAACACAAAATCCCCGAAACCATAATTGTCCTTGATATAATGTTTGAGCTCAATAAGCAGGGTCTTTGAATATTTGTCGATGAAGGTGACCTCCAGTTCCTGCATCATTTTATTATCCCAGGTATCTGACGATTGCAGCAGGATGGGTAGCTGCTTGTTCTTCCTGCGGATATGGCGCGCCAATCGGATGCCTGCCTCTCTGTCGCGTTGGCCTTTTCGCTCGTAGCTGATGTCGGAAATGATGCCCAGCAGATTTTGATTGTATTTGCGGTAAAGCTTGAGGGCCTGCTCGTAAGTCTTGGCCAGCAGGATCTTGGGCCTGGCACGCATGCGAAGGGTTTTGCGGTGTTCGTTCAACCCCTCGGTCATCAGCTCATTGGTCTGATCAAAAATGACTTTATAGATATTGGGTAGGTACGACGAATAATACCGCACCGAATCTTCTACCAGCAGAATGGCCTGCACCCCGATAACGTCCACGTCGTAGGAGGCGTTCATCTGATCTTCAAGTAATTTGATGATCGCCAGCAACAGTCCGGGGTTTCCCAGCCAGCAGAACACATAATCAATGGAGCTCAGGTCTTCATTGGCCAGCTTGACCGTTACCTCGCGCGAGAAGTGGGTCAGTACCACAATCGGGATGGCGGGGTACCGTTTTTTTACTTCCCTGGCCATTTCAAAAGCATCTACCTTTCCCACATTCAGCATGGTGATTACCAGGTCGAAGTCCTTTGTTTTCAGAAGCTCAAAGGCTCTTTCCGAACTGCTGGCCTGGGTAAACTGCGGGGGGTAACGCAGGTTCTTGGAGGTGTACTCCAGGAATATCTTCTCGTTGATACGCCCGTCTTCCTCCAGCATAAATGCATCGTAATTGCTGCAGATCAGCAACACGTTGATGATGCGCTTCTGCATCAGATGCTGATAGGATATTTCGGTGAACTCGTATTGATCGGTGGCGAAGCGCTCGTCGTATTTGTACTTTGATTGAATGGTCATTGTGAAATAATAGAATGGATCTGATGAAAGAGTTTTAATCTTTGAAATAAATCAAAGCGGTTCTTTTTTTGCCGTCCATGATGATTTCCAAAGGCTGGTTGAAGCGCACATGCTTCAGGAACCGTTTCTGATGCACCACAGGAGCTTCTTTTAAGATGTCCCAGTTGATATAATCAATCAGGTCATTGTGTTTAATGGAAAAATAACCCACGTTCATTGAAATGACATTGTGGAAGAAATGAGAGCCCAGGGAGGCATCCAGGGGGAAATCTTCCAGGCTCACCTCCACAATGGTGCGTGCCTGTGAGATCTGCGACCAGTTTACCGGAATGCCGATGAAACGGTCGCGACTGCCCCAGCGGCCCGGCCCGATCAGGATATACTTCCTGTTTTCGTTGGCCATCATGATGTTCAGTTCCGCTATTTCATCCCTCATTTTCTCGGTCTTCAGCTTGTCAAAACTTTGTGGGTCTACAAAGATAACATCATAAACATCTTCTATCCTTCCGTTGCCCATCCCATTTTCACAATATAGCAGCAGGTGCTTGTTGTCGATTTTGTCAATATTAATCTGGATATCCGAGATATGCTTGATCAGTGGTTTGATCTGAAGCAGGTAAAAGGAGGCCATCCCATTTTCGTCTTTGGTCAGATCTACCGCAAATTCTATTTCCACAGGGGTTCCCATGGCCTCAGAAACGATATCCAGAATGACTTCAATGGTCTTGGGCAGGGGGATATAATCGTATTTGAGGATGTTGGCAAAGTTTACTACCCGTGGTCCGGGCTGAGTAATTCCCGGAATGGTCCGTTCATTGGAGATGTCATATACCGAGGCGCAATGTTTCAGGGTGCCATGTTTTTCAGCCTGTTCGATTTCCAGTTTTACCAGCCCGGCATCTTCGCCTTCCATCAGGTTGATGTCTTTGTTGGCCAGGTTGATGGCATAATAGTGAACCTGGGAGTTCTTGAACAGGTCCTTGGGTGAGTAGATCTCCAGCTGGGGATGGGCCGGGGAGAAACGATAGGTTTTTTCCCCTTCTACCACGTATTTGCCCAGCCCTACGGCAGCCACGGCAAAACCTTCCTCCGGCTTCATGTACGAATAGGGATAAAAGTTGAAGGATTGTGCCACCCCGCTGATATGTGGATAGAAATAATCTTCATACTGATTGCCGCAGACCTCCTGGATGATCACCGCCATTTTCTCTTCTTCAATCTTGTAGTTGACAGCCTGGAAATAAGCCCTGGCAGTGGGCGAAAAGATAGAGGCAAATACCAGCTTGATGGCATCCATGATTTGTTTCAGGCGTACCTTCAGCTCGGGATGGTTGTTGGGCAGCAGGAAGGTGTCGAAGATGCCCGCAAAGGGTTGCATCAGCGAATCCTCAAACAGGCTGGAAGAGCGGATGGCCAGGGGCTGATTCATCATCGACAGGTAGATCTTAAGTCTTTTCTGAAGATTGGGAGATAACTGCCCGGCCA
This sequence comes from Bacteroidales bacterium, assembly GCA_046483935.1. Classification (GTDB taxonomy): domain Bacteria; phylum Bacteroidota; class Bacteroidia; order Bacteroidales; family UBA7960; genus JAWOCF01. The sequence continues at coordinate 1,488 of JAWOCF010000012.1, read as the reverse complement.
GGAAAAGGCGCTTGATCTCGTCATAATCAGTCTCATTATAGATCTTATCATAGAGGTGGTTCACCTGGATGAAACGTTCAAACTCTTCGGTGCCGATAATCGATGTGCGGGGGGTGCGAATGCGGATGTCTTCCACCAGGCTGGTAAAATCATAGTTGTTGATCAGCATGTTGATAAATGCCAGGCCACGTCCTTTGCCTCCTAAAGAGCCTGCAGCAAGGCTAACTACATTGGTCTCATCCAGCAGGGCCGACTCCTCGAAGTTGATGACCCGCCCTTGTTGCTTCTCATAGATACAGGTCTCCACAACCTTGATCAGGTAAGCCCGCAGGCTGCCCGGCGATTGGAAGTCTTCAACCCGCATGGGCTTGATCCGCTTGGCCATCTGTATCTCGCCACGGGCCATCAGCCAGTGCGAAAAATGATTCTTCCTGGCATGATAAATCAGCGATTTCTCGGGGATGGTCTGCAAATGGGTCTGAAACTCTTTCATGGAGCGGGCCACGGCAATTTCGCGCAAACCATCTTCAGCCTTATAGATGAAATTGCCGAATCCCAGGTAATAATTGATAAAACTCTCCAGATCCTGCTTCAGGGTGTCTGAATTTTTGTTGATAAACACCGACTTCAGCTCATAGGCTTTCTGGGCATTGGCCGGGTCGGAAGATTGGAGTACCGTGGGCAGGTCGGGGATGGTGTCTTTGGCATACCTCACCAGCTTGATGCCTGCAGCCTCGTCGAGCAACCCATCGCGCTCGAACTTCACATCCGAGATCAAACACAACAGGTTGTCCTTGTATTGATTGAACAGGGATACCGCCTCGTTAAAATCGGAAGCCAGCAATATTTTAGGGCGCACCCGCATCTTGAGCAACTTATAGAGCTCATCGGAATTCACCTCCTCAATCAACCGCTGTGTTTGCTCTATGACAATAGAATACAGGATAGGCAGGTAGCGCGAGTAGTACCTGGCCGAATCCTCTACCAGCAGGATCACACGTACCATCCCGATCTGAATGTCATTCTCCACATTCTGGCGGTCTTCATTATATTTTACCATGGCCAGAAACACCTTGGAATCGCCATTCCAAACAAACACCCTGTCGATGGCTGAAACCAGTTTTTGTCCATCTTCAAAAATGGCCACATCACTGTTGTTGTTGAGCAACAGGAAGATGGTGGTGCTGGGATAAATCTGCTTGATAACCTGGCTCAGTTGAAGAGGCGTGCTTTTATCAACGCCCATCATCACAATGACGATGTCAAAATGTTTTTCCTGCAGCTTCTCAAGGGCTTCTTCAGGCGTGGTGACCCCCGTGATGCGGGGTGCCGAAGAGAGGTTCAGCTGATTAAGACGGAGATGGTATCCGGGAGGCCCACGGCGTGGAAGGTGTTCCTGATGGCACCCCGTTCAACTTCCTGCACCTGACTTGGTGTGGGGCGTCCCAACAGGCTGACACGCAGCTGTTCGTGCAGGAGATGCTGAAG
>JAWOCF010000006.1:0-3250 GCA_046483935.1 Bacteroidales bacterium | reverse complement strand
GAGTATGGCACCATAAAGCAGACATTTTCACCCAAAGCCCTGGAGGTAATCAGCAGCTGGATTGTCAGTAAAACCACAGAGGCGCCTTAGAAGGTTGAGAGATTGAGGGTTTGGAAAAAGAAACCAGTGAAACCCTTACTGAGCATGCCGAAGTATCTGTCTACGCATTTTAAGCGCCTTTCCAGAGGGGCAAAAACAAGTGGCATTGCACACATATGATAATGAAAATCCCGTTCTTTATGGCTTTTCTTTCTAAAACCTGTAGGAGAGCCTGAAGTAATAATCCACGTCTCTGCGTTTCTGGTCGGCCCCTACAATCTGGTTCAGATCCGAGCGCACGCGTACCCTGTTTTCCATAGTAAGATTTTTTGCCAGACGCAGCTGCATGCGCAGTTCGCGTTCAAAATTATTGTTTCTCATGTCAGGAGAAATCAAATAGCCATCTTCTATCTGGCCAAAAACAAAACCAATACTGTGTTTTGACAATATATTCATCAGGTTTACAGACATTTGCCAGGCAGTGTTACCGGCCTTGTCATCAGGATCGGCCGAGGTATTCATCACCGTTTTGGCAGGCGTGTTGAATGCGTAACCCAGTTCTCCACCCACCAGGATTTCTGATTCGAGGATACCCACAGGCCAGGCTGCAGCTGCGCGTGCAGTGGCAGCCAGGTAGTCTTTCAGGTCTTCACCCGGCTCACCATAAACCGGCAGGGCTGCAGGCAGCCAGGTTACACCCAGTTGGCGTTGTACAAAGGCAGTGTTGTCAGCTGTCATGTCAAGCATCCCAAAGAAAGAGATCCTGCTCCTGTCATCCCCGAAATCAAGGGGTGGCCGAAGGATATTGGAGGCCCAGGTTTCAGCATTATACTGAGCAATCACATGTAAGGTATAAGATTCGTGGAAGGGCCATGAAACAAAAAGCCCGTCGGTCCAGTTTACATCGGTATTGGGGCTGTCTTCCCTGTCCAGTGATTTTTTGGGTACTCCTTTTAACTGAAAGCTGGTCTGCATCCGACCCAATCTGACATTCAATCCGCCGGCTGACTGGTAATTGACATATAACTCATCGATGGTCGATTCGCCCAAAGGCAATCCATCGGAACCCCTTGGGATATGATCCGTAATATGAAACTTCATGGATTCCTGGTCATTGGAAAACCGGCCCCCAAAGCGGGCCCATACACTCCATTGCGGGGATAACCGGTAGCCTGCACCCAGATTGAGGCGTAACCGGAAATTACCGCCGACAGACTCTGTCCCATCTCTGTCTTCACGCGACTGGGTGAAATATCCGGTTCGTATCCTTCCCCCATAATAAAACCCGTGCTCATATTCCTGGGCAGAGAGTGTTAATGAAGGTAAAATCATTATTGTAAGAAGCACGGCAATCAGGTAAATATTCTTAGGATTCATAAAGAGAATTTATTATAAAGTAAAAAAACCATTAACTATCGTAAAATTAAAGATTATTTATATAGTAATAAAATTTATTTTACTTAATTATATATTACTTAAAAGAGACAATTATTTTTTTCAGCTACATAAAGGGGATGGCACCCTGAGCACAATTTTCCGCTCAGGGCCTATGGAGAATCAGCAACAGGGACCTTAGTGCAACAAGAAAAAGGCAGGCAGTAAAACAGCTACACGATCATGATTTAAGGCCCCTGTTGATAAAGTCATTTAGGGGCTTTACTTTTTTCATGATTTCAACAATGACATCTACCCCCCGTGGATCCGACAACAGCTGGTTGCCCAGGATGTGAGTGGCAGTAAAGCTTTTCAGTTTCAGGAATCCGATGGCCGGATGATCCTTGTCATATCCTTTGGGAGGACGGGTGAGCACCGCATTTTCATCGCGATCCAGGCTGCCGAAGGTGGAAGTAAAATCACCGGATGAAACTATCTGCCCGAGGTCTTCATAGAAGCCGGCAATCTCACTCCTGATCTTTTTAAGTGCATCGGGGGAAGGCATCCAGATGCCACCCCCGGCAAAGGTGCCATTGTTTTCATCCAGATGTGCATAATACCCTGCATATTCAAACTTGCGTCCCAAGGGGCTGATGCTGATGCCCAGGTGTGTCTTGTAGGGTGTCTTGTCTTTTGCGAAACGGATGTCACGATTGATCCTGAAAGTACAATCCTTCACCTGCACATGAGCCAGTGCCGGGTCAAAGGCCTGCATGCGTTCAAGAATCTGGCCCACCACCCGGTGATAATCCTTCTTCACCTGCTGGTACCTGCTTCTGTTCTGGTCGAACCACTCCTTGTGGTTATTGCGGCGGAGCTCACGGAAAAACTCAAGGGTCTCTTTGTGTAACATAAATAGGTTTTTTACAAATATAAAAGATATTTGCCATTGTTTCAACAAGGCATATCATGAAGAACTCACTGTCCCCAGGTAGAGACAACATTGTATTCAGTAAGCAGTAAGGTGGAAAATCAGGAGCAGTTCTGGCAGGTTGAGACGGGGAGAACAGGAGGTACTATTTCCAGGATATTAAAGTGAATCACCTGATTTCCTAATTGTTATATTCATGTTTTAGGTTATTCCTGCAAATAAAAAACCGCAATCCGTTAAAAATTAACTGATTGCGGTTTTTAAAAGTCGGGGTGAGAAGACTCGAACTTCCGACCCCTTGCACCCCATGCAAGTGCGCTAGCCAACTGCGCCACACCCCGAACTAAGTAAATGCAAATCTTTGCCGTTGCTTTTCAGGCGGGCTTTCTAAAGGGTTACCCATCCCGGATTTGCTTTGCAAAAGTAATACAATAAGTGATTTCAGCAAAATTTCTTTTTAAAATCCTGTCATTTTCTGCAGAAAAAAATGAGGCCCTATTCCATAAGAATAGCTTATTAGCCTGAAGGCTTCATCAGCAGGCTGATAATCAGCACTGGCAGGCGCCTCATGCATCTGGGCGGGGCTTCCAGGGATAATCAGGAACATTCAGGTCAAGGGCAATTTTACGGGCCAGCACGAAGAAATAGTCTGAGAGGCGGTTGAAGTACCTGATGATAACATCCTCCACGGGGGTCTCCTGCGAGAGGTTGATGATAATGCGTTCGGCCCTGCGGCAGATGCAGCGTGCCACATGGGCATAGGATACCGCGGGATGCCCTCCGGGCAGGATAAAATGTTCCAGCTCAGGCAGCACCTGATTCATCTGGTCGATTTCCTGCTCCAGGAACAGGATGTCATTTTCCACCAATGGGGGCAGAGGAATTTCTTCGCCACCCTGGTCGCGG
>JAWOCF010000217.1:0-2863 GCA_046483935.1 Bacteroidales bacterium | reverse complement strand
TTTAGTATTAATCCTTATTGCCCTGTATATTTTAAATGCTTACTTTTGTTTCATCAGTACCGAAAAGCTCTTTTCATTATATTTAAAAACTGGCAGCCCAGAAAAAACCGCCTGCAGTCATCATAAATGGTAATTGTTATCTCCCTTTGGGATTTTACATATTATCATAGCCGATTCTGCAGTTACAATTGACCCGGAGTTCTTAACATTCAACTTGTCGGACAAACTTTTGAATACGCAAAGAGCCGGGCCAGTTATGATCTGAAAGGGGAGGTATCAGAGTAAGATCGTTTTTTCTTCGGGCTGCCTTTTTTATGTCTAAAAAGCACCCTTCATAGCCTTTTTTACCTGCAGTGCAGCCGGCGAATCAACCTCCCGGCAGAATGAGATTTTGTAATGCCTTGCTGCAGGAGCAATTCACAATGTCCATCTGTATTGCGCAACACCAGCAATCTGCTTCCTTGCCCTTCTTTTGCCGTTACCATAAAAATCAAATTTCCTGCCTTTCTCATCCTGTTTGCTTTTTTATAGATATTGGTTAACAAGTTTACCCAACATCATTCATCCATAAAACAGGGGATTCACGGATCAGGCTAAGGGTATATAAACCACCTTTGCAGCAGGTATTTTCATCTGATTTCCTTCCCTTTTTGATCTAATCTCAGGCATAAAAACCAGCATGTTCACTAACCGCTCCTGCATGGCCATTCTGTATAAGCCGGCCTCACCCCTGGCTGATTCATGTCTGTATTAAACTCGCACCATAAACGTATCATAAACGTATTAAATTCGCGAATTCGCGAATTTAATACGTTTATGATACGTCTTTAATAGAAACTTGAACAGGCTTTGATATAAGGAGGATATGGCAATAAACCCGGCAGGTATATTACAAATAAGCACCTGTATAAATTACAGGTGTGCTGGCATGTGCTACAGCCTTAAAGGCTTACCAGTTTGTTTTTCAGGGCAAAACTGACCAACGAAGCTGAATTTTTCAGCCCTGTTTTAGAGAGCAGGTTGTTACGGTGCCCACCTGCAGTGCGGGGGCTGATGGCCAGCTGACCGGCAATCTCGTTGTTGGAAAAGCCTTTGCAAACAAGATCAAGCACCTGTCTTTCTCTTTTGGTGAAGCTATCAATAATGGACTGAATCTGTTCTTCCTCTTTGCGGACAAACACCTTGCGGGTAACCAATATCAGCATCTCTTCGCTGAAATATCCTTTGCCGCTGGCAATGTTGTGGATGGCTTTTTCAAGATCTTCACGCCCAATATTCTTCAGCAGATAGCCAATGGCCCCGGCGCGGAGCATTTCATCCAGATAATCACTCTCACCAAACATACTCAGGGCCACGATCTTCAGATCAGGATTATTTTCCATGGCCTGGCGGGTAGCCTCAATGCCACTGATTCCAGGCATCCTGATATCCATGAACACCATGTCAGGTTTTACATCCTTCACCTTGTCAAGAAATTCCTCTCCTGAAGATGCCTCTCCAACAAATTCAACCTGATCGACCTCTTCCAGCAAGTCAATTAAACCATTACGAAAAATATAGTGGTCATCAACAACCATGACCCTGTGCTTAGTGTTCTTCATCGTGCAATATTTTTAATGAATTCTCTTGCCTGTTAATGATTATACCCGGAAGCAAACAGGATCTTTACCTGAAACCCTTGCTTATTTCCTTTGTTGAACTCAATGATTCCATTGATCGATTCAATTCGGTTAACAATATTCTTTAGGCCCATCCCTTTATTCTCATGGTTTTTAATGATCCTGTCAGGATGTATCATTTCGCCGTTTTCATAATAAACAATGATCAGGATGTTGTTTTTCCAATGAAAATCAATATCGATGGTATCGGCTCGCGAATGCTTCAGGGCATTATTAATCAATTCGGTAAGCACCCTGTATACCACCAGACTTTCGGCGGGTTGAAGATCAATAGCCTGATGGGCGCACTTCAGGTTCACCCTGATCTTACCCAACTGGTTGATTTTAGCCGAGAAATTTTTCAGGGCCCTGAGCACTCCAAAATCAGACAGGATGCTGGGCATCAGGTTATTGGCAATCATACGGGTCTGCACGATCGCCTCATTGGTTAACTCGGAGCTATAACTAATAATCTCACGGTCATGGTCATTAAGAAGCTCCGAAGCATCTGCTTTTTGCAGATACATTTTAATGCTCGACAACAATGGGCCCAGGCTGTCATGCAATTCTTCCGCAAATCGCTTGCGTTCGCGTTCTTCCGTTTCTACAATGGCTTTTATCATCCTACGCGATACCTGCCGTGACTCAGTGACATCGCGGGCAACCCCCAGTATTTCATAAGGCCTGCTGTCCTGATACTTGATCAGGCAATTGATCAGGAAATTTTTTATAGCACCCTGACTATTCAGCACATCTGCTTCAAAAGTAACATTAGACTGCAGATTAGTTATTGCATCCCTGAACACCCGCTGCACATCCTGAACCCCCGAAGGAACAATAATGCTCTTGTACATCAACCCCTGCTCCAGATTATAGCCAAGAATACTTTGCATGGCAGGATTAATGGAAGTAAACCGGCCCCTACCATCCATGATGAAGACAATATCTGTAATACTTTCAAATAACTCAAGATACTTCTGGCGGGTAGACTCCAGCTGATGCTGGGCTTCATGTTGGTTGACAAATGTTTCCATCACATCGCAGATAATGGTCAGGTAACTGCTCATTTCATCCACCAGCACCTTGCGGTCCTCATTCTGCAGGGGGTTGAATTCGTAAAACAACTCCAAAACCCCCCACCTGCCGAAGCTTTCCTTCAGGCAATAGTTGGCGATTTTGAAATTGCCGGAAACAAATTCCTGCCC
>JAWOCF010000144.1:0-5615 GCA_046483935.1 Bacteroidales bacterium | reverse complement strand
CACCATGATAGCTGCCAGGTTCTCTTTATGCTCCTCCGCCTTTTTGCGCAGATCATCCATATCCACATTGCCATTCTCATCACACTTCACCACTACCACCTTCTGGCCGGCCATCACGGCGCTGGCAGGGTTGGTGCCATGGGCCGAGGAGGGAATCAGGGTTACGTTGCGGTGTCCTTCGCCACGGCTTTCATGATAAGCACGGATTACCATCAGTCCGGTATACTCACCGGAGGCTCCTGAGTTGGGCATGAACGACATGCCTGCAAAGCCGGTAATCTCGCAAAGGTCTTTTTCCAGCTGACGGATCAACTCCAGATAGCCGGCAGCCTGTTCGGCAGGAACAAAAGGATGGATGTTCCCGAATTCAGGCCAGCTCAATCCAAACAGCTCACTGGCAGCATTCAGCTTCATGGTGCATGAGCCCAGGGGGATCATGGTGCGGTTCAGGGCCAGGTCGCGGTTCTCAAGCTTCTTGAGGTAGCGCATCATCTCTGTTTCCGAATGGTAAGAGTTGAAACAGGCCTGCTGGAGGAACTTGCTGGTACGGCTCAGCGCTGAGGGGAAAGAGGTCATCTTTTCACATTCTTCGGGCTTGCACACGAAGGCTGCAAACTCTTTGCCGGCAGCTTTTGCCAGGATCTCCAGGATGATATTAACATTCTCAAGTGAGGTTGTTTCGTCCAGGCTGATGCCGATGTGTTTTTCATCAATAATTCTGAAGTTCATCTGCTGCTCCTGGGCCATCAGGTGGATGGTTTCAGCGAACAGGTTCTCAGGCAGCTGAATTTCCAGCGTGTCGAAGAAATACTTGTTGAGCTGCTGATAGCCATATTTCTTCACCTCCTGGTCCAGTACATTGGTAAGAATGTTGATATGGCGGGCAATCTGTTTCAAGCCCTCGGGGCCATGATAGGCTGCATACACACCTGCCATGGTGGCCAGCAGTGCCTGAGCGGTACAGATGTTGGAGGTGGCACGCTCTCTTTTAATGTGCTGCTCGCGCGTTTGCAGGGCCATACGCAGCGCGTAATTGCCTTGCTTGTCTACCGACACCCCGATAATTCTGCCGGGAATCTGACGCTTGTATTCGTCTTTGGTGGCAAAATAGCCTGCATGCGGGCCGCCATATCCCATAGGGATTCCAAAACGTTGGGTAGTACCCACCACCACATCGGCACCCCATTCGCCGGGAGGCGTCAGCAAGGTGAGACTCAGCAGGTCGGCTGCCACAATAACCTTGATGTTATTCTCATTGGCTTTTTGGGCAAAAGAGGAGTAGTTGTGAATGCTTCCTCTCTCATCGGGGTACTGCACCAAAGCGCCAAACACCTTTTCGTTGAAGTCGAAGGTGTCATGCTCGCCGAATACCAGCTCAATGCCCAGGGGGGTGGCACGGTTCTTCAGTACGTCGATGGTCTGTGGAAAGCATCGTTGGGATACAAAGAATTTGTTGACCCCGTTTTTTACTGCATCGCGTTTGCGACCATTAAAGAACATGATCATGGCCTCAGCAGCGGCAGTCCCTTCATCCAACAGGGAAGCATTGGCAATATCCATGCCCGTGAGGTCAGATACTACAGTCTGGAAATTCAATAGTGCCTCCAGGCGACCTTGTGAAATTTCTGCCTGGTAAGGGGTATATGCAGTGTACCAACCCGGGTTCTCCAGGATATTGCGTTGGATCACACCTGGCAGGATGGTATTGTAATAACCCATGCCGATATACGACTTGTAAATCTTGTTTTTGGATGCCAGGGCTTTCAGATGATTCAGATATTCGAATTCATTGAGGCCTTCAGGCAAATCCATTTCTTTTTTTAGCCGGATAGATGCCGGTACTGTTTTGTCAATCAACGCATCAACAGAATCCAGTCCGATCTTTTTCAGCATTTTTACTTCATCTTCTTTTCGGATACCATTGTGGCGTGAAATGAAATTGTTTGTTATCATATCAGATGAATGTTATAGTAGATTACTAATCAGTTTATTAACAGGCCTCACGTTTTGAGCATCAGGGCAGCCTGGGGGTCAGGTTGTTTTCATGATGTTGAAGGCAAAAGTAATAATAAAAGCACTTAACAGCTAAGGTTAAAAGGATTTATGAAGGCTTTTGTTTAGCCTTTCGGCCGATTTATTATTCATAAAAAAAACCTGTCAGGAAACAGCCGGACAGGTTTTTTAAGTCACTTCATACAATCATTAGTTTTGAGCTTCCAGGGCCACATTCCTTCCAGCTTCCAGGGCCCTGAGATTGATGTTGACCAGCTCCTCGCCCTTGCTGCCAAAAACGAAGCGAATGGCCTGCTGCAGCTTGCCGTAATCAATATCGAGGTAGGGGGCTGCGGCGCCCAGAATGACCATATTGGCCGATTTGGTGCTACCCAGTTCCGAAGCAATGGCTTCAGCATCAAGGGTAATGTGGTTGGGTACCTTGGCGATCTCCTCCATGATCTTTTCTTCCTGTGGGTAGTTGGAGATGTTGACAAAAGGTTTGGTGCTGGTGATCAGCCATCCCTGTTGATTCAGATAGGGCAGGTAGCGCAAAGACTCCATGGGCTCTACCGAGAGGATCATGTCGGCCCGTCCCTGGGGAATCAGGTCGGAAGCGATCTGCTGGTCCGAGAGCCTCAGGTGGCTTTGCACATCGCCTCCGCGCTGGCTCATGCCATGCACTTCGGCTTGTTTCAGATACAGGCCCGATTCTACAGCAGCGTATCCTATGATGGCCGCAATGGACAAGATTCCCTGGCCTCCGACACCTGCTAAAATGATATCTTTTCTCATTTGTAGTTACTTTTAAATTTATGAGATCCCCCCGTAGATGATGATTTCAAGGGGCACCCTTATAAATGTTGTTGTTATTTGTCGGCAGTTTTGGCCTTTTCCTTGAATTTTGCACGCATGCGCTTGTTCAGCGTCTGGATACATTCGCGACGGGGGATAATCACCGACACGCCCTGATGTTCCATTTCCTCCTTGATGATGCGTACATTTTCTTCATGATGTTTGCGCAAGGGCTTGAGTACCCGGATATGGCTTTCTTCCACTCCGACGCCTTTACAGATCTCTTCGATCTTGCCCAAAGCAGCCGAGGGTTGCCCGCCTGTCATTCCTGTAGTGGCATTGTCAAGGATTACGACCGTGATGTTGGCCTTGTGGTTCACAGCATCCAGCAGCCCGGTAATGCCCGAATGGGTAAAGGTGCTGTCGCCAATCACTGCTACGGCAGGCACAATGCCTGCATCGGCAGCACCAATGGCCATGGTAATGGAGGCGCCCATATCTACGCAGGTGTTGATCGACTCGTAGGGTGGCAGGGCACTCAGGGTATAGCACCCGATATCTGAAAATACCCTTCCCCGTCCATAGATGTCGATCACCTCGTTCAATGCGGTGAAGCTGTCAATATGCGAGCATCCTGCACATAACGAAGGGGGGCGTGAAGCCACCATGGAGGGTACATCCTGCCCGTAGGTTTTGGTGAAGCCCAGGGCCTCACCTACATGGTTGGGGTTGAGTTCGCCGGCACGGGGCAGGCTGCCGTCCAGGCGACCTTTGATGGTCTTGCCTTTGTTGAGCAGCCCTTTCAACATGCCTTCCAGCATGGGGTATCCTTCTTCCAGCACCAGGATGGTGTCGCATTCTTCGTAAAGCTGCTCAATCAGTTTCTGGGGAACAGGATACTGACTGACCTTCACCACCGGAAAGGGGACCTTGCGGTCCGGATAATTTTCCATCAGATAATTGTAGGCCAACCCACAGGCAATAATGCCCATCGACTTGTCATCGCCGGGCAGATACGCATTGTAAGAGGACTGCTCAGATTCCTGAACGAAGGCATCCTGGTTGTTCAGCAGGTCCTGATATTGCTTGCGGGCAATGCCTGGCAGCAATACAAACTGGCGCAGATTGTTGGGGAGCTGAGTCTGGTTCTGTTCTTTGGTGGCTTTGCGTACAACCCCTGCACGCGAATGGGCCAGCCGGGTGGTGATACGGATCATTACCGGGATGCGGAACCGCTCGGAAAGCTCAAAGCCATAATGTACCATGTCGTAAGCTTCCTGTTGATTGGAAGGTTCCAGTACCGGGATCATGGCAAAATTGCCAAAGAACCGTGAGTCCTGCTCGTTCTGCGAGGAATGCATGGAGGGGTCATCAGCCACCACGAACAGAAGGCCGCCATTGGCCCCTGTGATGGAAGAATTGACGAAAGCATCGGCCGCCACGTTCAGTCCAACATGTTTCATACAGGTCATGGTACGCTTTCCGGCATACGACATACCCAGGGCTGTTTCAGCAGCCGTTTTCTCATTGGCACACCAGTTGGCAACAATGCCTTTTTCGCGGGCTTCCCCCGAGGTGCGCACAAACTCAGTGATCTCGGTAGAAGGGGTGCCGGGATAAGAATAAATGCCTGACATGCCGGCATCTATCCCTGCCTGGGCAATGGCCTCATCACCCAATAACAATAGCTTTTGCATATGCAATATGATTTTATATTTTTTGTGTAATGCTTGTTTGTAGAATCGGCACAAAACTAAGAAAAATAATCCATCCGGCGGGCAATTTCAGGCGCACGATTGCACCTGTTGCACGGTAAAAACAGCAGGATAGAGAAATTTTGACTCCTACGGATGCCCCAAACCTGACGAAAAAAGATTATCTTGCAGGAAGCGATGCCTGCCTGTGTTTTGTCATCTGGCGTAAGATGCTTCCTGAAATCATTAATCCCTGAACCTGATGAATTTCCTGGCCCACCTATACCTTTCCGGTGAAGATGAAGACCTGATGCTGGGCAATTTCATCGCCGATATGGTAAAAGGACGGCAGATTGAAAAGTTTCATCAGGGCATTATCAATGGCATCCTGCTGCACCGCAAAATAGATGCCTTCACCGACACCCATCCTACGGTGGAAAAAAGCAAGATGCGGCTGCGTAATAAATACAGGCTTTACTCCTCGGTGATCGTCGATATGTACTATGATCATTATCTGGCCCGCAACTGGCAGGAATACTCCAATCATTCGCTGGAAGATTTTGTGAAACATGTGTACAACATGTTGCTGAAAAACTATTTCCTGCTTCCTGTAAGGGCCCGGTATATGATTCCTTTTATGATCACTTCTAACTGGCTGGTGGGCTACTCGCATCTCGACCGGCTCCAGCAGGTGTTTGAGGGCATGGCACGACGAACCCCTTTCCGCTCAGGCATGGAAAATGCAGTCATTGACCTGGTGGCTTACTACAAGGATTTTGAAACAGAGTTTCATTCCTTTTTTCCCGAACTGGTGCTTTATGTGGAGAAACTGGGTGTTTCGCATCAGCATCACAACACCGGGTGGAGCAGCAATAAGCCCTGATCATATTTTTCAGGAATCTGAGTGTTTATTACAGAATCGTTAATGCCTTCCACCATGCTAAAGAGGAGGGGCTGATATCGAATGGCGGGATAAAACCACCACATTTCATTTTCTTTAAGTCAGGTCCTGAAGCATTATTTGTTTGGGTCGGCCTTGCATTTACTCGTTGAGCATCATGAGGATGTTCTTGTTCAGGTTTTCGATGGCTTTTGCAATGTCCCATTTGTGAGGATTTCTGTCTTCCACATAAT